>DATIKF010000033.1:0-15999 GCA_035477855.1 Dissulfurispiraceae bacterium
AACGGTTCAAGAAGGTGCAGAATGCCACGGCAATGATCTGGAAGCTGTTGCTGGTCGCCGAAAAGAGATTCCGCAGACTCAAAGGTTTCGAGCTATTGAAAGAGGTGCATGCAGGGAATGAGTTTGCCGACGGGGTCGCGGCTCAGATAATGACCGTGCTCGCCTCGGAAAGGGAAGCCGCCTGATGGCTTTTTACACACTTATTGACATGACCTCATATAATGCTCCTTCATATTGCAACAATGATATCAGTATCCCGTCAACTATATGAAAGAAAACGACCTCATAAAGAATGGGGGTACCTTAAGACCACGATTCCTTTGACTTCCTAGCTTTTTTTACCTATAGTTACGGCATGTGGCCATTTATAAGGATGTCATTATCTACTTTGCAATTGCTTTCGTTGCTATCGCGTGGTATCTATCCAGCCTTTAATCTTTCCTGCATGCATTTTCAAATCAGCCACTATGCCGTTTGCGAATGTGGAATTCGATGCGGTCGTCAAACGGATCACCGTCGACTGGTAGGGTGGAACGGATCGTGTAATAGTCGCTGACCCGTTTGATGCGTTTCGTTCTGCGATACAGGTAGAAGCAGCCAAGTAGGGCGCAAAGGCCAAGAACATAAACGACGTATTCCATGAGGGGAAGTTTAGCTGATCCGAGGGAGACTTGCAAACGGCCAACAAGAAAGCCTTTCAAGCGGCGATTGACAGTGGACTCCAATTGTCCACGGTTTCCGTTGAAAGGCTTGAAGCCCTCGGCGCAATCCGCACCAGACTCCACTTCTCCCGTGATGCCATCTGGGGGATTACAGCCAGTCAGTGGTTCGTGAACAGGCTACAATTGCCCAAGGTGAGAGGAACCAAGACTGACAAAGAAAAGCGCAGTTCTTTCAATGAGGCCGGAGCATTTCTACTCCGGAAAATAAGGTTCGCTGGTATGGCTCGGCGCGCAGCCTGGCGGCTTCAATGAGGCCGGAGCATTTCTACTCCGGAAAATAGCAGAATGGTCGCGGGCAGCGGCTCGGTGCGTGCGCTTCAATGAGGCCGGAGCATTTCTACTCCGGAAAATCCCGCTCCTCAGCGTACCCTCTTTGGGTCATTTGCGCTTCAATGAGGCCGGAGCATTTCTACTCCGGAAAATATGAACGCCACCTGTCTTTCGCGCAAGGTCATGTGATGCTTCAATGAGGCCGGAGCATTTCTACTCCGGAAAATATGTCTGACCAGGACATTGCCGATCTCATGAGCGACGCTTCAATGAGGCCGGAGCATTTCTACTCCGGAAAATCCGCGGCGGCGGTGACTTCGGTTTCAGCGGCGATCGCTTCAATGAGGCCGGAGCATTTCTACTCCGGAAAATTACCTCAGCCTCGAGGCAGTTGGCCTGGACGTCGACGCTTCAATGAGGCCGGAGCATTTCTACTCCGGAAAATCGTCCCTTTGCGAGGGGCTGATATATGCTATCTTGCACGCATATTTTCGAGTAAGTCGTCATCATACAATCAACATGGCATGCTTCGCGATGCTTAGGCATGCTTTTGTGTTCAATAAGTCTCTGAATTGTCAAAGAACTATCTGTTTTCGAGCAGGTCTGGCTTTTTTCACGGCTCAACAGTGCTCGAAAAGTTCCGGCAGTGCAGTCAAACAATAACGGGTTCGAGTTCCTCCGGGGTGAATGTTTTTCCCAAGCTTACTGTCCTAGGTTTTACCTGATCAGCAGGTCCGAGATCGAAAAACAACACATGGTCGTCAGTGTTGACGATAATTTCTTTCAATTCAGACTCAAGCCTGAGAAAGCGTATTCTGTTCAGTCGACATTGAAAGACCGATAACTGAACCCACTCACCATAGCCCTTCATTTTTCTGTAGACGCGCCGCCAGCGTTTCTGATTCCTTATATCGTAACAAATGATATAAAGATGTTCCATGCGTATTATCGGGTCGTAAATACCGGATAAAGCGGTATTTCGCCGCCAAGATGTCTGATTAGCAGTCGAGCCTGCACTTCCAGTAACTGGCGATAGCTTATTCTGTAGCCGAATATGGGATGTGTAATCTCATGCCGCATCCGTCGCTCGAATGTGCCGATAAAACGCTTGCGGCCACTTGCTGTGAGATTACAAGAACCGGCAGCAAACAGAAAATCATCCGTTTTAACCTCGTGGGTGTTTATTGCTGAAATCACAACTGAGTCAGCGACAATTGGCCGGAACGGTTCCATCATATCCAGCGACAATGCCGGTCTGCCGAACCGGGGCTGATGATAAAATCCCCGATATGGATCAAGCCCCACGGTAGAAAGCGCTATAGTCCATTCCCGAGTGAGCATTGCATACGCAAAAGACAACATGGCGTTTACGGGATCGAGAGGAGGGCGACGATTTCTCTTTGTGAAATCAAAATGGAGTTCTGAATCGTCAGACTTGATCATGTGCATAAATGAGCTGTAATAACGGCTTGCTGCCGAGCCTTCGACACCCAGCAATTCGTCAAGTGTCTGAGCGCGAAGAGCATGTCGAATATCGCTTCTGAGCGCGCGGAGCAGGTATTCTGCATGAGTATCTTTGTCATCGTGCCAGTTCCGTTTCAGCAGAGTTCGGCAGTTTGCGATTTTCCCCGCAACGAGCCGCCGTGCCAGTTTCAAGCACGAGTCCTGTTCAAAGCTTGCACGATATTGATGCATGCGGGTTTCAACATTTCTGTGGCCAGTGCTGACTGTGTGTCCCATAAACCATCCGCCGTAGCTCATGTAGGTAACTGGGATTTCCCTAGTCATGCACTCGTGGAGCGCAGGAGCGGTCAATGCAGCACTACCGAACAGGACCACCTGCGTTGTTTCAGCAAGACGAGCATGTGCAACAACAGATTTCTCTTCTTCAATTATCAGTCGCTCACCGTCCTTGCGAACAAATGCTTTTGGAGATTGCACATACAGCGGCAAACCTTTCGGGTCGCGAGGAACAATCGGTCTGATTGCTTCTGCAGCGCGTGAAAGAAAGCGGACCTCATCAGGCAGGCAAATTCCGAGAAGCGAGCAGGGATTGCATTTAGGACTGTCTTCAAGAGGAGGAGGTATGGGGTTATCGTTGACTGCCTTGCCGAAGGAACTAATCGAGTCGAGAGTCAGGCTTATCAAATCTTGATCGAAGATCACCGGAACGCGTTCATGCGAGGCTACAAAGTAAATTATTCCTTCATCGCAGGAATACCCATGTTCGCGAAGCAACAAACCTTGTGCACAAAGCTGTACCCGCTCAGGATCATAAACACCTCCCGCGACGTGTGGCCGCTTCCCCCGCTTGTAGTCTATCGTCCTGACAATACTACCTTCACCCTCTACCATATCGATCTTTGCCGTAATGCCCAAACGCTCGGAACTCAGGCTTACCGATCTTGCCTGTATCTGGATGTCGTCGGAAGTCACTTCCGGCAATGCGCCACCGCCGCTATCGACCCGTTTATGGCGGATAGTTCCGTCCACCGTATATTCATTGTGCTCAAATTCGCCTTGCGCCCACATCATGTAAGCAAGACGCGGGCAGTAAACAAACTCATTCAACATGCGGACCGGAATGAGAGGAGTATTGTTCACCATGTCGGAGGGCACCAGAGATAGCCTTGCAACCATACACTGCCTTCGATGTCTTGTCCGACTGAGGGAGGCGTAGTCCCCTGCCATACGCGCTGCGTGATCAGAAAATCAAGATCTGCATCTCCGCCATTGAAACGCATTGCCGTTACTTTGACAAACCATCCCGTCTGACCGAGGATGTCAAGGTTCAGTTCGCGAACCTCCTTGATCGGGCCTCTGAAGCTGTAATCGTCTCGATCCCATTCTTCAATGTGCAGGAACATTGCCATCCCGCGCAGACTAATCGTTGATGACAATGGCGGGATAGCTTTACCCTCAATTTCTCCTAATTGACGTTGCCACGCAATTTCATCTGGATGATGGTTAACCGGTGTCTCCATTAGAGTGGATGGACGGGCGTCATATGCTATGCCGGAAATAATGAACTGAAAGCTCCTCCCGGCTTCATACCATAACCTGTTCTTCGTATAGGCAACATCAAAGAAGGTGAGTGTTGTCTCGCCAAACTCAACCTCGATTTGTGCTTCAAGGCCGTTCTCCCATACATTGACTTGGAGGAGTCTGACATGATGCTGCCCACCGACAGAAACAAATGGGTGCATGCTAATTAAGGAATTGCGGTCAGATGAAGTTTCAATGCTTAGCATCAGGCCCTGCCTATGATTTGGCCACACAAGCGTAATTCCTGGAGTCCAGCCACTGGGAGTTTCACGAATTGCATGCATATTAGAGCCGCCGACCCATGGTTCAGCGCTTTTCAGTATGACGGGAAGTTGCTCGAGAATCATCTTGACGTCATCAAAGAACGGCTGCCAATGCGATCCGTGATAATGCTGTGCCTCAGCATCATCGCGAACGAATGTAGACTCGGGCCATGAAGATGCTCTTTCAGAGGATACGAGTCTTTGCACCCCAATAGGCGAAGATGGCTTCAAAAAAGTTTCTTTCCTGACGAGAACCTGAGAGCCTTCCTGCAATTCAATGCCCACATAGTCACTTCCGATGAACGTAAGGGTGCCTGCCCCGTGGTCGGGGTGATTACAGTGTTGGCCTATGTAGAAGTCTGTCATTAATGGCTCCTTTCTCTCAGTCCACGGCGGCGAAGAGGCCGAGGCCGTAGTGACTGCCATATCCAAGGCAAAGAGGCCCGTAGACTGGAGTCTCGAATACAAGCTTCAGGGTAAAACCACAGTCTACGGGTGGCGGAAAGCCATTTTTTCTTGCGCGTGTGAAATGCCGATGACGCAAGAATGTCGGGTTATCGCGCGGGTCAATAACGGAAACGTCAACGGGAGCAGGTAACCCTCGTGATTGCAGCTCTGCCTGGACCTGACCGTGCAGACTATTTTTTCCTCGCGGCTTCAGGAAGCGGGGCGGGACAAAAGGGGCATGGCTGATCCATTCGGTCGAGCCGTTCAGTCCGAAAATCGAGCCCAGTTTTTCTCCGTGAAGGCCCGAAAGAGTCCGTAATTCCTTCAGCTCTTCGCAGGTTGCCGCCAAAGCCAGGTACAGTGATTTGATGTTCTTAGCGTACGTCTTGCGGAGTGTCCGAACTGCTTTTTGGGCAGCATCGTCAATCCCCATAGGTGCCCAGATCGCAAAATGATCGAGATGTCCGTCACTGTCGAGGTCAAGCGGGAGGAAATGGGCATGCTCGTGCTGCCCCAACAGCGGATTCCCTGCTTCATCACAACCAGAAAGAACGCAATTGTAGTCTCCGGCTGCAGCGACCAGTGCTTTATGCAGTCTTTCACCATGGATCAAGGTATAAATGACCGACGGCAGTGCATGTTTGTTGCCGGTTGCCGTGGCCATCGACAGAAGCATGAGCTGAACCGAAGACCTGTCCTGTACGGTACGCCCGACCGGAGGGCCAATCTCTAACGAATCGATTCTGCGCCAGTAAAATACCCGCTGACTGCCGGGCGGCTGACTCCAGCCGTGGCTTCGCTGCCAGGATGTGTCTTTTTGCAAGGCATCGAGCAGAGCGGACGGAAATGGTTCCAAAGCTTTTTCCCGTTGCGCAAGAATTTTCTCATCCTTCTTGCTCGGGCGCTTGCCGCTCTGCTCGCCGGGGGGGCACCCCGCCAGAACTTTGTTGACCGATAGCTGTCGCCACTCTGAATAGTTGGCATCGCTGAGCGGCGCAAGCAGTGCGACCTGCTCCCACCCTCGCTCAGGTGGCGAGTCACACGGATGGCAATTAGCCGGAGGCACCGATTCATTTTCCAGTGCCAACCTTGCCTCGACCCAACTTTCGGCGCGGCCAAGATAGCTGAGCTTAGCCGCCAGTTCAGCGAGCAACAATTGCTCGTCTTCGTTTAATTCCACATCCCACGAAATGGCAAGTTGGCCGCAGTCTACATGCGCCCAAGTATCGAAGACCAGAGTAGTGTTTTCACGCGCATTCTTTAAGCTGGCCAGCGGCATATAGTGACGACTGTGTGCCCCGACAGCCTTTGGCATGCTGTATACAGGGAGTACGCTGGTTAGTTTTGCAAACAGATTGCGGGCATGAGCGGGCGGCCCGTCGTCACCCCATTGCCCCTTGGTGTAACCAACACAAAGAAGCGCCCTTATGAGCCGCCACGGTGATGGAGGCCATTCTATCAGCCCTTCGTTGACATGGTGTCCCCACGGTGTGGCATGAAAGCGCCGCGCGGGGAATGTCATAATTAAAGTTGGCATGATTAATCCTCGACGGGTTCCGGGTCTTGGACTGCTTCCTCCTTCGGCTCTTTCCCCTTCTTAAGTTCGTCATTGAATGTTACTGTGCTGACAGTCATCTTTTTCTGACATACCGCTATTGCTTTACACAGGTCATTCAACAATACCGTGCTTTCCGGCAATTCGAACTCTTTTGGCGCTGTGGCTGTTATCTTGTCAGCAGCGACGCGGAAATCGCAGGCAGTGCGTAACCGCAGGTTGCCGTCAAGCAGTGTGCGCAGCTTATATAGAGCCAGAAGAATCAAGAGGTTTTCCACAGCGTCGCCAAGTCCGTAGCCGCGAATCTGGGCGAGATCGAGCTTGACGTACATGGTGATGGCATCAGCAGTGAATTCGTCACGGGCAAATGGAACGTTGCCAAAGCCGGACTTGGTCTCGCCGGAAGGATTGACATGGTCATTCTTGACGCCACCAGATGCAGCGACTCTGACACCATCGGCTTCGATAAAGGCTTCAATGGCTCTGGAAAGTCTCAGCCTTCCTCCGGCTAGTTCCTTTTTGGCCAGAAAAACACCGTGCAGCAAGGAGCCAATATCATACTTCAGCAACACTTCTGCCAACTTTCGCCGGTTAACGGGCCCTGTTTCCAGAACAGCGAGTTCGGCCTTGATTTGATCGAAAAACCTCTTGTCCTCACCTTCCAGGATATACGGGCTGTTGATGCGGTGAGATTCGAGAACAGTGTCAGTGAGGAACTTCTCCTTGCGCATGACGCGCACATGAGACAGCGCAGCAAAATCTGTTTTCAGATTGTCATTTGCGTCATCCCATATGGTTAATTCCAGCCGGTTTGCCATGCTCTGTGCGCTTTCGACGAGAAGCGACATGCCGTTGCGGGTTTGAAATGTTGCCGCACCGAGGGACGGAAAGCCGGTAGGCTGAAAGCGTTGTCCCTGAAGCGGTTGCAACGGGATTGCGAAAAGCAGGCGGTTGCAGTTGTTAAGAGCGGTCAGCATGTTTTGTTCCTCCTTGAGTTAGATCGTGTTGGGATCGAGGCGGCGGACGAAATCCGCAGCGGTCGTTTGCGCAATCGGAAAGGCCAGTGCTGCTGCCCAAAGCCGGGCGGTTACTTGCGGGACGACGGCGCATTGCACTGTTGTTGTAATGCCGACAGCCCGTAACCGACGGCAAGCCAATTCAAAAGCCGCAGTCGCATCGCCACTTATTAATCTCCGGAAGATGGCAGGATCAACGGCAATGGTGCGCCCATCCGGCAGCGGCCACGGGAGCATGGCCAGACGGATGGCCAGCCAGGCGTCGTCGGGGTAATCGTATTCTTGTCCACGGGCTGGAGGACAAGGCGTTGCCCCCCATTGCCGACTATTGAGTGCCATAAGCGCACGCGCCAGTAACAAGGTTCTGTCGAGATCGACCTCTCCCGTCAGTAACCTGGCCAAATCGCTTGACGTAGCGGCAGATTTATAAGCCGCAGAAAGCGGCAGGCGGCGTTGCCCTTCTTGCGATGCTTCGATCAGCCGCCGCTGGACAAGAGAAATAGCGGCATCAGCACTATTTCGCCCACGAAGCACCACCTCTGTCTTTTTTTCCAGACGGGACTGTGTGCCGGTTCCAGTTTTTGCAAACTGGTTCCCCTTCAGTGGCAACCAATGCCGGCGAATGCCGTCAATCGGCCAGGACTGTTCGCCCTTTCTGCCAAAAGATGCGGCCTGCATGGCAAAGGCAAGCGCCAGGCGAAGCTCGGCTGAACCATCATCCGCAGCCCTGACCCATTCTGGTCGCAATGGTGGAATCGGGCCAGCATTGAATCCGCTTCCCGTGGTCATAACGTCTTCGACCTTAGCCAGCGCCATCAGTACGTTCTGCCATTCAACCGGACTATCATGGCGCTGAGTGACTGCGAAAAGCGCATTGCCTAAACAATGTTCCGCATTTTTCAAGCGTGCAGGAGCCTTCTTGTTTGTAGTGTCCCGTGCTTCGAGCCGCAGTCGATGAAGCCATCTATAACGGTCGAGGTCGTCAAGACAGGCCAGATGTGGAGAGACCCTTTTCGGCACACGGAACCTGCCAAGAGGGACGGCCAGATTCGACTGACCGTTACGCTCAATATAGCCATATCGTTGGAATTCGCCGATACCACGCGCCGTGCCTAGACGTGCAACAGCACGGGCAAGGTCAAGAGGTTCCCCATGAGATGATTGCGTGCCAATTTGTGCTCGCCCTTCCGATACTATACGTTTCAGTTCATACAAGTTTATCGGTTGCGACCAAAGCGGCATCCACTGTTCGCCGCGAGCGCTTTCGTCGGTGTCGGACGAACTTGAGTATCCGGCGCCTTGCGCACTGACAGCAAACGGCGCTGAGGCGCGTGATGATGCTGTGCTTAAAAGTCGGCGCGTGGCATGGGATGTGAAAAGAACCGCCCCTTCCAGCATTAAGATGAAGTCTGCCGGGTTCAGTTGGCTGTCACCCGACGATCCGGTTGTACTGTTAGCCCCACCCGCCATACCAGGCAAGTATTGTCCGACGGCACTGCCGGTTTGACACCCTGTAAAGGCACCGCCCCACAGTGCGCCTGCAAACCATTGAGCCGCTGGAGGGCGTGATTTTCCGCGTTTGTCGGCAAGATCGAAAATCTCACTGAGCCTTTGCATAAAATTATTGGTAAAGTCGAGGCGTCCATCATTGCCGCCGGTACCTATCAGTGCTGGAAAGCTGGGAGTCCCCTCGTTGTCAAGTACCATGGCAGCATCCATCCATTCCCGATGCGGCCCTCGCCAGAGCAACCTGCAACGTGGTATGAACTCTACCTTCAAACACTTGAACGCTTTTTCAGCCGCGGTAAGGCGTTTCTTGTACTCGGGTGAATTTTTCAATGCATCCTTTTGGGTTTTTGTAAGACCTTTCACTTTGGTCTCAGCTTTTATTACCCTGACAGCTTCATCTGCCTTCGTTAACTCTGATAGCAATGCTTTCGAGGCTGCAATGCCGTTGCGAAATGATGCAAATCTTGGAGCGGTTGAGTTCGAGATTTGCGTCAGTCCTCGGTCATTGTGATAGAAAAAACCAGAGCCCTTGTTCCACGGCGCAACCATAGGCGTGGGTTCATACTTCACCAGAAAAAAAGCCTCCAGTTCTTCTCGATTGAGCTTAGTCGCCAGACGAAAGCGTTCGCCTTCCCACCACCCTCTGGCCTGCAGGTCGGCCTGTTCCGCAACCAAACGCAGGATTCCGAGGGCTTTCAGGTAGTGAGCCAATGGCACCGGAGCACAGCCGTTCAGGTTGTGAATGTGTATCATCACACCACCTCCTCTTTGAGCAATAAGTCGATTGCGGCAGTCATGGAGACCCGCTGGTCAGCTGCTCGTATGATCGCCTCAAACCATGCGAGTCCGAAAGGCCCGTAAAGAGAGAGAAGCGATAACACGCGCTCTGTCCACCCCTGACCGGTCTTGGGATTAAGCCCTGCGGATGCTGTCACCAGATCAAGGAAGGTTTCCGGCAGAAACGCTGTGCCTCCATTCGCAGTGTAAAGCGGCAGCGACGGCAACATTTCGCCATCCCGGATGCCGCAAATGCGCAGTGTGTCATCCAAAGATTCCTGATCTGCCGGACATGCATGCCATGCCAGCCGAACCTTTCCGTGATGAGCGCAGACCAGATAGATCAGCAAGTTGAAGTGGTCGGCGGAAAGTGAAAGAATTTCCTCTTCGATGAGAGTCGGTGGGCTTTCCGACTTTGGGGTTTCAAGCGGGGGTATTCCTGCTGCGTCAAGAAAATTGCGCCACGGTCCGAGCAATGCTGGATGGTCAGGATTGTGCCGTCGCAAAACCCAGAGCAGGGCAAGAGCACTGGCCAACTCATGCCGGAACCCTCGGCGGCGATTCTTCTTTGACCAAGAGTGCTCAGGAGCTTTGGCCAAGTCGGAACGATCTGGTCGCCCATCCCTACAAATTCGTTGCTGGAAAACCAAGTGGGATTTGCCAACATCGTGGACGCGCCCACTGAGGTCAAACAATTTGGCAAACCTCGGAATCAATTGCAGAGCCATATCACACAACAGTTGCGCGACCTGCTTTCCATGAAAAGCAATTGTTTGCCATTGGGCTATGCTCAGCGCTTCATTGTCTTGCGTCGCATCGGCCTTCTCAGCAGCACCTACTGCAATCGCCTCAACTGGTTGAACAGAGGCGGTCGATTTTGGGTCCCACCCCCTCGTCACATGATAACCTCCGCAATCCGCTGCCACCAGAACCGTTTGTCCGGGGTACAAATCACGGCTTTCCGCTCTGCGCCAGCTTCCTTCAAGCCAATCCCAGACCCATGCGCGCTTGCCTTTTTCCAATCGCGCTCCGCTGCCGCACAACCACTCTCTGGCCGTAAGGAATGGAACCGAGCAAAGCGCCTCCCGCGTGGGCCGTGCTTCTTCGGTGGGTTCTGTCTTTTCGGCTATTTCTGCCCAAAAGACCTGAAGGTCGCGCTCATTACCAGACCGAATGAAGCGGCTGATGTCGATATCCGCCCCAGACAGGTCTGTGGTGGTGTCGAACAGTTCGTCCAGTTCGTGGCGGAGCAATAGGTGGGCGGGTTCAAAGGGATAGAGCCGCGAAAGAAGTTCAATGTGCCCTTCTTCAAATGATTCAAGTTGCTTAGGCGATACATTGTTGATCAGACCGAGAGCTTCCCTGCCCGCCCTGAGTTCGTCCAAAGAGTAAGGCAGGGCAGTCCTGGCTTCTGCAGTGTCGATGATAGCTGATTCATCTATTTCCTTTTTCTTTTCCTTGGCCTCCCGCGCTTTGCGTAAGGCTTCGCGGGCTTGCCCAGCGAGAAGATCAACAACAATGACCTGTGCTGTACCGCCCCAGCGGGCAGAGCGGCCAAATCGTTGCACTAGGCTTGCCCAAGGCGCCAGTTCGGTAATAAGCAGGCTCGCCGAAATATCGACACCAGCTTCCACGACTTGGGTTGCGACAATAATGCGATCGGTTCCTGATGCGCAAGCATTCTTATTCAGAAATTCATTGCGCCACGCGGCACGTTCCGAAGGGCGAAAGCGGCTGTGAACCAGCCGGATGTCGGTCTGTTTTAAGGAATTGTCCGCCGCCAGCAATTTATAGACCTCCACGGCAGTTGCCACCCTGTTCAGGACCACTAGAGTTGGACCGCTTTGGCTTCTGTCGACACTAATATGTTCACGCGCAACAAGTGCGGCAATCCCCTTGGCGTCTTTGACAACCTCCATCCGACATGGCTTGTCTACGTCATCCCAAAGATGACCGACACGTACCCTTTCCGGAATTTTCACTGGGAGAGAGAGATTTTTGATCAGTCGTTCAGTATCGGGACTTTTTTCAAGCCAGTTTTTCTGTAAAGTAGCACTCATCCACCAAGTATGACAGGGCCGCATAATACAGCTCTGATCAGCAGCATCATCATCACGGAAAGCTTGCACTTGCGCCGAAGTTGCAAGCCCTACATCCATCAATTGCACCTCATCCATCACCCAGAGCGCATCATGATTGAGCAAACCGAATTCCATCGGCCAACGGGCGCGGGGAGACGCATATCCGCGATTAAGAGCGCGCGACAACAACATGTCCTGAGTGCCGATCAATACCGCACAGTGTTCCGGATAGAGATGCCAGTTCCCACTGTCAATTCCGCCCATAAGCACATGAACACCGACCTTCCCGGCGTGCTCACCACCGTTCCAGAGCAGACCTAAAGTTTCAAGGGTTGACCGAACTTCACTTTCTGTTTGTTCGACCAATACACGCATTGGCAGACACCAGACAAGCCGACGCGGCCAGCGGTCATCCTGCTGTTGAATTCGATGCCATAGCCAGGCGACAAGGATTCCGAGTGTCTTCCCGAAGCCAGTTGGTATTCTCACAATGCGGTTACTCAAGATGGTCTCTGTTGCTAGGTCAGCCTGCCAACCATGAGGCCTGAAACCAGTCACATATAAAAAATAATTATCAAAAGTATCCATTCTTCCTTTCCTTCCTCCTCCTGTTTGCCAATCAATAACTACTTTAGAGATCAAGCAATACCTGCAATTCAATTCGCTTCCACGGGTTGCTGCTCACTGCCAATCCGCTTATTCTTGCCTGAAGCTTAAGCCTGCGATCCATCATCTGCGCGAGCATTACGTTGTCTGAGCGGGGGATATAGCCAAGTTTTTCGTCTTTCCAGAAAACTTCAATCGCGTTCTCATCGTAGCGGTTTTCGGACTCTCTGACAAGACGAATGCTGTCTCCGGCAGTCAGCCTTGCCCAGACGGATTCGCCGCGATAATACTGGAATCCTGCAATAACGGAATCAAGCAGGAGGATTTCGGCGCGTGACGGCTGTGTTTCTGCAAGTGCAGGTGCGGCGAGCATAACTGGTGAGACGAAGAGTGCTTTCAGAAACTCACGACGAATCACAGGCCCTCCCCTGTTTGTTGATGCAAACTCTTTCTTGCGGTCTATTTTACACATCCCGCCCTCCCGGATAGTGACCTGTCCGAATTAATACAGGCGGGCGATTTTATCGGCTTCAGCACGGACGAGTTTCTTCAACTCCGGCGGGCGGATAACTTTTACGCCTGCGCCATGCTTGAGTATTTCCATGAGCAGTTCCGGATACGCGGCTACCGGAAAAGTAAGTTCGAGCGAGCCGTCCTTTCGGAGAGTTTCTTTTTGGGAGGGGTGCCAGATTTGCCCTGTCACCCAGCGGGCTTTTTCGGGAGTGAATTGTAGGGTGACCCGCTGTGTTTTCCATGCCTTGAAGATGCCGAAGCTGGAGCTGAAGTAGTGCTCTGGAGTGAAGTCGTTCCGAACGGCAAAGACTTGCTGAAGCGGTTCTATGCTGTTGATGCGAAGTAGGTTGAAGTTCCGGTATTGCTGCCGCAGGTGGCACCAGCCGACGAGTTGCCAGTTGCCCATGTAGTTATAGAGGTGATAAGGATCGACGGTTCTTTGCGTCGGTTCGTTTCTGGCAGGGGAGGAATAGCGGAAAGCAACGGAGTGCTTGTCGATGCATGCATGGAGGAGACATTTGAAAACCTGATCGTTCACTCGGCTTTGCTCGACAAAGCGGAGCGAAACGATGTTGTCCACGTTGCCGATATCGGTGCCATGTTTTTCCATCGCGGCGGCTATCTTATCAGCTGCTGCTGCAACATCCTGCGCAATGGTCTGTCCGGCAATGTTTTTCAGCAAGTCGCGGGCAAGAAGCAGGGAGGCAAGATCATGAGCAGAAAGATGTACTTCCGAGAGGCTGAAGGTGTGGTCGCTGTAATAGTAGCCGTTGCGGGCGCGGTCGAAAACGAGAGGGGCATTCAGCTGGTCCCGCATATAAATGATGTTGCGACGGGCGGTTTTTTCGGAGATTTCGAATTCTTCGGCAAGTCTTCGGGCATTAGGGTAGCGCCCACGCTTTGCCTGGTGTTCGACCCACCGGAATCGTCGGAGAGGAATCAGTGAGGGCATGGGACCTTTGTCTCCTTTTTTGCGAAGTATAGCACAGGCAGAATATTGAATAGATATAAAACAGCTATGCACGAGCGAAATTGGTGAGCACGGAAGCAGTATCGCTTCGCTTTAAAGAACAAATAGGCCGAATCTCCTGAGCAATCTTATCAGTTTTAAGAGGTGGCCTGGCAAAATCGGACAGGGTGTAAAGTGGAGGGGAGCTGCTCTAAACTACAAGGGATAGAGAGGAGCCTGAACGGCCATTACGCTTCTTCCCGTCTTCAAACACTTTGGACGATCTCCGAAAAGACCAGGCATTTCTAATCAGGATCACTTTTTACCAAAAAGCCCTTGATTTCTGATATAATTTCAGACAATCGAAGCCCTTGGAGGATGTTATCAGCAAGCTACTATTGCAAGAAGCCACTCTTGTCATGGTCGGCGGATGGAATATTAATATTCTTCAGCCGCCATGGATGGCGCAGCAGCTATTCGAACCTGCCGGTAAAAAATTTGATGTTGAAATGGCTGTCGGCGCGGGAATGCAATTGCGCGTAAGGATCAACGATTTATATATTCTGCCAGGGATAGATCGCATTATTTTCAATCCAGTGCGCGAGGATGAGGACTTGTTTAGCCTAGCGGATACTGTGGCGGCGAAGCTATTCGAGATATTGCCGCATACTCCGATTGACGGTATCGGCTACAATTTTGCTTACTCGTTGGATGATAGTGAGAATTTTGCTATCAGTGATAATTTCAAAGGTGAAAACAGAAATGATGTCTACAATAGGTTCAATGCTTCTGCTACCTCGGCAACCGTGCTTCAACACTCTGTACTGGTTGAGGTCTTTCCTATCGCATTACTGAACATCATATATAAATATGACAAAAACAGCCGGGTTCTTACATTGAACTACCACTATCAGCTTGACTGTAAACGTGATAAGATTAAATCAGCGCTGAATCATTTCACCAAGTGCTATTTACATTCAAAAACCATTTGCAGAGAACTAATTATCTGAGGGGACCATGGCACCGACGCTTCCGGAAGTATTTCGAAAGGCTGTATCGACAGCGGCAGTTTTCCCATTGATTGCATTTTGTCAGGCAGAAGCAGTCAAGAAGGTTGACATTGTGGAGCAGCAGTTTTTTGTGTCTGAGCAGGTTATGTCAGCAACGTTGGGTAGCGCGAAGTTTGAGGGAAACGAGTTTGACTATAACGATAACTGGCTACGTCCCATCCCCGAACTCACCCGTCAGATTAACGTCGTCAACGAGCTTGTTGATTTGGGTGCAATTGTGTTCGCCGGTTCGAGAGACGTGACCGCAGAAGAAGCTAACATCATGCGGCAATATTACAGGAGTAAACTAAGAAAGCTGTAATGTATCTTGAAGAGGCTATAAACAAAGCGACAATTATTGCCGAGGAGCAGAAAGCCGACTTTTTTGCTTGCTTAGATAGACTCCCCCAAGATCTCGATCGTTGGCTCTATAATCCCACCATTCTTGAAGAGCAGTCTCTAAACCAGGGTGATATATTAAATAATATCCCCATCTGTTTTATCGAAGACGATGGTGACGCTTATGGAGGAAATTTCACAGTTGCTCTTATGTCTACGTCGTGCGATATGCAACCTGGGCGGCTGCCTTATGTTTTGGCTGCGCCTGTCGTTTCTTTGGAAGAATTAACGCAATATAAAAACAAGGATACGGCAAATCAGTTTGCAGAGCAGATAAAGAAAAACAAAATTGCCCGATATTTCTTTTTGCCTGCCCTCAATGGGCTTGGAGATGCTTGTATTGACTTTTCTCAGATAGTGACGATCAGTAGTAATTTTATGCATAAGATAAAGTCAGAAAAGCCTTCGAACTGCGTTCTTTCTCTTTCACAAAAAGGGTATTATTTCTTTTTAGTGAAACTCATGTACTTCTTTGCTCGCATCGAAACTGACCCTGCACGAACAGCAGCATAGCTTACCAGTTCACGACAAAGCGGGTTGTCCATAACTTCAATATTATGCCGACACAATAATCTCAATCATATTGATTATTAGCCAAATATTTCGTTTGGGAATAAGTCAGCCCGTTTATATATCATGCTGCGTATTCCGATGAAGCCGAACAGTGATTCTTGTCGAAGCCGAACACTTTCAGCATAGCGAAGCTGGATAGGCAGTATCTTACGACTGGTGTTCGGCATCGGTCAACTTCGACCGTTTTTTCCTGAGGGAATCTCCTTTCAGATTGATCTTGTGCGC
>DATIKF010000034.1:0-4817 GCA_035477855.1 Dissulfurispiraceae bacterium
CGGGCCGCCTCAGTCGGCCGCAAGGCCTTCTGACACTCACGATCAGTGCCAACACTTGGATCAAAACGCGCCTGTTACAGATCCTCAATCAAATCCCAGCCAACGTCTGACCCGTCCATGTTTATGCAACGTTAGGGTATAGACAGTATGCGAGTGTGAGTACCACTCCTGTATTGGACCTTGGGTGCGGGACGGGGCGGATTGCGATTGCATTGGCGCAATCGGGTGTTAGTGTGGTGGGGGTTGATATATCCATGGGAATGTTGGCAAAGGCACAGTATAAGGCTGATGGCGAGGGAGAACACATTCGCAATCGCGTGACCTTTGTTCACGCGGATATGAGGAACTACAGTCTGTATTCGCAGTATGACTTTGCGTATATTGGGTTTCGGTCTTTCATGCTTCTCTTAGACGTAGAGGGTCAGATAGATGCTTTGAGGAATACTGTGTCCCATCTTACCTCAGGAGGGAGACTGGTGGTTAGTCTGTTTGTGCCCACAATAGAAAGGCTGTCGGCGTATGGGATGTCTCCGAGGGACGAGTATAGATACTTCAGAGAGTTTCCGCATCCGAACGGCGTGTACAAGATCATTGAATACGAGAAGAAATGGTGTGATGAATATCGGCAAATCGGCATCCATAAGCTGCGACATGTGTCCGTTGATGAACAAGGCAACGAAGTGGAGACTGTGGAACGTTCCTTATTGATACGATGGACACACAGGTTTGAGTTTCAGCACTTGGTGAGATATTGCGGGTATGAGGTTGAGGGGGTATTTGGGGATTACCGTTGCTCTCCACTGGGCAGCACAAGCACGGAGATGATTTGGGTTCTGAGGAGGACGATATGACACGGTTGGGGAATGATGCGGAAATCGAACAGCTTGTGATGTATTTGTCGAAGATACCGTTAGATCATCCGGTGAAGCCAGAAGAATTCGGATACAACAACCCAGTGCTGATCTGCCTCGATGCGGTTCTATCGATAAATCGAAAGTACGCCGCGTTTGTTGTCCCTCGCATAAAGCACTTTCAGGAAAACTACGCGCAGATTTGTACGCTGAAAGGACTGGCACATCTACTGCGTGAACTAGGATATGACGGATTCCATGTCGTCTGGCAGTACAGACACACGGGGCGGGCCATGACGCTGGAGAGACTGTTGAATAGGTACATAGAGTATGCGGATGTAGTTGCGGTAACGGATGATCTGACGGCGATGAAGGATTGGGCTACCAAGTCTTCTGTTATGGACTACCGGACGTTTCGCGTAAGAGGAATTGGTCTAGCGACATTCCAGTACCTGAGAATGATGTTGGGGGTATCTACTGTTAAACCTGATGTTCACATCAAGCGTGCAGTGAGTATGGCGCTGAATCGTCCCATCTCGGACTTGGACGCGATTTGGCTTGTGGAGAGAGCAAGCGAGAGAATGGGATTGCCAGCTACTCTGGTTGATCACAATCTATGGCGGAGCTTTGCATCTGATACTCACTTGCTGCTAGGATAATGGAAGGCTTGGGGATGTAGGTAGTAGGACTTGTTGGAAGCGTGAAGATTATCTCATCATAGGTGTCGGTACTCTTTGTCCCTATGTTAGGGCCGGTGGGCGGGGGGATGGCGGAAGCATGAGCGAGTTGAGGGCGGCGACGGGCTGGTGGTGACCGAATAAAGGGCGGCGGACGGGCGACCTGGGGAATCCGGTTGGGTATTTCGGCTGGATCTGTTGTGTGATAGAATGTGTTGTGATCTCGGTGCGCTCAATATCCACATAACCGGTACCATGAGGTGATACTTGGGAAAGAAGCAGATTGAAGCCAAGACAAAGCCCGGCGATTCGTCGCAAGAGGCACGCGCAGTAGATGTGCGATCGTTATCTCTTGAGCGGATTGTCGAGGCCTTGGTGGATACCTGCTGCTCGAAGGAGTGGAGAAGTGCGACGAAGAGACTTGGGGAATGCATCGAAAAGAGTCAGCGAGCGCGCATAAAGCAGGCGAGACTTGAACAACCGGACGTGCCGGAGATTGAACGGTCTGCGCTGTGTCTGTTAGAGACAACGCACGAATGTGTGGGCGAGGTAGTACGAGGCAAGGAAGGCAAGATCCTGCAATATGGTTGCAGTCTGTTCGTAGCGGCGTTGAGAGCACTTGAAGAATATGTGCGAGGCAATGACCTGAAAGACGCTGGAGCGAAGGAGCGCTTCTACAGGTGCATTGAGTCGCGTATGTCGCCGAAGCATGTGTATGCGTTCATGTTGTACCTGACGTATCTGCGCAGCGAATCTCCGAAGCTGTGCGCCGACATAGACGCGCTGCTGAAGAAATATCCGCTGCTGAGTCTCCTGGAGTATTACCACAGCGGCGTGTCTGACGCCTTCATAACGTTCAACGGTGAGGAGTTGTTCGAGAGCGCCTATGATGTGCCATTTCAGAATCGATACTACGTGTACTACGAGGTCTCCGGAGAAGACACGCTGCTCACGGTCGTGAAGAGCCGCTGGCGTTTCTGGGATCTCCAATGGGATGCGATTGCGTCGGCGCTGAGGCGCGCTAATCCGGGGCTGGAGAAGGTCGAAGCAGAAGACACACTATATGCAAAGGGGATAACGACCCTATTCGTTGTTCCGCCGGAAGATCAAGATCGCGACTATCAGGCGCGTGTGAGCGCGCTGGAAAAGGAGCGGAACACAGAGAAGGAAGAGGCACGCAGGAAACTGCCGATGTGGAGTCGGCAGCGTGGATGGAGGCGATGGATTGAACGTCATGTGAGGGGAAAAGGCAGGCGGCGAGGCCATGAAGCGGATATAGCGGGTCCCTATTGTAGAGGAGGTGAAAAGTCACCGGCGATAGATGCGTCTTTGGTGAGAAGCGCTCTTGCGGCTGGGGACTCTCTGGGCCTTGCTAGTCCGATGAGAGAGACGCTTGATCCAATCGAGAGGGTTCGCCAGTTCCATGAGCAGTTGGAAGTTCACTTGGATGTCCAGCGGGAACGGCTGAAGAGGCTATTTGAAGAGCTTAAGGGTTGCGTTCTTGAGTATGCCGAGGCAAAGGAGTTGGTCGGCGAAATCAACGTGGCTCTCGATAGGCTCGGGGTTGGCCTCAAGTTTGACGACGACGACAGCACGTACCGGCTACTGGTCACTCGGTTGCCTTCAGGTAATGCCAGCTTCCAATTCCAGTCACGAGACAATCGATTGCGGAACCGGTCTTCGGTGTTTCCAGATATAGCAAAGCTTGGGTTTGGGGTGCCACCCAGGGCGAAATCTCAGGGTGGATCTAGTCGAAATAGGTGATCGGGGCGGCCGTCCGAAAAAAATATTTGGAAATATTCTTGTGTTGCATCAATGGCGTGCAGTATACTACTGCACTACGATTCTGAGTGCGTGGCCCAATTCGCCTCAGTGGATGAGAAGGTCTTTGGACAAGGGCGGCGGATAGAGAAAATTCCTTCGGTGCGACGGGATGCCTATTTCGGGGATTGGTGTTCAACCCCGTGCATGTATGGTCATCGCAAAAAAGGAGCGCGTGTCATGAGTGACGACAGAGGCGGAACGTACGGCGGCGGTCATGGTGGCGGAAACCAGGGCGGCGGACAGAGTGGAGGTGGAAACAATGGTGGCGGCCCGCAGCCACACAGCGACGGGCCCAAGAAGTAAGCCCGCGATTGCGGCATCGAGAGAAAGGACAGTTTCATGAAAGGCTTCATCGGACGAATTCTGCATAGGGTACTTGTTGCGTGGACCTGCAACAACTGTGCGGCGGTCAACGACGACTGGCGTGGAAGGTGTGGCTATTGCGGGTCACCTCGGTAGGGAGTGACTCTGGGCGGCGGTCGGAGTCGGATGCTTCTGGTCGCCGCCCTTTCTGTGTTATGGAAGATAGGAGGGGCTCGCGAGTATGGCCGTCATAGTCACAGTACTCGAGCTTGTACGCGACGTAGTCACGTGGTGTTTTAGCTCACAAGTGCGTCTCGGGGTACTGTTGGTATTCATCACGGTAGTGGTGTGGATGGCCGTTGAGGAGGTCAGAAAGAATGCCGCCGAGGCAAGGCAAAATGGGGCTGAGGCGAAAGCTATCCAGGAGAAACAAGCTGAAGAGGCAAGATTGCAGTTGCCTGCAAAGATAAGAAATGAGTATGAGAAGCTTTGCTACATGATTGAGGATGCTGAGGGGGATTTCGAGAGGGCGAAACGGCAGGTGAGTGGGTGTGTGAACCGTGCGGGAAAGCAGTACAATGAAAAGGAGTGTACTCAGTTTTGGGACAGCATTGAGGAAGGGTTGTCTTGGTTCAACAAAATGGCGATCGCACATAACGAAGGAAAGGAAGCAGACACTCTCGCGAAGAAGTTGTTATCGGCGCATGGAGATATCCTGCAGGAAAGGAAAAACATCAGATACCGTGAGGGCAAGGGGATCTCCGCCTTCGTGTCCGCGATTTCCCTTTACGCCTTGATTCGAAAAGGACAACTCATGGACGGATTTAGCGAGATCTTCATACTAAGGCAGAAGTACCGTTTGTCGCGTGGTGATGACTTCCTTGACAAAATGATCAAGGGTGTCACGGATATGGCCAAAACTCGCTTTGACGAATAGTACATGGGTTATACGAGTTGAGAAAGCGCATCCACATAGTAGGCGGTGTGTCTCCTGTCCTGCAAGCGCGCGAAGCGCGTATATGCGCGTCTTTCCCAGTAAATGTCCGAGTGAGTGGGTTTGTGTTTGTCGATTGGGTTGTCTTTTTCGAACAGGGCAGGAATTGGCCGCTCAACTTATCAGACTTCTCTCCTAAGGAGAACCCTTAGGGTCTGTTCGGCTGTT
>DATIKF010000035.1:0-1664 GCA_035477855.1 Dissulfurispiraceae bacterium
AATCTGGATGCGCGCAGGATATACTCGGCTCCGGTGGATCGAAACACCGGATTGGTGTGCGATCAGCTGATTGCCCTGAATGGCCATTACAGCAAACAATCCTATCCGGAACAGTTGCGGCGTATCCGGTTCAAAGTGCCGGAAACAGGCAAGACGCTGGTCCTTTCTGAGCAACCACAAGACATTGTCGGCTTTGACCATATGCTCTTTATACAAAAGCCGGTGGGAAGTCGAGCAGTTCTTTCGATGGATCAAGCAGAATCTGCGGATCAAGAGCTTTTACGGCACTTCGGAAAATACGGTAAAGACGCAAATCCGGATTGCTGTTTCGGCATATGTGCTGATCGCTATCATCAAGAAACGGCTGAATCTGGAGCTGCCGCTCTACACTTTTCTACAGATTTTGTCAGTCGTGGTTTTCGAGAAGATGTCCTTGCAGCAAGCCTTTGCGGGCACGGATTACAGTATGAACGATAAGCTGGGTTGTAACCAATTGAATCTGTTCGGTTATTAACCGGACACTACTGTTCGCTCATTTCATTTAATCCATTCCGTACCTGGCGTTAAAATCCTCATCCTTCATCACAAGAAACAGAATCCCTTCAATGAAACCGACAACTGCAGGGATAAACGTCCAGCAAAAAAGCAGGTAAAGAATGCCCATGCCGGTTTTCCCGAGGTAGAATTTATGGATACCAAACCCGCCCAGAAAGATACCGAACAGCCCGGCGGCCAGCTTGCTCTTGCCGTTGAGAGCCATCTGGCCCAGACTGCTCATCATCGGGGGCGGAGACTGGCGGACACCGCACTTCGGGCATATCTCAGCCTTGGCTTTGATAATAGCGCCGCAATCAGCACAAAACTTCTCATCCGCGGCTTTTTGAACACTTTCTGTCATTAACCGGTCCTCCTAAAATATGCTTTCCGCTATAGCAGAAAAAACCTGGCTGCCTGCATTCTCGATTGCTTCCGCATCGTTCAGAACCTTTCGGACAGAGCACGCTTATGTTTGACTAATGATTGGTCAGTCGCTTCGATACCCGAGCGAACCGGCAAGCTGCCTGATCTGTTCATGATGAGCTTCGTCCGGCAAACATATCTCCAGAGTCAGCCTGAGCCCTCGACAGGGGAGGTCATGTCAAAAGGTGTGTAAATTGAATCAGGCGGTGTAACCTTTCAAAGTTGAGCTTGCAATCAACAAAAGATGAAAGGAGACACCACCATGAAGAAGGATACCGGGAGCAAACATGAGCCGTCAAGAGCAGTAGTGTATGAGCAATTTGAGATATATGCGAGGCAGAAAGTGCAGGCGTTTCTTCAGGACATACTGGAGCAGGAGGTGATGGAATTTCTTGGTCGTGCGAAGGGGCAGGGGAAGGTCTCCGTGGATAATGCCACTGGCTACCGGAACGGATACGGCAAGGTCCGGAAGTTTACGACGATGAGCGGGACAGTAACGGTGCGACGTCCCCGCATGCGAGCAACGGAAGAACACTTTCAGAGCAAAGTTTTGCCGTTGTTTGCCAAGCGGACGAAAGAGGTTGGACAGATGCTGCCGGAGCTGTATCTGCACGGACTGGCGACGGGGGACTTTGAGCTGGCGATGCGTGGGCTTCTGGGCGAAGGAGCGCCGCTGTCGGCATCATCCGTCGACCGGCTGAAAG
>DATIKF010000036.1:0-2713 GCA_035477855.1 Dissulfurispiraceae bacterium
CCCGGCTTCGGCTAATTCCCGGAGCGCGATCTGCTCAAAGTCATTGCCGAGGTCAAAAATCTGCTGTAACCCTACATCATGCAGGGACTTCTCTGCCCACCTGGTTCTATTATAGACGTGGTATCTGACGCAGGGATTGCCGAGGTCACTCGCCCTGTTGGTGTGAACTGGATATGACGATATTTTCTTCCGCTTGCTTTCGAGGATTGCTTCGGCGATCATGGCTTTATCCCTCCTGTCCGGCTTCACGCTCAGTGGCCGGTCCATCATCGGCAAACATGATATTCTCCGCGTCGTTGCCGTATTTGCCTGTGGTGTAAATGATCTTGACTTTCCGGGCCGCTTCCTTCGCTTCCTTCGCCGTCTTTGCCAGCGTTTCAGAGAACGTCTTGTATTCCGTCCCTTCTGCATTGACTTTGTAAAGCGGGCTTTTCATAACCTTCCCGTCTTTGGTTTTCGTCTGCATGGTGATCCCCGTAATGAAGGTTTCGACGGACGCGGCGCCCTCGGACGAAATAGGCGCATCGGTCTTGCCATCTTTCTTGAAAGATACTTTACTGACGGCGTCCTGTGTGATCCCGGCTTCTGACAGTTCCTCCCATGTGAGATTTCTCATTCCAAGAATCCGCGTGATCCCTGATCCGAGAAGGTTTGTATAGGCGGCTTTTTTTACGTCGCCCCGATCAATGGCCGCGATAGGAAGCTCTGCCCCGTTGTTGTATTTCTTAAAAAACCCGTCCTTGCTTGACCGTGTGCCTATGGCCTCGATGGTGACGCCGCCAAGCGTGAAATAGCCCTTGTAGGTGTAACCGTAATGGCCGCCCTCTTCGGTCTCAATGGTGGGCTCGTCAATGCGCCAGGATATACCAAACAGCCGGGCGATCTTCTCACTCCCGGAAACTTGCAAATAGGGCTTGCCGCCCTGGTCCGTCCAGTCGCGAGGGTTTGTCATTTTCATGGACATCCGCTTGATCTTCCCCATCGCCTCAACTCTGCGCTCCGCTGCATCTGCAATCGCCACAAGACGATCATCCGCAATCGCCGGAACTTCACTCAATACTTCCAATGCTGTGTTCTCTTCCATCTTCCCCTCCCGTCCTGTCTAATAAGTCATACCTCGGCTCCCGGTAGCCGTGACGAGGGCATACAAACGCGCCCTCCATTTCCTCTGTCTTTTCCTCACAGACGCATGGCAGGTTAAGAAGATACTGCCGGTTGATCTGCGTGATGCTGGTTAATAGCTGCATGGTTATCCCCTTTCCAAATGATACTCAAAGAGCCCGTCATGTAGCCTCTCCGCCCGGATAGTCCAGCCGTGAATTTCAAGGTCATGGCGGATTTCTGAAACGCGATTCGTATATTTCCAGCACTTATCCAGCGTCACAAAATCCGTATTCGTGCAGGGGCCGTATTGCAGGCGGTCATACATTTTCCGCTTCTGCGTCCCGTATTCGTAGCCGAGGTCAGGATAAAGGGGCCGGCCAAATTGCAGGGCGGTCTGTGTCATAATGCCTCCATGAGTTGCTTGCCGATAAATTCCGTGTAGGCTGGTGGAATAGCCTGATCCATTTCTTTGCGGGTCATCCAATCTAAGCCCGACGCATCCCTGCATTCTTGCGCTGAATATTCAAAACGACCCGTTTTTCTCCTTGTGGTTCCCGTAATAAGTACGGGGAGTTTGTGGTGGTTGCATGAATACGTCAGGCATTTCACCGCCTGTGAACATTCAAAATATCTATGTCTGAATATTTTAAGCCCGAACATCGTTCCACAAAGCATAATTGGTGAAATCAATAAACTCCGCGCCCCAGGAACATTCTCAATGACAAACGGCCTGTTGTTCATTAAAAGGCGCTCGCGAATCGCATTGATAAGGTCTGGATGATTCTCGCGATTTTGTGGCGGTGTGCATTGAGAATATCTTTGACACGGCGGGCTTGCATGGATCACGTCGAATCCTTCAAGCGGATACGTCATTGCATCGGCCTGGTGAAACTCAAACGGAAAATTCTTTTGTGGTTTTATATCCACACCCACAACCTCAAAGCCTGCCCTGTGATAGCCCATCGCCGCACCGCCGGCACCGCAAAAGAGATCAAGTAACCGAGGCGTGGCTCAATACCTCCCCAAACCCGCAAAATGGATCGCCGGTGAAATGCCATAGGGCGCGGCATACTCCCCGTCGAATCGGCAGGCGTCGCATAATCTGTGATGTTTGCCGGTGGAGAGAAACCGGGTATCGCAGCGCAGACATTCCCGGACGGTGCCTTTATCCGGCTGACTGCCCAGCCACTTCTGAATGACCCTTTTCGCGTAACTGCCGACATTTGATTTCAGCCCCACGGCCCGCGTGATGGCGCAGAAATTAGCGTGGCCATAGAGCCTCATCTGCCTTTGATACTCCGCGATTATTTGCTCTTTGCGATTGCTTTTCGGGCGTCCCATGATTTCCCCCCTTTTTCGTAGAGGCTGAAAAGTTTGGATTTTTTGAGTTTGCCGATTACCCGCGCCCGCCGCGTGATAAGGTTCTGCGCCACCTTGTATGCATAATAGGTTGATACCGCGACACCGACGATGGCCCATGTTGCCAGCACAAGCCCCGTCGCCACCTGAAAAATTGCAGATAGAAATTGTTCTAAAGACATGATGACCTCCTATGGTGTGATAAAAAGTAATAAAACAAACACGCCCCCGATCCCCGCCACGGCCAGAA
>DATIKF010000037.1:0-2747 GCA_035477855.1 Dissulfurispiraceae bacterium
CGGCCCGTGGGATATGATCGCTTACCTGTTCCGCTTCCGCACGAAAGAAATACTCGCGGTGCTGGTGGTGGTGCTGGTGGGATATATTCTCGTTGCCAACATATCATACGATAAGAAGAACGGGTTTTCGTGGCGACCGTCTGTGAGTATAGAGGTAAAGAAATGAAGCGCATAATAATATCTCTATGTTGTATCTGCATACTCGTCGCGTGTTGCATGTCCATGCCCGACGCTAAGGACTACGAGGGCCGTCCGAACTCATGCCTTGACTTTGATCGGTGCTTGTACTTCAATCAGAAGAACCCTGACAAAAGCGTGTGCGCCGATTACGCGAAAGAGTGCCGCGCGCGCGACCGATACGAGTACTGCAAGGATGACAAGAACCGCGCTCCCGGCATGGACTTCGAGAAGTGCTGGCTATATTTGAATCAGAAGTGACGTAGCTATTTTCAATCATGTACCTCCGCCTGCAACCAGCAGGCCTCTCCATCCGGAGAGTTAACCCCCAATAATCTTGGGGGTATTTTTTTGCCAATATTTTGCAAATTATGCTTGATTTATTATATGAGGTATTATATATTGCTTAACATCATGTTAAGGAGGCCGTGTTGGTGAAAGAATATTCGTTTAAAGATTATGACGTCACTTATGATGGGATTGTTTATTCATTAAAACATAACAGAACAAAAATGTTAAAGCAATCTATAAACGGTCGCGGTTATTTATTGGTTAGCATTTCAGACAGTGGAAAAATTTTTTCTGTTGCAGTACATCAGATGGTGGCCTGTAAATATCTTCCACCAAAACCATCCCATAGGCATGAGATAAGGCACCTAGACGGTAACAAAACAAACAATAATGCCAATAATCTTGCTTGGGGTACTAGTAAAGAAAACTCAGCAGATACAGAACGACATGGGAGAGCGGCACGAGGTGCAAGTCACGGCAGGGCGAGGCTTACGCAAGAACAAGTTGACAGAATAAGATTTTTAGATGGAAAAGTACAACCTGTATTTTGGTCACGCTTAGCACTTAGCCTTGGTGTGACCAAAAAAACAATCAGCGATGTTGCGAGGTATCGGACATGGAAGAAAAAATAATGAACGACCGCACATATTACCTTAACCGCTGGATGATAGTTTACGGAACACCCGATGGCTTCGCCAATTGGTGGAGTCTTCAGATTAAATTAAACGGAGGACGCGATGACGACTGACCCACGAGTACCGTTTTCATGTTCGATGCACAAGAGCGCTGCCGAGAAGATCGAGCGCTACGTCGCAAAGCTGGTCCGCGCGGAGAAGGTGAAGCGCGGCGCAATCATCGAGCGTATGCTGCTCGAATCAATCAAGAAGGAGGCTTGACATGAAGAACGTAGACCAGATCGCAAAACTGCTTTCCCGCAACGGTCATGTTAACCCGGAGTTCCGCGCTGCGGTATCCGAGGCGCTTATGAAGATCGGCGAGCAGATGGCAGCCGAGAAAATAAGGGAGGGCGAGGATGAAGACATACACGCAATCTGAATTTGATGAATTCCCCGTAATAGATGGCATCCGACAATGCCCGACGGGGAACTATACGCAAATCAAGCGTTTCGGCGGGCGGTGCAGCTTCGGCGATGGGTGCAGCTTCGGCGAGTGGTGCAGCTTCGGCGATGGGTGCAGCTTCGGCGAGTGGTGCAGTTTCGGCGGGCGGTGCAGTTTCGGCGGGCGGTGCAGTTTCGGCGAGGGGTGCAGCTTCGGCGAGTGGTGCAGTTTCGGCGAGCGGTGCAGTTTCGGCGAGTGGTGCAGTTTCGAAAAACTGGCAATGGAGCACCGTCCGTATTTCATCCGCATCAACAACATAGGGTCGCGTCAAGATGGTTGTATCATTTACAACGCTGCGTCGGGTTTGCACGTACGTAGTGGATGCTGGTTTGGTACGGAGTCAGAGTTTATAGCGCGCGTGAAAGACACGCATGGAGATAGCAAATATGCGCGTCAATATCTTGCCGCGATTGAGTTGGCAAGAATAACTTTCGGGGAGGGCGAGAATGAATAATCGCAGAATATGGGATAAGGTACACAAGCCGGACCCGACATCGCTGAAAACCATCGGTGGTGGTCGGCTAAAGGGGATGACCGATATTAACCCTCAGTGGCGCTTGCAGGCGGCGACCGAGGTTTTCGGGCCGTGTGGTATTGGGTGGTGGTACACCATAAAAGAACTCTGGACAGTTCCCGGCTCAGATGGACAGGTAATGGCGTTTGCGCGCGTGGACGTGTTTTACCGTGACGGAGAGACAATCAGTAACCCGGTCGAGGGAATCGGCGGTTCGATGATGATTACCAACGAAAGCAAAAAAGAGCAACAGGCCGACGGAACTACTAAGTACGTACCGTATCAGTACACCAACGACGAGTGCTACAAGATGGCCGTCACCGATGCGCTTTCAGTGGCTTTCAAGGCACTCGGGTTTGGTGCTGAGATTTACGCTGGTCGGTGGGACGGATCAAAGTACCTTGAAAAGCCGAAGCCACCCGAACAGACCGCGCAGGACGAGCTTGTGAAGAAGCAGAAGGCCGAGGCGATAGCCAAACTGAACGCGCTCCCGCCCGACATCGTGGAAGGTTTCAAAATAATCGAAGTGCGCGGGAAAGGTATCTGGCAATTCTGCAATGACCGCGAATGGGACCATGCGAAGATCAAGGCCGACATAAACCGGATCGCTGATGAGCGGGCGAAATGAAGCCCTACGAATTGGTGT
>DATIKF010000038.1:0-1561 GCA_035477855.1 Dissulfurispiraceae bacterium
TAACAAAATGGCATACCAGACAAGGGCGCATTCAGACGCCTTCCTCATGGGTTCGGCCCGGATGCTCATACCCTCGTCTTCGGGCGGGTATGTGGACCTCGGCGCGGCTCGCGGGATTAAACTTACCGAGGCGTGGGACTCGTACGAGATCGAAGTTGACAACACTCCGACGGTTGTCAAGGGCATCAAGAACCAGACCATCACTGTCGAGGGCAATCTGCTTGAACTCAACCTTCAGAAGATAGCAAAGATGCGCGGCGGGATTGACACTTTCTCAACTACCACGTTCGTTTTCGACTCCGGCGGGAACATGACCGTTACTCCGCAGCAGGTGACACTCGTACATACTGCTGCCACTTCTTCGCAGACCGTAACGGCGATTATCTACTACGCTTCGGTGACCGATCCGATGACCATACCGTATGTATCGGACAGCGGAACCGACGTTGCCGAGATTCCATTCAAGATGAAGGGCGTTGCTCAGTCTTCGCGCACGGTGGGTTCGCAGCTTTACACGATCATTGACACGCGGTCGAGCATGTACACCACTACGGATTATCCGTATCTGGCGACGTATTCTTCGTAACAAGGGGTTTTTATGTCTGAGTTGGTTTCAGAAGCAGGGGCGTTTATTCCAAAAGACAGGATTGTATCTGTCGGCGAGAAGTCGTTCGATCTTTCAGAAGTTCCGTTCGAGTACTCTCTCAGGTTCTACGAGATGATGCCCATATTCGAGAAGATGCAGGGCGGAACTTTCATTTCTTCGGATGACTATAATCAGATGTTCCCAGTGATCTACGATCTTTTCCATTTCATCGACGAAAGCGTTGAGGAGAAATGGCTGAGGAAGAAAATCACCATCAAGACATTCACGCCGATCATGATGTCAATCTTTCTTGCAGTTTTCGATGACGGAAAAAAAAACGGCGAGGCGGACGGGGCGGCGGTCCCGTAACCATTCATCTAGGCCGGATCATGACTCGCCTAGGAAATCATTACGCTTGGGCGAGTCCTGATTACATCTTACGACGTATGACGTGGGCGCAGGTGTGGGTGTATTACGATGCCTGCATTGCGCATTTGAGCGACAAAGAGTACCAGACTGAAATTGAAGAGCCTGAACCGTTGAAGCGTCAAGGTGTGGTGACGACCGACGGGGGGGTGAGGACATATAACAGATAATGGCGACCACAATAGCCGAACTGAATGTCAAGGTCACGTCGCAGATGGCGCAAGTCAACCGTGATCTTGCCGAACTCAAGGCAAAAGTCCAGGGTGCCGACAAGCCGATACAGGACATGAGCGCGGGCTTTTCTAAGCTCGGTGTGGCCGCCGGTATTGGTATAGGTGCTGTGATAGCTGGATTTGCGAAGCTGACAACTTCAGGTATTAAGGCCGCGGCAGCTTATGAGAAACAGTCCGTCGCCTTCGGGGTTATGCTCGGTAGCGCAAGCAAGGCAACGGCGATGCTGAAAGAGATTCAGGAATTCGCCGCCGCTACTCCGCTACAAGGTGCCGCGCTTCAGCAGAACGCGCTCTTGCTCTTGAACTTCGGCGCCGC
>DATIKF010000039.1:0-1800 GCA_035477855.1 Dissulfurispiraceae bacterium
GAAGTTCCGGTAACACGGGATGGAGGGCCGAACTAGTTGACGTTGAAAAGTCTTTGGATGAACTGAGGATAGGGGTGAAAGGCTAATCAAACTGAGAAATAGCTCGTACTCCCCGAAATGCATTTAGGTGCAGCCTCGGTGAGAGTCTTGCAGAGGTAGAGCTACTGATAAGGCTAGAGGGCTTCACCGCCTATCAACCCTTGACAAACTCCGAATGCTGCAAGATGATTCCCGGGAGTGAGCCTGCGGGTGCTAAGGTCCGTGGACAAAAGGGAAAGAACCCAGATCATCAGCTAAGGTCCCGAAATATATGCTAAGTTGAATTAACGAGGTGCGACTGCACAGACAGCTAGGATGTTGGCTTGGGAGCAGCCATTCATTTAAAGAGTGCGTAACAGCTCACTAGTCGAGCGGTTGTGCGTGGATAATAAACGGGCATAAGCATATTACCGAAGCTATGAACTACTGACGATAAATGTCAGTATTGGTAGGGGAGCATTCCAGTCGGCGTAGAAGAAGTATCGTAAGGTATTTTGGAGCGTCTGGAAAAGAAGATGTAGGCATAAGTAACGGTAAGAGGGGTGAGAAACCCCTCCACCGAAAGACTAAGGTTTCCTGATCAACGCTAATCGGATCAGGGTTAGTCGGGTCCTAAGGTTAACCCGAAAGGGGCAGCCGATGGATAACTGGTTAATATTCCAGTACTGGCATGTACTGCGATGGGGTAGCGAAGGAGTGAAAGGTCTGCGTACTGACGGAATAGTACGTTGAAGGGCGTAGGTATATTCTTTACAGGAAAATCCGTAAAGAATGCTGAAACCTGATAGTACCGCGAGTTTTCGGACAAGCGGATAATGACCCTAATCATACTTACAAGAAAAACCTCTAAGCTTCAGGTACATGGCACCCGTACCGCAAACCAACACAGGTAGTCGAGGAGAGAATCCAAAGGTGCTCGAGTGATTCATGGCTAAGGAACTAGGCAAATTAACCCTGTAACTTAGGGAAAAAGGGTTCCCGACATTGTCGGGACGCAGAGAAATGGCCCAGGCGACTGTTTATCAAAAACACATGGCTTTGCAAAATCGAAAGATGAAGTATAAGGCCTGACACCTGCCCGGTGCTGGAAGGTTAAGAGGGGGGGTTATTGTCCTTCGGGATGAGAAGCTCTGAATTGAAGCCCCAGTAAACGGCGGCCGTAACTATAACGGTCCTAAGGTAGCGAAATTCCTTGTCGGGTAAGTTCCGACCTGCACGAATGGTGTAACGATCTGGGCACTGTCTCAGCCACGAGCTCGGTGAAATTGTAGTTCCGGTGAAGATGCCGGATACCCGCAACGGGACGGAAAGACCCCGTGAACCTTTACTATAGCTTAACATTGATTTTGGGTAAGTAATGTGTAGGATAGGTCGGAGACTATGAACCGGTTTCGCCAGGAATCGGGGAGTCGCCCTTGAAATACGACCCTTTATTTATCTGGAACCTAACTCCCGCAAGGGAAGACATTGTTTGGTGGGTAGTTTGACTGGGGTGGTCGCCTCCAAAAGTGTAACGGAGGCTTTCAAAGGTACCCTCAGCACGCTTGGTAACCGTGCGTTGAGTGCAATGGCACAAGGGTGCTTGACTGTGAGAGCTACAACTCGATCAGGTAGGAAACTAGGACATAGTGATCCGGTGGTTCCGTATGGAAGGGCCATCGCTCAAAGGATAAAAGGTACTCCGGGGATAACAGGCTGATCACTCCCAAGAGCTCACATCGACGGAGTGGTTTGGCACCTCGATGTCGGCTCGTCACATCC
>DATIKF010000040.1:0-4610 GCA_035477855.1 Dissulfurispiraceae bacterium
TTCAAGCTCCGTCTCGCTCATCTCCCGATAGTTCTTGCCGACTTCCGATACCTTCCCCTGCCGGTAAGCCTTCAGCCAGTTCTGTAGCGTGTTCTCCGAGACGTTCAGTCGTCGGCTCACTTCACGCTGCGGCAACTTGCCCTCCACTATCAGCTTTACTGCTTCCATCCGAAATTCCTTCGTGTACCGCCCTCGCGGGATTCGCTCCATGCTCCACCTCCATCTCGTATTTTACCCGAGACTTTGGGGTCTTCTTTTTTCAGCATACGTCAGGGTTCATCGGGTCTCACATTGTTCAGTTTCATCTGAGCCGGGGACATAAGGTACACGTCGTTGATGATTTGAGCACCGGCTCCGAGCAGAATATCAGGGATTTTCTCTCAATTCCTAACTTTCACTTCGAACAGGCAAATCTTTTGTCATGGCCTAATCTGCAGCGCAGTGTGGCTCAGGCTGATCGTATCTACCACATGGCGGCAGTTGTCGGTGTATTTCGCGTGTTAAAAAATCCGGTTGATGTTCTGGCTGTGAATGTAGAAGCAACCGAGCTGCTCCTGAAAGCCGCTCATAAGAATACGTGGAGGAGCACATTGATTGTCGCTTCCACCTCTGAGGTATACGGCAACGGAATTCCCGGCAGCGAGGTGCGCGAATTTTCGGAGAACGACCCGCTGCTCATTGAGGAAAACTCGAGCCTTCGATGGAACTATCCGATCAGCAAACTGATTGACGAAGCTTTTTGCATGTCGTATGCAAAGGCATACGGAGCTCCCATTATTGCCGTCCGTTTTTTTAATACCATCGGCCCCCGGCAGACAGGACAGTACGGGATGGTCGTTCCCCGCTTTGTCCGCCAGGCAATATCGGGACAGCCCATCACGGTTTTTGGAGATGGATCTCAGAAGCGCTGTTTCTGTGATGTTCGCGACACAGTCGTCATGCTTGACCTTCTTGCAAAAAACATCGATAGCCATGGTGAGGTGGTAAATGTAGGAAACGCACAGGAAATTTCGATTTTCGAGTTGGCAGAGCGGGTGAAATATCTTTCTCACAGTCAATCCGAAATTCGCGCTGTCCCTTATCAGGAGGCCTACGGAATGGACTTCGCCGACATCATGAACAGAAGGCCTTCGATGACAAAGCTTCTCTCGTTGACTGACATGCAGTTTCAGTGGCCGCTGAATCAGACATTGCTTGACCTTATCTACCGCGCAAAAGACGAACGAAAGACACAGGAGGGATAATTTGGCAACGCTTCCCTATTTTGTAGTCAGTCCAAATTCCCTGATGAGCATCTTTGGCTTGTTGCATGGACCCGATAAAACAGTGCCCACTCCTGCAGAAAACCGGCGCGACGCAGTTGTAGATGTCGTCATTCCGGTTTTTAATGAGCAAAAAAACATTGCGCACTGTCTTGCATCAATAGCGAAACAAACACTCAGACCGCGCAATGTCATCCTGATCGATGACGGCAGTTCAGACCGGACGCTTGAATATGCAAAAGACATGTCGGAAACGCTCGGACTCGGGCTCATTGCCATTCGTCGGGAAAAATCGATCGGCAAAACCCCGACCATCAAGCGCCAGTCACGTGAGTTTGATGCTGATGTTGAATTCATTCTGGACGGCGATACGGTTCTCGGATCGCCGAACTACATAGAACGCACCGTTCAGGAACTCTATCAGGGGATCGGCATTGCATGCGCCTGCGGCGTCATTCTGCCGCTCCGGGACAAGGACAGAACCAATCTTGATAAAGACTCCGTCATGCACTCTTTTCTTCAAAAGCACCCTGAGGCAAAATTTGTGCAGCGCGACAGCATGTGGCAACGCGTGAAAAGAGGGATTACCAACCTTTATCGCGATGCCCTCTATATGTTTCTGCAACGCTTTGTATACCATGGACAGATGGTTTTTGTCGGCTCCATAACGAATCCGGTCGGATGTGCCGTCGCCTACCGCAGAAAATATGTCAAAGACCTGTTCGACAAATATGAACCCATCCTCGGCGACGATCTGACGAATTCCGAGGATATTTTTATCGGATTTGCGATGACGAACAAGGGATACCGGAACATCCAGGTTGCTGATGTCTATGCCCGGTCTGAAGAACCGGAAGCCACTCGTCTTCCGAGACAGATATATATGTGGTCTTCTTCTTTTTTACAGAGTTGCTATTATTTCGACGATCTCCTGAAAACTCCTTTCCGTGTCATTGCGTCTTTGCGCAAAAAATGGCGTGACAAAAAGGTTTCAAGGGAAACAGAGCAGAAACGAAAAATAGTGGAGCAGTACCGGCAATCATTCGGTGAGGAGTATACGAAGAAATACGGTCGCCCTGTCGGATGGATACTCTTCACCTCTCTTTTGGAAAAAATTGCGTTCCCGACATCGTTTCTTGTCATGCTCCTTCTGCAACTCTGGGAACCGCTGGTCATCACAATTCTTGCGGAGGTGATACTCTGCACGCTGGTTCTTTTCGTAGTGGCGAAAGGACAACGTTTCAACTACGCACTGAAAGGGCTTGTGGTAACACCCTTGCGTTATGCATACCTCATGTATGACTTTACCGTCATTCTGCGTTTCGCAGCCGATGTCTGGATATTCAAAGACAAGAAGTGGCGCAAGTGATTTTAGACACCATATATATCAGGAACCGAAAGGATACGATCATGAGATTCACATATGCTCTTGTGCTTCTGGTGTTTTTCTTGACGCCAGGGATAGCCTTTTGCCAGACAGTTCCTCTGCCGGCATATGAAGACGGCCTGAAGGCTGAGATAGCCGGAGACTGGAAGAAGGCAATTGCAATTTACGACGATATGCTGAAACGCAATCCTGATCAGCTTCCCATCTGGCTTCGCGTCGCAGATCTCCACTGGGCGCTTGGAAATATCGAAAAGACAGCTGAAGCGCTTACCCAGGCTGTTCGGCTCAAATCCGACGATGCAGAATTGTATTTCAGGCTTTCTCAGTCATATTCCGTGATGCAGAAGCCCGAACCGGCGCTGGCCGTCATAGAAAAAGCGGTCGCGCTAAACCCGAAAAATAGGGAGTACTGGGAAGCGCGCGGCTCAATTGCAAACTGGCTCGGGAAGTACGATATAGCCGGTCAGAGTTTTCAAAAAGTTCTCGAAATTGCCCCGGACGCCGCTGATACGAAGATAAACCTTGCCCGTACTCAGAAGTGGGCCGGCAAGCTGACGAAATCGGTCGGAACCTATCGTTCCTATCTTGAAAAGAATGCCGAACGGAAAGATATTCTGCTTGAACTGGCAATGGCAGAAGCGGAGCGCGGAAACTATCCTGCTGCTGAAAAAATCCTGATCGGATATGCAGCCCGCTTTCAACATGATGATTCTTCTCGTGCGCACCTGGCAAGAATATATGCCTGGGATGACCGCCCTGAACTTTCGCTTTCCTTTCTCGACCCTCTCTTGAAAGCGAAACCAAATGATTACGAGTTGCTGTATACCAGGACGGTGGATCTCCGCTATGCCGAAAGGTTCCCGGAGGCGCTGGAAAGCATCAGGCAGCTTGAGAAGCTTCGACCGGGTTCAAGGGAAGTATATGATGCGGGACGATTCGTCAAGACACCTGTCCGTCACCACATTGCCGGCGGGTTTAACTTTTATCATGACTCTGACAGCATAGACATCTATCGCTCGTATTTAAAAGGTGCCTATTTTATTGCTCCGCTTACACATGCATATGCCAAAGCTGAATTCGACATTGTTCGCGCAAAGGTCGGCAGCGGGCTGGAGAACATCAGCGGAAAGGCATCGGCGTTCCATACCGCGCTTGCGCTCGGGATCAACCACCGTTTCTCGCCGCTGTTCGCTGCTGATGTCTATGCCGGAGAAGCCTTCACTGACGGGCATACCACTCCGTACTATGGGGTGAACGCCTTTATTCGTCCGCATGATGCGCTCAAGCTCCAGGTAACACATGCTCATGATTACTATTTTCCTTCGGCACGCTCGCTGTCACTCGGCATCCAGAGGTATCTGAATCAGGCATCATTTGAATGGCGCCCGGATTTGGCATGGACGGTTACCGGAAGCGCTGCTCTGAACTTCTTCAGTCGTGACAACCGCCAGTGGGAATTGCAGCTCTTCCCGCGACGAGCGGCTCTTCGCACCGAGGCGCTGAATCTAGACATCGGCATCTCGGCCTTGCGCACAGGGTTTAAAGAGCAGGATGATACGAATGGGTATTATGACCCGACGCTGTATCAGAAATATCTGCTTGTCGGCCTCTGGTACTGGAAAATTGACGATGACAACGGCGTCAGCTTTACAACAGGAGCCGGCGTCAACAAGGATACGACTTCCGACGGATTCAAGGGATGTTTCGAGGGATCCGTTGAAGGGTTCTTCGGGATCTATCGCGACTGGTTTGTTCGCGTCAGCTTAGGCGGCCTCCACAACCTTGGACAGACAGGATCCTATAGCGGTTGGTCAACGGGGATTTCAATATCCTCACCAGAAGCTTAGAGATCTGGTGCCTGATATCAGGCAGCGACGGCATTTTCTTGATCCGTTGCCTTTGTCTCCACCGCTCAGAGGAGCGAAGGGAGCAGCGCCGGTGGCACCACTGCTTTAGCTGTC
>DATIKF010000042.1:0-1506 GCA_035477855.1 Dissulfurispiraceae bacterium
GACTGCCACAATGGCAGTCGAGCGGGACAGCCAATCACCGGACACAGCATGTAGGGTTCTCAACCCACACGCGAAGATCAGGACCGTTCCCAGATCAATTGGAGGCCAGAAGGATATCGAAACCACGAATGGCACGAATCACACGAATGAAGGAAGGGAAAGTGAACGCCTCGAATTCGTGTCATGGGTGTGATTCGTGGTTGAAAGCAGGACACCCAAGAGAGTTCTTGCCACAGAGGGCACAGAGGACACAGAGAGGCTGTGATCGAAAAGGGAAGAAAGGGAACCGCGAAATATGCGAAAGGGGAATCCGACACTTCTTCTTTTCGCGTAGTTCGCGTGTTTCGCGATTTCTACTCGATTCCGTTGTATGGGATCTTCTTCTCTGTGACCTCTGTGCCCTCTGTGGCTAACCCGCTTCCCGGCCTTCGGCCGAAACCGAGAGCGTTTTTCGCATTGCAGGGTGCCGGCGGAGAGAAGCGACAACTCCGGCGGGTCTGCGATCGTTCCGCTGGGAACCCCTAGCGACCGTGGTTCACCCACACTTCCGGCCCGTTTCAATGCCTGACCCCGTTTCCCTCCCCGCGATTCCCCGCGATTCCCCCGGGTCAGATGACACCCATGTCCAGCAATCCCATGACCAGCAAGCATCCGACGAGGAGTTGGAGAAGGCTCACGAGACATCCTTTAGCAAGGCCAAGCGATTCTTGACTTGGGTGTTTGATCAATGTTCCATAGATGGCAGCCTGCGGAAGGAATCCAACAACCACCAAACGGACTATGGCCATAGCGGTAATATGAGGTCCGGAAGGACCGACTGCAAGACCAATGACCCCCAATACATCAAGGACGACTGCAGCCATGATGCCTATGAGACAACCAAGGAGGGTTGCCTTGTATGCCATAGCATACGGAGGTGTGAACTTGGCCACGATCCTGGTTACTAACTGAGCCATCATCGCTCCAATCAGTGCAGCCGTTGCCACGATGACTACCTGCTCGACCACGTGCCAAATCAGGCACATCGGCATATATGCATCACCCCACGATATGCCTGGCGATACCCTACCTCTTACTATCTTGACGATAAGAAGCGTCGCGAAGCCAATATATACATACGAGACGATGAGACCGTTGACAGCGCGGTTGCGTGCACAGACAGAAGTCGACCCGTGCTTGGCTCTATGAATTGCGATGTGTCCGAGCATAATAGCCGCAAGGGCACTGAGGATGCCAGTGGCACAAAAGAGCGTCAGCGGCCATGAAGCAATAGCGAGCGCCAGTGATGTGGTGGCCCAATCAGCCCCCTTGGCCCTCCTGACCAGTCCTTCAATCTCCAGAGGCGTAGCTTCCTCATTCTTACATAGAACGGGTGCAGGTTTCATTTTACGTACCGGGTTACGCACAGCGGCGAAGCCGACTGTAGGTATCCCAGAATTCCTTCCACAATCCGGATTTGACGTAGCAGCGGAAGTTGAGGATTCGCTGTCCACCTTGTCGTGACCA
>DATIKF010000043.1:0-2288 GCA_035477855.1 Dissulfurispiraceae bacterium
CTCATCGAAGAATCAACGCCTGAAAACCTGGCGCTGAGTATCGCAGGCACGAAAGGACTTTCGATGCTCACCGGGGCAAAGTTCATCCCCGCAAAAGAAGCTATCGAGCAATTCACGATAGCGCCTATTCCGTGGAAGGGCAATGCTCCAGTTAAGGGCGGTTTTGATAAAGTTGAGTACGCGAAAGCGCAACGGGCAGTAAGGCAGGCCGAGAAAATTCAGGGTGGCGCACCCGTTGAGGGCGTTCGCTACCAGCCAGAAGTTGAAAAGCTCGATCTTGGCTTGAACAAGAAAATGTTCAGCGACGAGCAGCGCGTATTGAATTACGCGCAGCAGAACAACATCAGAATGACGCGCGAAGAATTGGATGTTGCGAAAGATTCAATGTCGATGTTTTCCCAGATGCCGCCGAAGCTTCAAGAGGACATATCGCGAGACGGCGTGAAAGCAATACTTGATGCATCAGATATGTATAAAAAGCCGTCTATGGTGCAAGACCTGAGAAGCCAGTTCACGAAGGGTATAGACCGTTCTGTTGCAGACTCTTCACCGAAGGCCCGCGAGATGGTTGATTTTATTCAGGAAACATACAAACAGGGTGAGCTTCGCGGGGCTTCGCGTATCGCCAATTACGAAGACTATGTGCGCGGACTCAATAGTGCAGAAAAAAAGAATTTGTTTGAAGTACTTGATGGCGGTGCTAAACCGGCAAACCCTGCGGTAGAAGCAGCCAGCGTCAAGGTCCGTGGCCTTCTGAATGAGGTCGCGGAAGAAGCAAAAAACTCCGGTCTTACGGTTCGCCGTCCGTCAATAGAAAAATGGCAGCTAAAGGGCACGACTGTCGGGCAAAAAACAAAAGGCCCGTGGGAATTGCTTGACGAAAACGGAGAACTCATAGAGAAGTATAAAACAAAGACAGAGGCCGAGGCCGCATGGAAGGCGTACAAGGACAGGCCGTTTGTGGGTCGTGAGGATTACGTACCGCGAGTCGTTGATATGGACGCTTTACAGAAGCGAAAGAACGAAGTCATCGCCCATTTAATCAACACCGGGCAGGTATCTAAGACTGATGCCGCTGGAAAGATTCGATCGCTTGAATCGCGTGTAGAACTTGCGAAGCAGCAGCTTAATATCTTTATGAAGCGCAACTCAGAAAGGCGATACGGCCACTTGCAGGTTGCGCGGGAGATCGATTTACCAAAGTGGGCCTATAGCCAAGACCCCGATGTGGTGATACCTTCCTACCTCGAACAATCGTCTATGAGATTGACCGAGGCCGCAAGGTATGGAAAGCGCGACGCCGCATTAAAGAAGTACATCGACGACATCGCCGCAGAAGGTGGTAACGCCGCACAGGCTCAACGCATGATCGATCTCATGTTCCGTCGCACCGGGTACACGCCCGAGATGGACCGCGTTGTGGCAAAGATTCTTGACTATCAGGTCTTGACTAAAATGACGCTTTCACAGGTCGGTCAGATGGGCCAGTTCGTCAACGCCGTGGCACGGACAAACGCGATGTCTGTGCTTAAAAACGTGTATTGGAGAATCGCCGATCCGAAGGCGGCGAAAGACTTTTATATTCGCAGCGGTTCAGCGATAAACCAGATCAGGCTTCGCGCGATACACGAGGCCGTTGGTGGCACAAAGTCGGCTGAGAAATTCCTCCGCGCTTCTGGATTTATGAAAATGGACGGGACTTCTAGGAACGTGGCTTCTGGTGCCGGGAGATTTTACGCACTACACTTAGCAGAAAATCTCAAAGCAAATCCTAAAAGCTCGTTTGCTATGCGTCGGCTACAACAGCTTGACATAGACCCGCAAGACGTTATCAAAAATAACTTTGAGCTTACCGATGAGCAGTTGCTTCGCGCCGGGTTAAAGTCTGGAATCGATACTAACTTTCGGAACAGGATTATTGAAATACCTGAGTTCGCGTCGTCGTCGTGGGGGCGGCTGTTCTTCCAGTTCCAGAGCTTCAGTTTCCAGCAATCAAAGTTCATACGAGATTATATTTATAAAGAGATTCGCGCCGGAAACCCATTGCCCGCCGTCTATTTTCTTGCGGCCGGTCAGGTTGCGGGTCAGGCTATCAACACCATACGTTCTCTGGTGCGCGGCGAAGATGTTGAATTTAATGTGCTTGACAACTGGATGGCCGCTGGAACGCTTGGCATGTTCCAGTTGGTATCTTCAATGGCACAGTACGGATCGCCTCCGCTTGGGGTAACGGTGCGGTCGGCCGAGAACCTGGCGAAGTTCATTGGATACGCCGTTACCGGTGACGG
>DATIKF010000044.1:0-12810 GCA_035477855.1 Dissulfurispiraceae bacterium
TGCTGGAATGGTTCCTTCATATTCGTAAAACCGCGCATAGACCCGGCTTGTTGCATCGTCGATATAGGCCATCAAAACACATTTCTCCCGCCGACCTTCAAACCAGTCGTGATGAGACCCGTCCAGTTGTACCAGATACCCGCATCGACTGCGGCGCTGCCGCCATTGGCGATGTTTCTTCTTTGCTTTGCCCACCTGCCGGTCGCCGATCGCTATCAGCCACTTCCGTAAGGTCTCTTTGCTCAGCTTTATCCCGTCCAGCTACCTCAGCTTCTCTACCGCTAATGTTGGACCAAAGTCCCAATACTTCTGCCGATACAGCCCCAGTACCCTCTGTCGTTCTTCAATACTGACTGCACGATTGGATACCTTCCCGCGACGGCGGCTTATTGCTCTTGCAGCGCCTTGCAGCATTACTCGCTTTGCCATTCTCCGAACGTGACGAACGCTCATCCGAAGCATCCTTGCTGCTTCTTCCTGACCTATCTGTCCATCGATACGCTTCTGGATTATATGCAGCCGCTTCAGTTCTTTTTGACTCATCTGTAGAATGTCCTCTCCTGCCACCTGAACCTCCTTCCCTTGAAGTGCTCAGATTAGCAGAGGACATCTCTATCTTGCTCTATGTGGACATTACCATGTTGCTGTGACAATGCTGTGACATAGCAGAGTTTCAGCAGCTCTCCAAATATGGTATAACACGTATGCATAGCCTGTGCCTCCTTGTCAGATTTGGGTTTGCTCGCCCTTTATAATCCAACACTTGTCTCGCTCAGGCGATGCGCTTCTCTTTTTTTACCGGACACTAGTGAACCGGCAGCGCAAACAGGCTCAGCTTGGCTACCTGTCACCGGCTGCCTATGTGAGAAAGTTCTATAAAGAACTGCTCGCTGCCCGATGGCTTTGGGGTCCACTATTGACAGCAGGGGTCAGTATCAGAAAATCGAAACAATCTCTGCCTGAAGAGTCGCAATATCGACGATTGCAACTGACGGCTTGCCGTAGAGCCATCCGCAGACTTCACCGGGATTGACGACAAGGGTAGTGCCGACAGTTTTCACTACTGGTTCATGGGTATGCCCGTAGATGACGATATCGTAGTGCCCGCTTGCTGCAAGAGCGTCAGCGACATGGTGTTCATGCATCATGACGATGCGACGGCCTTCAAGACTGAAGACATAGGGCTGCGGATGCACTGAGTCGCCATACATTTGTTTGATGAGAACACGGTCTCCGTCGTTATTGCCGAAGATTGCTGTGAACCCTCCGTGAAAATCCTTTAGCGCCCGATACGTAAACGGCGAGGTGAAGTCTCCGGCATGAAGAATGTGCCGGACACCGCGAGACACAAACACGGCGAGTGCTTTTCTGATATTGTCGAGATGATCGTGAGTATCCGACATGATTCCAATCAGCATGCTTTCTTCCTTCCTTCCTACTTCTCGCTATTCACTACTGCCGTGCCCAATGGCAAATACGCCTTTGCATTCAGCGATATGTGTGCGCGTTCCCCGGCCAGAAAGTGGTGATATCCCGCTGCCGCAATCATAGCTGCATTGTCCGCACAGAGGCGTATTGAAGGCATGTACAATTCAGCATCATGCTCTGACGCCATCTGCTGCATGCGGACACGGAGCGCACTGTTTGCCGCCACGCCGCCTGAGAGAACAATCCTGCGGATGCCTATCTGCTGAATTGCCCGCTGCACCTTCCGCACCAGAACGTCAACAACGGCAGCCTGGAATGATGCGGCGATATCTCTCCTGAACTCCTCGCTCAGAGGTTCTTTTCCCTTATTCACTGTTTTCTGTATCTGGTTGCGCACTGCGGTTTTCACTCCGCTGAAGCTGAAGTCCATCGACTCAGGCAGATAGGCGCGCGGAAAAACGAATGCCGTTGGATTGCCCTCACGGGCCAGGCGATCAATAATCGGGCCGCCGGGATAGTTCATGCCGAGGAGCTTTGAGACCTTGTCGTATGCCTCACCTGCCGCATCATCACGCGTTCTGCCGAGCTCAAGGTATGTGCCGAATGATTTCACCATATAGAGACTGGTGTGCCCGCCAGAGACAATGAGGGCTAGAAAGGGAAAGTCCGGCGCACGATCCTCCAGAAATGCAGCGAAGATATGCCCTTCAAGATGATTCACCGCGACGAGCGGAATCGAGCGGGCAAAACTGACCGCTTTGGCAAAGCCGCAGCCGATAAGCAAAGAGCCGACGAGTCCGGGACCGTAACAAACTGCGATTGCGGTAAGCCCTTCCAGCGCAATTCCGGCTACGGAGAGCGCCTCCTGCACCACCGGCCATATCATTTCACTGTGGCGGCGGGAGGCAAGCTCCGGAACAATCCCGCCGTATTTCTGATGGATTTCAGTTTGCGAGGAAACGATATTTGATACGATCTCCCTGCCGTTGCGGACTACGGCGGCAGAGGTGTCGTCGCAGGAGGTGTCTATTCCGAGAATCATCATAGGATTTAGGATACAGGGGTTAGGATTCTGGATTCAAGAACTACACTTTCGCGCGGAGCGAACTTATCAAACCGTTGAGCATGCGCCCCAATTCAGCACGCATTTCCCGCAGCCCTTCATGATGCGGCGTTGAAATATGGAGAGGTCGTTCGACAACTGAAGATAATAGCCGATTTCGGCATGAGAGCCTCGCGCATTATAGAGATAGGATAAATAGTCTTTTGTCGTATTTCGACTCTGCCCTTCAACAATATTCGCAGGAATGCTCGTTGCCGATCGTCTCATCTGCCCCGTCAAACCGAACATCTCTTTTTTCGGGAAGCCTTTCGTAACCGCATAGACATCGAGAACAAACTCATGAGTTCTATCGAGAATCTTAAGTTTCATGATCTCTGTTTTCTTCTTATCCTTTCCCTGCCCCTGATCACTGAATCCTGCTCGCTGTCGTTCTTACATTCCTCCGTATGAATGCAATCCGCTCAGCAGCAGGTTCACTCCGAGATAGGTGAAGAGGGTCGATACAAACCCTACCACTGCAACGGCAGCAGTTTTGTCGCCACGCCATCCGCGCATGTGACGCGCATGCAGGAAAAAAGCATAGACAAACCAGGTAATCAGCGACCAGGTTTCTTTCGGATCCCAGCTCCAGTAACGACCCCATGCCTGGTCCGCCCAGATTGCGCCGAATATCAGTCCGCCGAGCGTAAAAACAGGGAATCCGATGGCAATGCATTTGTAGGTCAGCTCGTCAAGCATATCGGCATCCAGCGAAAAGGCGCTGACGGCGCGTTTCAGCGCGAAGCCGAAATGCCAGACAACAAAGACGAATGCGGCAAGTGCCGCATAGCTCAGGGCACCGACCACCCCGGACGCACTCCTGAATGATGCCTTGAACAGATAGTTCTTGATGAATGACTCCGGACCTTTTCCGACAACCTTGAATGATAGAAAGTCCAGGCCCATCGCGAGCAGGACTGCTGCAAAGAGCCCAAGCGATATCGTCCAGAACAGATAGGGCCAGGACGTGCGCTGCGTCTCATCAGATGAAAGCGCCAGATACATAATGGCCGTTGAAAAGGAAATGGCAAATGCTGCGTATGCCAGAAAACTCATGGTGACATGCGCCAGCAGCCAGTTGCTCTGGAGTGCCGGCACAAGAGGATGAATGTCCTTCGAGATGCCGGAGATGTCGATAAATGCTATGATCATGCCGGCAATCGGCGTAATAAATGCGCCGAAGGAGCGGTTTTTGTATTTCCACTCAATGAACAGATATCCGAGCACAATACACCAGGCGAAGAAGACGAGTGATTCATACAGATTCGTCAGCGGGATTGCCCGCATGAATCCCATGCCGCCAAGGTCGGCAAACTCTTTCCAGCGGATGAAAAAAGCGACCGTGTGTGAAACAAAACCGAAGACGGTGATGACCGTGGCAATCAGACCAACCGTATGTGTCCGGAATGCAAGATAGGCGATATAGCAAATCATCGCCAGAATATAGGCAATGCTTGAGAGTCCGAAGAAAAGAGAGCTGTCCATACCGGTCGTCCTCCGATAACCTTACTATGCGGCTTCTTTCGCAGACATCGCCTGCGTCAGCCGCTCAATTTTTCCTTCAAATGCAAACCGGTTCTTGCTCGAAGAACCTGCTATCATAACGCGCGTATTGCCCCGCTCTTCATGCAGAAACAGCCACACCCTGGCATGGGACGTAAAGAAGGCGATATAGAGGCCAATGGCCATTGCAAGGCAGCCGAAGTAGACAATACCGACCCCCGGGTCCTTCCGCACCTGCAGGCCGGTGTACTGTGATCCCCAGAGGTCCTGAAACTCTACCGTACCATCGGGGAATGCCCAGGTCTCCGGATATCGCTTCAGAATCCACTGCTTGTATTTCGGAGTTCCCTGCTCGCTGAACTCAACAAATACCGCAGGGTTATTCATGCTCTCCGCGTAGGTAAAGAGCTTGTTTGACTGATCAACAGCTATTGCAGGGCTGAAATCTGCGACGGTCCCTTTCACGGTCGTGCCGGGAATGGTGAATGCATCACCGAACTTCAGCGCAACAGACTCCGTTTGTCCGTTCTTGCCGGTAAGCACGAACTTGAAAAGAGAATCACGGTTGGGAGCAAAACCGTAACTGGACTGATAAAACGTCACTCCTTTATAGCGCAGCGGTCGGTTTACCTCAATCTCCGTGGTCGTTTTTCCGTCTATCGCTACCGGCTTGCCGTTTTCCAGCACCGTCAGCCAGCTTTTATAGCTCTTCGGGGTGTCGGACTTGTCGTAAAAATCAACACTGAAGTCGTCGCAGCGCACCTCAAAGCCAAGCGGAATTTCCTTGCCATCGCCAAAAAAGGCAACCGATGAAGTCGTCCCTTCGAGCAGATTCAGATGAGCGTTAAATCCGTATTTCATGCCGACAATCGCCCCGACAAGTATGATGATTATGCTCAGATGCGTCAGATAGACGCCAAGACGGCTGTAGCGTCCCTTTTCAGCATAGAACTGAACCATCCCGTCGGTCTCTGTCTGCGCAGGCTGAAAACCCTTCTTGCGAAGAGCTGCCTGCACCACCGCTGCGGCGGAATCGCGATTGCCTTTCAGAAGAACTTCCCTCCGCACAGGCATAGCCGACACCCTGTCCGCAGACAACGCCTGTATCGGCTGACGCACGAGCTTCAAAATGTTCGGCAGTCTATCCAGGGAACAGACGATAAGGTTCGCCGCAAAAAGATAGAGCAGCCCGACGAACCACCATGAATGATACATGTCGGTAAAACCGAGGCCGTCGAGCAGTGCAAATACCTTCGGCGCGGCGGATGTACCGACAAACTTTGCCACCACCTTCAGGTTCTTTTCGGAATCGCCGTTCTGCTCCAGCAGCGTGCCGACTATGGATGTGAGCGATATCAGGGCAAAGACGACAACCGCAAGCTTGATGGAGGCAAGCCCGCTCCATACACGATCTATCACTGATGATTTCTGAGATTGATTTTCTGTCACATCCGTCTCCTTCAGCATAAGTTCCCCGCGCATACAAGACTTCGCAGCATATGCTTGGGAGAAAAAGCACGGTCGCACTGACCGAACTATTCGCAGGCGAAGAATTATATGGTAACAGAAGCGGTCTGAATCTGCAATGTAAAGAAGCTGTTAATCTGCGCAGATGACGCGGTTGCGGCCGGTCTCTTTCGCCCGGTAGAGAGCGGCGTCGGCACGTCCGATGAGGTTGTCAACCGTCACTTCAGGCTCTCTGTGAAACATTGCAACGCCGGCACTGACGGTAACAGGAAGGCGCAGACGGTTCTCCGAGTAAAACTCATTCTCAGCAACAGCCTGTCTGACAGATTCCGCAACAGCGCGCGCGGTCTCAGCCCCGGTATTCGACATCAGAACAATAAATTCCTCACCGCCGAAGCGCGCCATAATATCGCTCAAACGAATCCGGGACTCAATCAGTTTGGTAATCTGCTGCAGAACAAGATCGCCGGTGGAATGCCCGTGAGTATCATTGATTTTCTTGAAAAAATCAATATCGATCATGACGATTGAAATGGGTTCGCCATGCCGGTGAGCCCAGGACGACTCTTCCTGGAAGCGCTCCATGAAAAACTTTCTGTTGTAAGCCCCGGTCAGGTAATCACGGTCCAGCATTCTCTCAACCTCTCGTACTTTGTCATAGACAAATCTGCTGTTCTGAAGACGGGCTGTCACCTCTTCCCGAAACCACGGAGTGGAAATGTAATCATACATGCCGCTCTCAAATCCCTTGCGCAGGTGGGAACGGGCATTCCGGGGTGCGAGATAGAAAACAGGGATATCACGTGTTGACGGTGCGGATTTTATTTTCTGGAGGATTTGGCGGCATGACGGTTGCCGCAAGCCGACGCATAAAACGATGACATCGGGCGTTTCACGGTATATTTCGTCAATGACCGATGAAGATTCCCGAACATGCACGCAGACATATCCTTTGCTCTCCAGAAGCTGAATGAGAGATCGGGATGTTCCGCCATTCACTTTCCGTGCGATGAGAATTTTCAAAGGGTCAGCCACTCCATCTTCGTCGCATGAATCACTAAATCGGATATATTAGACTGAAACTACACCCCATTGCAAGAGACGGGAAGAAAGAATATCACTGAAAAAAACAGCTCGCGCTGCCGTCAGGCGCTCAGCATTTCAAGCGAAATCAGCTCCAGTGCCTTCACGGGGTCTTCCGCTGTTAAAATAGCACGGCCCATCACAATAAAATCAGCGCCGTCGCGCATCGCTTCCTGCGGAGTCGCGGTTCGGCGTTGATCGTCCGGCGGGGTCCACGACGGACGAATTCCGGGGGTCACAACGAGGAACTCTTTGCCGCACTGCTCCTTAATCATCGCCGTCTCCTGCGGCGATGAGACCACCCCGTCAAGACCGGCTTTCTGCGCCAGTGCAGCCAGTGTCCGGACATGAGTTTTCACCGGGTGGCTTATTGTCAGCTCATTTCTGAGGATGTCATTCGTCATGCTCGTAAGCATGGTCACGGCGATAATCCTGGGGCGCGAAAGCCCCTCCCTGGCACAAAGCTCGTTCACCGCCAAAACAGTGCGTTGCATCATATCGAGGCCGCCGGATGCATGCACATTGAACATGAACGCTCCCAAACGCGTTGCGGCAACTGCCGCTCTGGCAACGGTGTTGGGAATATCGTGATATTTCAGGTCAAGAAAAACCCGCTTGCCCCGTTCTTGAATACGCTGCACCACCGACGTTCCCGCCGAGACGAACAGCTCGAACCCTATTTTATATGTTGTTATATCGTCACCAAGGCGATCCACAACAGAAAGGGCAGCGGCGGCAGTATCGACATCCAGTGCGATAATCAGGCGCTCTTTCCAGGGCATAGGCTCTCCTCCCGCAGGAAGCTGTCGGCAACAATCTGCGACCAGGTTTCCAGTGTAGCATATTTCTTAAGCACTTCGCGCCGGGAAGCCCAGGCGCCCTCTATTTTGTCAGGCTCATTTGTCCTGAACCCGCCCTCTGTTGCTTCAGCGCGATACCAGAGCCCCAAATGAACAGATCCCACTTCCGTATCATCATCATTGATAATGCCGCCCGGTGAGAGTCTGTACTGTGCCGGGCCGAGCGCAATCTCCTCGAGCAATTCCCGCTCCATTTCGGCCCGGATAAGCTCTGCGCCTCCGCGTCCCGGTAAAGGATTGATATGTCCCCCCTGTCCGATGGAATAGAGGTCGTGCAGCCGCTGCTCGGTCTGTTTCTTTTTCCGCCGGATGAGCAAAATCAGATCGTGCCGGCAAACCGTGACATACGGAATAATCTGCTTGAATGAAGGGTCGAGTTCCGCAAGGGGACGACTGAGAAAAAAAGCATCGGAGTAAACAACGGCAAGAATGCCGGCCACAGCATCAGTGTCTGAAATCAGACCCTTCCGACACGACGCAAGATAGTCTGCAATCCGACTGCGCGGGACAACAAGAACCTGCTCAGACTGCATGCGGGCCTCCTGGAGTTGTCGATGCACTTGTTGATGAACGGTAAAGCTGTTGCGCGGAACAGTCTTTGTACCGGATGGTGTCTTCCACGTTCAGCGATAGGCAGACTGATAAAGTCCGGACTATGTTTGGGGAGGAGTAAAACCGCAGGCCTGTGCTTCGGCCTGTGCTTCGGCTTCTGCCTCGGCATCGGCCAGATCCAGCATCGCCTCATATTCGCGAATCAGCTTGATGGACTCCTGCGCCGCCTCTTCGTCGATCTTCTTGATCGCAAAACCGGCGTGAACCAGCACATAATCGCCTACAGCAACGTCTTCCGGGACAAGAATGATGCTTACATCACGACGCGCACCCAGAATATCGACGGTCGCCAAGATGTTATCGATGCTGATTATTTTTGAGGGGACTGCAAGACACATTGGATATTCCACTCCCGAAGTTTCGAGATAACCTGATCAATCATTGTTTCTATTTTATCACTAACCTGCTCCGAAAGTTCAAGCCCGAAGGCAAAAGCGCTGTCCTGCGGCTGAATGCCGATGAGACAGACCTTCTTCGGGATTACTCCGGTGAGCTTTGCAACAGACAGAAGATCCGCAAGACCAACATGGTGCACAGAAAGCTTCACATAGAGCACAGCCGGGATTTCGTCATCTTCAAGCATGCCGATATAACCCGGCTCTTTTCCGAAATTGACCGCGTCTACGAAGAGAACCTTTTCTAACTTTTCGATAGTGGGAAGCAGGTCGAGGCCCAGCGTCCCGCCATCCAGAATCTCAATCTCCGGAGAGAATGAGAAGCGCTCACGGATGGTCTCGACAACGTGAACCCCGACCCGTTCGTCCTGCAGAAGGACATTACCAATGCCTATCAGAGCGATAGTCAATTAGTGATGCTTTCCGAAAAATTTATACCCGCTGAAAATTGAGCTTACCAGCCCATTGCGTTCAACCACGTCGTTGTGCCATCCGATGTAGACATGGAAGATGACAAAGGCCCAGATCACCCACATTAATACGTGGTGCAGCATTCTCAGCGTCCCGGCGTTCATGATGCTCAGCATCCATCCGCCTCCTATGGTATAGACAATACCGCCGCCGTTGGCAAGATGCAGCATCGCAAAGCCTGAGAAAATTAAAAACAGAAACATCATGAACAGAAAAAAGTACGCGATTCCCGCCATTCCCGTATGGCCCGGAGAATGCGGAATCTTATCCTCCAGAAAACCATAAAACAGACCGGTCTGAACAGCATTCTGAACCCGGGCCATGCTGGTCGGAATGAACTGATTCAGCCGCGCATACTCGTTGCCGGCAAACCACCAGTAAATACGGAATAAAACACTGGCGGTAAATGCATACGCCGCAACAAAATGGATGAACCGCATCAGCGCCATCGGCAGCAGGCTGTCATCGTTGGGGGAATCAAAAAAAGGCGACCCGATGTAATAGCCCGTGACCGACAGTATGACGATGGCAATTGCATTCACCCAGTGCGTGATGCGAACCGGCAACTCCCATATGTAAACTCTCTGTGTAGTAGCCATATCTGCCTCCCTTACCGCACTTTGACCTGAACGATCTCCTTGCCTTTGGCATCAACCACATGAATGCCGCATGCCATGCATGGATCGAACGAATGGATCGTTCTGAGAATCTCAATCGGCTGGTCCGGTTTTGCAATCGGCGTGCCGATAAGCGAATGTTCAAACGAACTGCGCTGCCCCTTGGCATCACGCGGAGATGCGTTGATGCCGCCCGGAACAACACACTGATAGTTCGCAATTTTCTTGTCCTTGATCACAATCCAGTGGCAGAGGGCGCCGCGCGGTGCTTCATGGTATCCGTACCCTTTTGCTTCCGCAGGCCATGTCGAAGGATCCCACTTGTCGGTATTCGCGATGCGGTAGTCGCCCTTCTTGATGTTTCCTGCCAGCTCCATGATGAATTCAGGGAGTTTGTCGGCAATCAGTTTGGTCTCCAGCCCGCGAGCAGCAGTGCGGCCAAGCGTCGAGAAGAGTGCTTCGGGACCGACACCGAGTTTGCCGAGCGCAAAGGTAACCAGATCTTTCACTTCCTTGTGCCCCGAAGCAAAAGCAATGACCATGCGGGCAAGCGGACCGACTTCAACCGGGAGCCCATCGTAGCGGATAGCCTTTTGCCAAGTGTACTTGTTCTTGCCGCTTGTGTCGAGTTCCTTGTAAGTCGTCTTCGGACCGGTATAGTTCGGGGTCGTCTCGCCATCCCACGGATGCAACGGGTTCTCGTCGCCGCCTGCATATTTGTACCATGCACGGGTGACTTCTTCAGTGACTTTCTTGTGATCAACCACCTCGATCTTCGCAAGGTTTTTACCGCGGATAAAGCCTGCGGGCAACCATACATTGGTCGTGTTCGGCTGATTGTCCTTCTGAAACTCTCCATAGGACAGGAAGTTTCCGACGCCGCCGCCAATCGCTGCCCAGTCCTTGTAGAAAGAGGCAATTGCGAGTAGGTCAGGTATGTAGACCTTGTCTACAAAATCCTTTGCGCGCCGCGCATACTCGAGCAGGTGGGCGATTGTTCCGGCATTAATGGCATTCTGGCTGTTCGGATCAATCGGCGTCGACATGCCGCCGACCAGATACGTCTGCGGATGCGGGTTCTTGGCGCCGAGAATAGCCATCGCTTTGATGAAGTCGCGCTGCCAGTCAAGCGCTTCAAGATAATGCGCAACTGCCATGAGGTTTGCCTCAGGCGGCAACTTGTATGCAGGATGCCCCCAGTAGCCGTTGGCGAAGATGCCGAGCTGGCCGCTGTCGACGAATGCCTTCAGCCTGCCGGCAACTGCCTTGAAATAGCTGGCGGATGCGTTGTTCGGCCAGTCGGATATCGACGAAGCCAAGGCAGCGGTCTTTGCCGGGTCTGCCTTCAACGCGCTGAGAACATCAACCCAGTCAAGCGCATGCAGATGATAGAAATGAATGACATGGTCATGAACCGCTTGAATTGCATTAATGATATTACGAAGAATTCTCGCGTTGTCCGGGATAACGATACCGAGTGCATGTTCAACAGCTCTCACGGAGCTGGTGGAGTGTACGGTAGTTCAGACCCCGCAGATACGCGATACAAACGTCCATGCGTCACGAGGATCACGGCCTTTGAGGATGTTTTCTATGCCGCGCCACATCGTGCCCGAAGCCCAGGCATCAACGATTTTGCCGCCTTCAACCGTAGACTGAATCCTCAGATGACCTTCAAGTCTGGTAACCGGATCAACTACAATTTTTGTCATTGTGCAACCTCCGCTCGTTTATCTGTTTTCTTGTTATTATTTTTTTATTATTCATAACTAGAGAACGAGGTACTTTCCGTTATGGGCTACTCGTGCCCCTCGCCGTCATCCTTGGGAACTTTACGTTGCTTTGCAGCGCGAATCGCTCCGTGTGCAGCAACCGCAGCGGCTGTGCCGACCGCAATACCGAGACCAATCTTGTCGGCGTTTGCCTGCCAACCGACGCCCGGAAGACCCTGAAGGCGTTCGTAGAAAGGATACGCAGCATCCCAGTTATTGGGTGTTGCACAGGCTATGCAGGGATGTCCTGCCTGTACCGGCCAGCTTGTGCCTTCATTCCAGCGAATGGTAGGGCAGTTCTGGAAGGCCATCGGGCCCTTGCAGCCCATCTCATAAAGACACCATCCGAGACGGTGACCCGTGTCTCCCCACTGACGGACAAACTGGCCCTGATCAAAGTGCGGACGCCGCTCACAGTTATTGTGAATCAGCTTGCCGAACGCAAAGAGCGGACGGCCGAGGCTGTCGAGCGCCGGCAGCGAGCCAAAAGTAAGGAGGTGCACAATTACACCAGTAAAGTTTTCGGGGTTCATCGGGCAGCCCGGAATATTGAGTACTGTGCCGCCGATAATGTCCTGAATGCCTTTGCAACCGGTCGGGTTCGGCGATGCCGCAGCGACGCCGCCGAAGCATGCACAGTTGCCGACTGCAATATTTGCCATAGCGCCGGCTGCAACTTCCTTGCAGGAATCAATCGCTGTTTTCCCGCCGACAAAGCAGTATATACCTCCGTCCTTCGTGGGAACGGCTCCTTCGTACACCGCAATGTACTTGCCCTTTTTCTTGGTTATCGTGTCATGCAGAGACTTCTCCGCAGCATACCCCGACGGCGCCATGAGGGTCTCGTGGTAATCAAGAGAAATAATGTCGAGAACAACCTGGGCGATCGAAGGCTTGCTTGCCCTGAGCACCGATTCCGAATCACCGGTACACTCTGAGTAATGCAGCCATACTACTGAGGGACGCTCTTTTTTCTCCAATGCCTCCGCAATCCGGGGAACCATAGATGAAGAGAGCCCGAGTGTCGCAGCGGTAGCCGAACAGAACTTCAGGAAGCTCCGTCGGGTAACGCCGTTGCTAAGAAGATGATCATAAATACTTCCCGCCATACGCACCTCCTCGAGAATATTGCACGAATTATCATGAAGTGTAGACGAAATATCTTGACAGGTCAATATAATGAGCCATGAAATATTTTCATGAAGATATAAGAATTCCTATAGATGCCTATTAAAAATTTTAGCGCATCCGTGTTCTTTCATGGAAATACACAAGAAGCAGGGGTTGAAGTATTCTATGGAGAGGGACGAGAAAGCTCTGTTTACAAGAATCTTGTGAAACAGGCTGCCGTGGTTTGAAAAGCAGGTGGTGATGGAAGAACCGGCGCAACGGGTTGACCTTTATCCGGATCGCGAGAAGGGCATTCTGGTGAGGTGTCCGGAATGTGGAGAGTTCTACGGGATGTATGATCACTCACCGGAGCGAGTGTATCGTCATTTA
>DATIKF010000045.1:0-1738 GCA_035477855.1 Dissulfurispiraceae bacterium
GATCGCCATAACCCAATTTTTGTTGTAACGTTTTAACGCCTTCCACCAACCACCAACCACGAACTACGAACTACGAACCACGAACCACGAACCGGCTTTTGCCTTTCCGCACCCACGCCCCCTCACGCTCCGCGTAAAAGGCATGTTGCTCCGCCGGAATTTCCTCCTTCGTCGAATATTTGAACTCACTACTGTCCGGATATTAGTAGTTGAATACCAATTGGTTACAGTTATCACTCGCTTGGTTTTGGGACGGTATTTCTGCAAACAGTTGCGGCAGAGGACGTTGCTCAAATGCGTTGACGCTCAAAACCTGTAAAATGTGGTAGAGGCTCTGATCCAACTTCAGTTGCTTCTTGAGGATGGCTACCAACACATAAACGCAGATGGCAATCCAGACCTGGGTCTTCACCGCGTTGTCACTGGTGCCATAGAAATGCTGGATGCGCAGGTGCTGCTTGATCCATTTGAAGAACAGTTCCACCTTCCAACGCCACTTGTAAAGCAAGGCGATGATCCGGGCGGGCAGTTCAAAATTGTTGGTCAAAAAGTATAACTGCTTGCCGGTCGCTTCATCCACGTAATGAACGCGCCGCAGCTTGTCCGGGTAATGTTGGATGCTGGAGCGATTACGCAGCCAGACGATCTGATCGCTGCGCACGCCCGTGGCGGGGTCCACGGGGCGCGACTCCAAGCGATTGAATTGCAGATGACTTTTGGCGCGGGTGACAAAGAAGGCCCCCGCCAGCACAAAACCGTAGAGCCGCTGGAAATCCAGGTAGCCCCGATCCATCACATAGAAGGCGCCCGGCTCCAGCAGCAATTCGTCCAGCACGCGCACATCGGCCTGTTTGCCATGGGAAATCGCGATAAACGCCGGCAGGGAGCCGCGCAGATCCAACAGGGTGTGCAGCTTGATGGCGGCCTTGGTTCGGCGGAACCGCGCCCAGGGAAACAAGTTCAAGCACAGATCAATGGTGGTGGAATCCAGCGCGTAAGCCGTCTGCTGGAGTTCCCCGGCGATCGGCTCAGATTGATAGAGCCCCCGCGCGTGCCGGATCAGGGACTGGGCCAGGTCATAGTAGATGCGCCAGTCCCGTTCGCGGTTGGCATCGGCCAGGGTGCTGGGGGAAACTTCGCCGCGCAGGCCCAAGTGATAGAGTTGAGCCTGGCGCGAGCGCAAGCAGGTGGTCACATCCCGCAGGCTTGCGCGGTAGGTGAGTTGGCCAAAGGCCATGCAGATAAACTGACTCCAGCACGAGAAGGATTTGACCTTGTAGTCACCCTGGTAGCGGCGCACACAGCGGCGAAATTGCTCAGGATGGATCAGGTCGGTGACTTGCGAAAAAACAAACTTTCCAGCATGCATCCGGAGACTTTGGCACGCCCCGTGCTGCAAGAAAACACGGAAATTATTTCAAATCGCTCACACCCCCATGCATCTCTCGCAGCCCACTAAACATTGGTCACAATGCACAGGTTATCATTCCATACCCGGACAGTAGTGGTCTTTGATATATTCGTCCGAAACGGACCAGTGCCGACATATATTTATTTCATTTGAGGTGATCCCTTATTCGTACTATAATAATTCCATATATTTGAACGAAACTTTATCCAAAACAAAGCATCACTGCTATTGTACCACTCTGACTTCATCTCCTCAGACCGTCCTTCAATAAACATCTCATAGAGGCCTCTTGCACCGTGCCTTCTTCGAATCCCGTAATATTTTACC
>DATIKF010000046.1:0-6923 GCA_035477855.1 Dissulfurispiraceae bacterium
AAGTCCCTCTGCGGCTCAGCAGGGTCAATTTCGGGGGATGTTCTGACATGGATTGACCCGAGTTTTTCGATTCTTGAGCCTCTGAGAGAGTCGTTTTTGGCAGTGCATTTTGCATCAAGAGTTTTTCAGCAGCCTGCTAAAGCAGGTCAAATCTTTCCGACCGTTGCCAGATAGAGGGTAAATTCATCCACGCCGTCCACGTGGACCAGCCTGTCCATCAAGTCCTGATCATAGGCCGCTATGGCACAACAGCCGCAACCTATTGCTTCGCATGCAAGATAGAGATTCTGGCAGACATGGCCTGCATCGAGCGCTATAACCTTGTGCGCGGCAAGATCGTACCTCCACTCCATGCGATATGGCAGCGCGGTCCAGATAAACGTCACGGCTGCTGCGCCTGTAAAGGATTGGCGCAAAGTCGCCTCAACAATTTTCATGTGAACCTTGTCGTTCCGTTCAATCTGCAAAAGAGCGTGCTCTATGGGCAAGTACCGGTACAGCCCGCTGTGAACTCCTTCGACATTCATTATGCAGAGGTACGTTTCCAGGGCATGCCGGCAGCCGGCGGACGGAACTACCCGAAATGCAGTGCCGGAAATCGCAATCTGCCGGATGCCCTGCGTTATCCATAACAGAAAAGCGAGTTCCTCGACGGTCAGCTGGTCTGAAACAAATGAGCGATGGCTCCTGCGATTTGTTGCCGCAGTCAGCAGATCGACAGATGGAATCCTTGTCCATGACTGCTTTTTTGGAAGTGTCAGAAGGACAGCATCGGCAGGATAAGGCTTCTGAAGCGGCGGCGGCGGTACCATTCGATTTTGATCGGTCTCAGAAAAGTCGATCATTTTCCTTATGCTGTCTTTCAGAAAAAAACGGAACTGCTGAATCGCATCTTCCCGCATGGCGACTCCTTTCTGATCATGGATAGTTATGAAGCGGTGAGCATCATTTCTCTGGCCGCATCGATGGCCTCATGGCGCTCATTGAGTGAACCTTCAACCACTCTCATCTCCACAGCATCGAGAATTTTTTTGAAGAGAGGAGACGGTTTGAGCTGGAACTCACTGATTAAATCGCTGCCGGTCAGCAATGGGAGCAGTTTTAAGCGCTCCTGATAGTCCGCATGGTAGAGCGTGAGCATTTCCCGGCAGTGATACAGGGTAGGGCTATCAGCCATCTGGCAGATGCACTCCTGACAGATGGCATAAATAATCAGCGAGTAGAGGGTATCTTTCACCTTGTGCAGAAATCGGAGACGATCTTCGTTCTCAGCACCCATGAGTTCAGAAAAATCAGCCAGATAATGTTCAATCATGGCTATTCCTTCAATTTCACGATGCGACAGCTTCAGTCGCCACGCATATGATTCAGCCGCGGTCAGTGTCGGGAAAAGCAGTGCCAGCTTCATGCTGACTGCGCAATCCGGTCCGGTAAAGTACAAAGCGACTTTTGGAGCGTGTTCAAAGAAATAGAGAGGAAGATTGTTGAGGATATGCTCGAGATAGCCGTAAGCTTGCAGTTGCTTCTGCTTCTGCGTTTTTGTCGCTGCGGCAAGCTCAGGGAAGAGATGGTCCGCAAAGCCGTCCCTCTGAATGAGCTTTATGGTTCGATATGATGTCGGTTCGCGGAGGATATGTCGCAGTTCTTCAGCTATGCGTTCTGCTGCGCATTCAGCAATGCGAGCTCCATGCTGCCTGATGACATTCAGGGTATGTACTTCAGGGGTAAAATTCAGGCTCTGCGCGAAGCGAAAGACGCGGAGCATGCGGAGCGGATCATTCAGAAGGTTTTGTTCCGAAACCATCCGGATCGTCTTCCATTGCAGGTCATGGCTGCCGTTGAACGGATCAACCAGGTGCCGAGCCGGGGCCGGAGCAGCCAGAGTTCCGAGCGGCAGGGCCATGGCATTAATGGTGATATCACGCTTTCCAAGATCCTCGATAATGCTGTTTCCCTGCATCCGGCAGATGTCAATATAAGCGCGGTCTTTTGTGACACGCATGGTTCCGAACGTCTCATCAAGCACGATGCATTTGCCGCCGATTTTCTCTGCAAACTCCTGTGCCCGGCCTTTTGCGTTCAGCCGCACGGCAATATCGTAATCAGATGTCGGTCTGTTGAGCAGAATATCGCGAACAGCGCCGCCGACAAGATAACACTCGCGAAAAAAGCCCTTTTCAGCGGCGAATGCGATAAATGCCTGAAGGAAGTCGCGCATTCCTATTTCCTGGAGTCGATGAGGAACGTAACCGGACCGTCATTGACCAGTTCAATCCGCATGTATGCGCCGAATTGACCCGTTGCCGTATGAATACCGGCGTCTGAAACAGTGCGGACAAAAAGGTCGCAGAGTGCCCGGGCACGCTCCGGCAGCTCAGCTGTATCAAAAGAAGGCCTGTTCCCTTGCCTGCAGTCCGAACAGAGGGTGAACTGGGAAACAACCAGCATGCCGCCGCGGATATCCTTCACCGACAGATTCATCTTGCCGTCAGCATCTTCAAAGATACGCAGGTGTGTACATTTCCGGGCAAGGAAGGAGACATCTTTCTCCGTGTCGCCTTTTTCTATGCCGAGCAGCACCAGCAGGCCGTGATCGATGTGACCAATGGTCCGGGTTTCGACTGAAACGCCGGCTTTTGTTACTCGCTGAATGAGGGCTTTCATCAAATACTCCGCCAAGCTGAATTTCATTCATTCTACCATGACGAACGGGACTTCATTGACACCGAATATTGCCGTCTGCTACTGTAAAAATCGAATCGAGCCACGAAGGCTCCGTGTGACCAGAAGGTCCGGGAGTTGTCGTGGCTTTTTATTTGGATTGATTAAGAAAGAGGGAGGATTCTTCAGCATGAAACTGAGAATTATCTGCACAGGATTCATAATGCTTTTTTTTGCCGCCGTACATTCCTTTGCGGCCCATCCGCTTGTTACGGACGATGCCGGAACCGTGGGAGCGGGCAAAGTGCAGATCGAAGTAACCGGCGAACTGACGCATGACAAGGTGCGCGTGTTCAGCGAACATACAGGCGGTCATATCACGGAAAAGACGCGGGGAGGATCCGTCGGGGCGACCGTCACGGCCGGCGTCCATGACCGGGCAGATGTCGTGCTCGGTATTCCTTATCAGTGGTTTTTCGTACGTGAAGATGGAGAACGCACCGGCCGGGCGGATGGGCTGTCTGACATCAGTCTTGATCTGAAATGGCGTTTTTTTGAGCAGGACGGCTGGAGCCTTGCGGCAAAGCCTGGAGTCAGCCTGCCGACCGGCGACGACGACCGCGGGCTTGGAAACGGCAGGGCGACGTACCGGATGTTTGTCATCGGCACTAAAGAGCTTGCTCCCTGGGCGTTTCATGTGAACCTTGGATATATCAGAAACGAAAACAAGGCTGAAGACCGTAAGAATCTGTGGCACGCATCAGCAGCGGCGGAGGTGGAGGTTGTCAAGGATCTGAAGGCGGTAGCCAATGTGGGAGTTGAGCGCAATGCAGAGGCGACGAGCAGCACGAACCCTGCGTTTGCGCTCGGAGGGCTTATTTATCAAATATCGGAACAATTCAGCATTGACGGCGGCGTGAAGTTCGGGCTGACAAAGCCTTCATCGGATACCACCTATCTGCTGGGCATGACCATAAAATTCTGAGAGAGGTCGACATGCATATACCCGACGGTTACCTGAGTCCGCAGACGTATATCCCTATGCTTGGCGTTGCTGCGCTCTTCTGGACAGTTGCAGTCAGGAAGATACGGACGGTGCTGTCTCACCGCCACATCCCCTATCTGGCAATGGCAGCCGCCTTTTCCTTCCTTATTCAGATGTTCAACATCCCGATTCCGGGCGGAACGACAGGGCACGCCGTCGGCGGAGCTGTGGTTGCTATTCTTCTCGGCCCGTGGCCGGCTGTGCTGGCAATATCCATTGTCCTTGTCATTCAGGCAATCGTATTCGGTGACGGCGGCATCACCGCCATCGGGGCGAACTGCTTCAACATGGCGGTCGTCATGCCGTTTGTTTCATACTGGGTGTTTCGTATGATCAAAGGTTCGGAGACAGGGGGAAAGCGTTTTCAGGCGGCCGCTTTTTTTGCCGGGTACATAGGTCTGACAACGGCGGCTATCGCTACGGCTATTCAGTTCGGTATTCAGCCGTTGATAGCTCAGAATGCCCAGGGACTGCCGCTCTATGCTCCGTATCCGCTTTCGATAGCGCTTCCCGTCATGGCAGCGGAGCACCTGCTGCTTTTCGGCATCGTGGAGGGAGCAGTAACTGCCATGCTGGTTCAGTATTTCGTGAAAAATGAACCTGACCTCATTTATGCGTGCCGTGAGGTGTGACATGACGGCATTTCAGAAAAAACTCTGGACAGGTCTTGTTGTGATGGCGCTGCTCAGCCCAATCGGCATCTTTCTGCCGAAATTTTTCGGTGCGGAAGACGCCTGGGGAGAGTGGTCTGCCGCGAAATTGAAGGAATTAATCGGCTATATTCCGGCGGGCCTCGAAAAACTGGCGGCTCTCTGGAAGGCTCCGATACCGGATTATAATCCTGGCGGCGAAGACGCAGCTTTAGGAATACAAGTCGTCTGGTATGTTGTTTCCGGCCTGCTCGGGATACTCCTCGTGGCTGGCGTTGTCTATCTGCTGGCGAAGCTTTCGAAAAAAGATGAAAAGTAATATTCCTTCGTTTCTCCTTGCGTCAGATGCAAGGAGAACGGATGCAGCAGGAGGCAAAAACAGGTCCGTCTCGTTTGTCGAGAGGGGCATTGCCGCCTTTGCCCGTCTTATGCGTGATACCTTTGTCCAGTGGGAGCTTGCCTTGCAGAAAGGGTTTCTGCAGTCGCTCGATGCCCGAATAAAGGTGCTCTTCTGGTTCACGGTGCTTGTCGTCGTCAGTTTCAAGAAGGCCGTCGTGTCGCTCGCCTGCATCGGCCTGCTGGCCGCCGCGCTGGTCATTATTGCGCGGGTGCCACTGAGAAGCGTTTACGGCAGAGTGCTGCCGCTGACGTTCTTCTTCGGCTTTCTCGTCTCAGCACCGGCCATGCTCAATATCATCACTCCGGGTTCACTTGTCGTTACGCTCCTTTCGTTTACCGCCCCGATGTCGTACTGGGGCATATCTGTTCCTCAGCAGATCGGCATTACGGAAGATGGTGCGCTGGTCTGCCTTCGTCTTGTGCTCCGGGTGTTCGCCTCGCTGTCAATCTCTTTTCTGATGCTCTCGGTAACGCCTTTTTCCGAGATAGTCCGTGCGCTGAAACTGTTTCGCGTGCCTGACTTCCTGCTTCTTGTTCTTACGCTTACCTATAAGTATATTTACCTGTTTGCCCGGATGATTCTTGATATGTACCGCGCCAAGAACGCGCGTCTCGTGAGGGGCATCTCCGCTGCGGATTATCGTGCATGGTCGGCGGGTCGCATGGCAACCCTTTTCCGCAAATCGCAGGTCCGGGCCGATGACATATACCGCGCAATGCTCTGCCGCGGCTTTTCCGGAGAAATTCGACTGGCAGGCCGGCAGCCATTTCAGAAAGGCCGAAGCGCAGGCACATTGCTCCTGTTTTTCTTTGTTTTGGCCGCGGCTCTCGTGTAAAATGACGCGGTGAACTTATTCTCGTTCGATAATGTATCGTTCAATTATTATCAGCATATTCCTGCTCTGATTGACGTATCGTTCAATGTCGGCCGGGGCGAATGCTTTGCGATTATCGGCTCCAACGGGAGCGGCAAGTCCACACTGTTGCAGATTTGCGCTGGACTGTTGCATCCGCAGCAGGGACACGTGATGTTCGATGGAGAGGTTCTTTCTGAACAGTCGCTCAAGCAGGAGACGTTCCGCCGATCTTTTCGCAGCCGTGTCGGATTCATCTTTCAGGATGCGGATGTGCAGCTCTTCTGTCCGACCGTGCTGGATGAGCTGCTCTTCGGTCCGCTGCAGCTCGGACTCGACAGTGAAGCTGCGACTGCCCGCACGCATGAGGTCATGCAGATGCTTCAGATTGAACAGCTTGGTTCGCGCCCGACGCATATGCTTTCCGGCGGCGAAAAAAAACGGGTTGCGCTGGGCTGCGTGCTGACCATGAATCCTGAGGTGCTTTTATTCGACGAACCGACGAACGGACTGGACCCGCGCACGCAGGTCTTTTTGCTTGAGCTGATGCTTGCCCTGAATGAAGCGGGGAAGACGATTGTCATGGCGACACACGATCTTGCCATGGTGAGTGAGATGCACGCCCGTGTTGCCGTTCTCTCCGAAGAACACCGTATTGAACGTATCGGTATTGCTGACGAGGTCCTGGCTGACGAGGCGCTGCTGCTCCGCGTCAATCTCGTGCATGAACACATTCATTTCCACGGCGGGCAGAAGCACAGCCATCTCCATTCGCATTACCTCTTCCATAAACACTGAACGTGATAAAACCGGAAGCCGGAATCAAAAAACAGGAAAGACGGAAACCCGGTACATACGGGAGGGCTCATCATGAATGAGGTCGAAAAACCCGTCACACTTCACGGTCACTGGCAACCGCATGAGACCGATCATGCGTCTGCCTGTCGCACATGGGCCCAAAATGACCACGCGGCCGGGCACGGGGCTGCCAGTGACGGAGCGGGAAGGAAAGGAATGATCGGTAATGGGTCACCCCGGATTGCAGTGATGCCGGGTTTCTATCAGGCTGCTGAAAAACTTGCATTTTCACATACAACTGTCTCACGTGAGCTAACCGGCCATGGATTTTGGGGCAATATGTGCAGAGTTGCCCTCTGAATTTGTGATGTAAGCTCAGTAGTGTCCGGTAAAAAAAGAGAAGCGCATAGCCTGAAGCCGTGAATGTTAGATTATAAAGGGCGAGCAAACCCAAATCTGACAAGGAGGCACAGGCTATGCATACGTGTTATACCATATTTGGGGAACTGCTGAAAC
>DATIKF010000047.1:0-10229 GCA_035477855.1 Dissulfurispiraceae bacterium
CTGCGGCTCAGCAGGGTCAATTTCGGGGGATGTTCTGACATGGATTGACCCGAGTTTTTCGATTCTTGAGCCTCTGAGAGAGTCGTTTTTGGCAGTGCATTTTGCATCAAGAGTTTTTCAGCAGCCTGCTAAGCATTGAGAACCTTGATAACCTTTTTGTTGTCCGCTGTCTTGAAAATACAGGTCGAGGTCTTACCGGCGCCGGTAGAACCGTAGAAATAATGAATGTTTACCCCTGCGGCGGCGATAGCTTTTGAAACCATGTCGAGTTGACCGACTTTGTTCGGCATCTCCACAGCAACCACCGCCTCATCCTTGATCTCAGCGCCAAGTTTTTTAAGAATCTTCTTTGCCTTTGTCAGGTCGTCGGCCATCAGCATGAAAACGGCCAGATCCTCCCGCTCGTAGCCGCACATGGCGGTCACGTTTATCTTTGCTGCAGAAAGGACGGCACTGATCTCAGCCATAAGCCCTACCTTGTTCGGCATAAAAAAAATAATCTGCTTTGCTGCTTTCGCGCTTGCCATAACGTGTCTCCTTGAAAAAGTTTTCTGCTGAACTATAGAACAAACCGGTGATTGAAGACAACTGACTGCTCGCCAGGTGACATCAAAAAGGGCACGCTCTTTTCAGCGTGCCCTTGTACTCACTTTTGAGCGGCAACTCGGCAGCGTCAGACCTTAAAGCCCTTTTCCGCCATCTTCGCCTTGAGCATCGCACCGAGTGTGCCCATATCCGAAGCCTCTTCCTTTTTCTGTTCCGCAAGAAAGCTCTTCACATCATCGCGCTCAGCCTTTTCCTGAACGCCCTTGAGGCTCAGGCGTACTTTGCCCTCGTTTTTGTTGACGTCGATGACGAGCACCAGAAGGGAAGAACCCTGCGGAAACATGGTGGAGTGGTCGGTGCCGAATACGGTGCCAAGTTCTTCATTGGGAATAAGGCCGGTGCGGCCGCTTTCCATTTTCAGAAAAACGCCATACGGCATGACTCTCTCAACCGTACCGTTAACCAGGTCGCCGATTTTCGGCAGCGGAATTTCTTCCTTCTTCACATGTGGTTGCAGGGAGAGCGAGATTCTCTTGTCGGCAGGCTCAACACCGATGATATAGACCTCAACCGGCTGACCGACCGTGACTACTTCTTTCGGATGATTTATTCTCTTGCCGGTGCCGAAGTTTGAGATATGAATCAGCCCGTCGAGTCCGGGCTCAAGGCTCACAAATGCCCCAAACGCGGTAAGGCGCACAACTGTTCCATCAGCCTTTTGTCCGACCTGATACTTTGCTGCCGCCTCCACCCACGGGTCGGGTTGCAACGCTTTCAGGCTGAGTGAAAGGCGACTCCTCTCCCAGTCGATTGAGATGATACGCGCAGTGATTTCCTGCCCGACAGCAAGAACATCTTCAGCCTTGTTCACACGCCCCCAGGCGAGTTCACTCACCGGGATAAGTCCGTCTATGCCGCCCAGGTCGACAAATGCCCCGAACTTCTGGACTGCCCTCACCGTTCCGGTTACATCTTTGCCGACTTCAAGCGTTACTTTCAGTTCGGCTATCTTTGCCTGCTTCTCTTCTTCAAGCACTGCGCGGCGCGAAAGAATGATACTCCGCCCATCTTCGGAAAGCTCGAGAATTCTGAACGGAAAACTCCGGCCAAGATAGACTCCGACCTCTCTGCCGCCCCTGAGGTCAATCTGTGAAAACGGACAAAAGCACTTTACCCCGTCAATCATGACCTCGAATCCGCCCTTGATTTCACGCTTGACCTCCCCAATCACCGGCAGGCCTGCTTCGTGGGCACCACGAAAAGAACTCATCTTGATAGAGGGGATGCCGCTGATTTTCGTGGTGAGCTCACGAACGCCGTCACGAACGCCGATAAAAGCTGCTTCAATCTCATCTCCCGGCTTCACCTGAACTGCGCCGGACTCGTCTTTAAATTCGTCGAGCGCAACACTGCCCTCGCTTTTGCCGCCAAGTGCAATATAGACCAACTCACCCGAAATGCTGATGACCGTAGCCTTGACCTTCTGGCCGGGCCGAAGCCGATCCGAAGTTCCCATGCTTTTTTCGAGAAGATCAGCAAACGATTCTTCAGGTGTCGTTGCCTGCTCTGCGCTCTTGTTCTCTTCCGTCATTCTTCTACCTCACCCTATGATTTATCCGGAGTACTGCTGCAAAGGGTACTCCTTGCAAACTAAACATTTATCGTGCCACGAAACAACAAAAAAAGTCAGCTTTTTTGTGCCCGCTGGCGAAGGACCTCGAACAGCATAATCCCTGCGGCCACCGAAACATTCAACGAACCGACCTTGCCTCGCATGGGCAGCGCAACCACTGCATCGCAGAGTTCGCGCACCGTGCGCCGCATGCCTTCTCCTTCGGATCCCATGACGATTGCCACAGGACGGGCGAGATCGATATCCCACGGTTGCTTATTCGAGCCCGCCTCAGCGCCGACAATCATCACTCCCTCTTCTTTCAGGATTCGCAGCGCGTGCTTGATGTTGACCGTTTCAACAAGAGAGAGATGCTCGAGCGCCCCGGCGGATGCCTTCGCAACTGTCGGTGATATGCCTGCCGAACGCTGCTCCTGAAAAATGACGCCGTCCACCCCGGCAGCCTCGGCAGTGCGAAGCATTGCCCCGAAATTGCGGGGGTCTTCGATGCAGTCGGCAACAAGAAACAGTGCATGCCCCTTTGCCTGAGCAAGGAGTTTCGGCAGGTCATCGGTCGAAAGCATTTTCTTCCGTGCAACATGAGCAGCAATACCCTGGTGCCCCTTGTCAAACCTCATGTCAAAAAAATCCCGGCCTATCCGCCTCACCGGAATATGCTGTTGTTCTGCAAGCCGTATCAGCGAAAACACATTTCTGTGTTCAGTATTCAGGACGTACAGGGCAAACAGGGGGCGGCCGGACTTGAGCGCCTCATGAACGGGATTAATGCCGTAAATAAAATCACCGGTATCTTCAGGCCTGGGACCGGCTTTACAGAGCGGCTGCTCCGGACGGCCGGACGTTCCGGCGAAATGCTCACGGGATGCCGTGCCGCCAGGCCGTTGCTGCCCGGTTTTCTGCACGCTCCGGGGTGCTCGCTCTTCAGGGTTGCACTTTTTCAGACGATCTTGACGCGCCACGCTGTTCCGTCTTTCTCGTCTTCGAGAGCAATCCCGGCGGCATCCAGCTCGTTTCTGACAGCATCGGCAGCAGCCCAGTCCTTGTTTTCACGAGCAGTCCGCCGCTCCTTAATCTTCACCTGAATGCCATCTTCCGTCAGCGGGACCTTCTTTACGCGCAGCAGATCAATGTTCCATTGATGCGAAGTTCTGATGAACAGGTTCAGAACACCGCCGACAGTGCGGAGGCTCTCCTTCGCTTTTCGCAGCAATGCAGCAGCTTCGGGACCGCCCGGCTTTGTGTCGAGGAATCGGTTGATTTCCCGGACAATCTCAAAAATATGGCCCACTGCAATGGCAGTGTTGAAATCATCGTCCATCGCCTCTTCAAACTGCGGAAGGAAGCGATCCAGCATATTCTCCAGGGCACCCTCCGCTGCCGGCTGCATCTTCGGCGATTTCGCCTCAAGCGCCAGTGCGATGACGTCATCCATCCGCGCCACGGTGTTGTAATAACGGTCGATTGAAGATTCCGCGTCGTGAAGCTGATCCCGGGAAAATTCTATGGGGCTGCGATAGTGGCTCGACAGCACAAAAAGCCGTACGACTTCAGCATCGTACACACCAAGAATTTCCCTGATTGTAAAGAAATTGCCGAGCGATTTCGACATCTTTTCCTTGTCGATGGTAATGAAACCGTTGTGCACCCAGTACCTGGCAAACGGCTTGCCGGTGCATGCCTCCGACTGAGCGATTTCGTTCTCGTGATGCGGAAAGATAAGGTCGGCTCCGCCGCCGTGAATGTCGATAGTCTCGCCGATGTGGCGCATCGCCATTGCGGTGCACTCGATATGCCAGCCCGGCCGGCCTTTGCCCCACGGGCTCTCCCACCATGGTTCGCCCTCCTTGGACGCCTTCCAGAGCGCAAAGTCCATCGGGCTTTTCTTGCGCTCGTCAACGCAGACGCGTGCGCCGGCCTGCAGGTCGTCGATATCTTTTTTGGACAGCTTGCCATACTCACTGAACGTTCCGACCGCAAAGTAGACGCTCTCGTTTTCGCCCTCCTGCACGGCATAGGCATGACCCTTTGCCATGAGCGTCTGCACGACATCAATCATTTCGGCGATATGCCCGGTAGCCTTCGGCTCAATGTCCGCGCGGGCAATGCCGAGCGCATCCATGTCTCGGTAATACTCGTCGATAAATTTTCCGGCAACCGCGTCCCATGTCATTCCCGTCTCGTTGGCCCGCCGGATTATCTTGTCGTCGATGTCGGTAAAGTTCCGTACAAACGTCGTCTGAAACCCTTTATACCGGAAGTAGCGGCTGATCACATCAAAAACGATCGCGCTCCGGGCATGACCGATATGACAGTAATCGTAAACCGTCACGCCGCAGGCATACATGCCGACGCGACCGCTCGCCAGAGGTACGAAGTCATCTTTCCTGCCGGTCATGGTGTTGTAAATCTTCATTCTGCCTCCCCTTCCTTCCATACGCTCGATGCGCTCCTCAACCCTGGCGAGCTGGTCTCGCACTTCGTCAATCCTCTCATCAACCGGGTCAGGCAGACGCACAGCGTCGGAATCTCCGACGATACCTTCATCGCCGATCTGAATCACCTTCTTTTTGACGATTCTGCCGGGAACGCCTACGACGATTGCGTGATCTGGCACTTCGATGAGGACGACGGAATTAGCTCCTATCTTAACATAATCGCCAATCCGCATCGGCCCGAGTACTTTCGCCCCGGCGCCGACAACGACGCTGTTTCCGAGGGTCGGATGGCGCTTGCCCCTGTCCTTTCCGGTTCCCCCGAGCGTCACTCCCTGGTACAGAAGACAATTTTCGCCGATTTCAGCAGTTTCCCCAATGACAACACCCAACCCGTGGTCGATAAAAAATCCTGGTCCGATCTGTGCGCCGGGGTGAATTTCTATTCCGGTCAGAAATCGTCCGATATGCGACAGCAGGCGGGGAAGCACCGGAATGCCCCACTGCCAGAAAAGATGGTTTATGCGATGCAGGACGATGGCATGAAACCCGGGATAGGCGAGCAGAATTTCGAGGCCGCTCCTGACCGCAGGATCTCGCTCGAAAACAACAGAGTAGTCCCGATGTACCGACCGCCAGAAACCGGGTTTCTGCGCCGGAGTGCTCACTCCTTCCGCGCTCCGAGGCGTTGCGCAACTGACGGGAACTGGGCGAGGTCAGTATGCGGCAGAAAAAGCGCGGAAACATATTCATCCATGAAAAGACGCGAGGCCGAAAGTTCTATGTACGTCATGCTCGCAGCAATAGCTTCAGCTTCTTTTCTCAGTTCCTTCGCAAGCAGCGCAAGGTAGGCGCCTGTTATGGATGTGTTGCCGAGATAATGAAACCGCTCACGCGGCAGGTCCGGAAGCATGCCGAGAAATATGGCCTGCTCAATGTTCAGATAGCTCCCGAAGCCGCCGGCAATATAAACACGCTCAATCGCATCAACCGCAACCCCGGCCTCCGCAAGCAGCGTTGTAACACCCGCATACATCGCAGCCTTGGCGCGCAGCAGGTTTTCGATATCCGTCTGCGTCAGAACAATATCGTCATGGTGTTCCGGGCTGCTCACAAAAAGATACTCAGGGCCGGCCTCCCCCTTCCGGATGCGTGAGGCAATCCCCTCAACAAAATGGCCCTTCGGATTGAGCAGGCCGCACTGAAACAGCTCTGCAATCGCATCAATCATCCCGGAGCCGCAGATTCCGACAGGATGCACATTTCCGATAACCGACAGCGCAGGCTCAAATGAATTGCGATCAATCCGAACCGACTCAATGGCTCCCGCAGTGGCGCGCATGCCGCACCGGATGCCGCTTCCTTCAAAGCAGGGGCCGGCAGAGCAGGCAGCGGTGATAAGCCATTCTTCGTTTCCGATGGCGATTTCCCCGTTCGTGCCGATGTCCATCAGGAGAGCTGTTTCAGGACGGCGGTGCATTTTCGATGCGAGGACTCCTGCCACAATGTCGCCGCCGACATAACTGGCAACGCACGGCATGGTAAACACCGGTGCCTGTCTATTCACCTTCAGTCTGAGCGTTCCAGCCTTCCAGTCAGGGAAAAAGTTGAGCGTCGGTATGTAGGGTTCCTCCCGAATCGAGGCGGGATCCAGTCCCCATACTAAATGCGACATCGTCGTGTTGCCCGCAAGCGCAACAGCGTCAATCGACTCATCGGCAATGGCGTGACGAGCGGTCACGGCGTCCAGCAGCGCATTGATATCGGAAATAACCGCGCTCTGCAGTGCTGCCACTCCCCGGCGGGCGTCTGACTGTTCCGTGGCGAATACGATACGGGTGATAACGTCATCGCCATACTGAATCTGGGAGTTATAGGTCGATGCAACGTCAACAACAGCGCCGTCGGCAAGTCTCACGAGATACAGCACAACGGTAGTCGTCCCGACATCAACCGCAATGCCGTAGCGATGATGGGCATCGTCCTGCGATGTCAGAAAAAGTGCTTCATCGCTGAACTCGTTGTCCTCAACGTAGGTCAGCGAAACCTTCCATTGCGCGGAACGAAGCACCCCGGCCATCGTCGCAAGGAACCCGTGAGACAGGCGAATGCCGCCGAATCCGGACAGCACAAGAGCCCTCTTCAAACGTTCGAGATCGCTGATGCTGTCGGTAAGCGTCGGTGGCGGGAGTTCAAGATCAATGCGCTTTGTGAGTGGATTAATTTCAGCCTCATAGGTGCGGAGATAGGCTGCGAGTTCGCCGGTGCGCGAAAGCGCTATCTGGTCGCCGACCACAAGCCGGGACTCCTTGGGCACCTCAAGGTAAAGATCGGTTTCGGCAGTTGTCTGGCATGCAAGCACCATACCGCGCTCACGCTCTCTCAGGGAAAGTCTGGTGGACGGCACTCCGGCAAATTTTCCGGAGACGACGCGCACCTTGCACTTGCCGCAGCTTCCTGTGCCGCCGCAGGATGCCACAAGATCGACCCCTGCGCGCTTGAGCGCAGCGTGGAGCGTCTCGCCCGGTTCCGTCGTAACATGCTCTTCAGTTGTCAGCCGTATGTTCATAAAAAACCTTTATCAACCAAAGTGTTTGATATTGTACCATACGCGCACGTTCTGCTCTGAAAAACTACTAAACAAAAGAATTGGGGGAAGAGCATCCTTCTCCAATCAGGCTGCCGCTTGCCCGTCATGGTTTTAACTGTGCTATTTTATACTGATGAACTTAATAAGCCGCGTAACAGGCATCTGCGTTATTCTTTTGTTCAGCAGCATGTTCACAGATTGCCGCGCTGTTGAATCCCCTGCTGCATCAATGCGGACACCGGCCGCCACGGCTTTATATGAAGGCAAAATCGCCCTTGACGCCGGTCAGTACCAAAGGGCGATTGAACAGCTTTCTGCAGCCGCAGCAAACCTTCCACTTTTGGCAGACTATGCCCTCTACTGGCGCGCCAAAGCTCACTTTGGCGCGAATGATACCGCAAGTGCCCTATCAGATCTTCAGGCAAGCCGGGAAAGCAGAAAGGGAACGCCACTCTCGAAATCCATCCGTCTGCTCGAAATTGAGCTCGAAAAAAAGCGCTCCGGTGAGAATCTCGGCAATCTGTTTCGCCGCTATATTGCCGACTATCCGGCAGACTTTTCAGCAAAGTACCGCTACGCCCTTTTCCTGAAGGAACAAGGAAAGATTGACCGTGCCCGCACACTCTTTCATGAGCTCTTCCTGACGGTCTCTCCCGCAGCGGAACCGGCGGAAGCTGAACTCGACCCAGCCGATATTGCCGCAGAAGACCTGCTCGCAAAAGCCCGCAACCTCAACTCTGCATGGATGTTTCAGGATGCGGAAAAGCGGTTCCGTGATGCGATAGAGATGAAACCATCTGTCCGCACGTCGGCATATAACGGCCTCGCATACGCCCTGTTCCGGCAGAAAAAATATCGTGAAGCTGCCGAACTGTACGAAAAGACTGGCAACACATACTGGCATGCCCGTTCGCTGCTCCGGTCAAATCAGCTGCAGTCGTTCGAGAGCGAAATAGACGCACTGCTCCGCTCGAGGGAAAGTCGCACCGGGTCATTGCTGCTTTCGTATGCCTCTAAAAAAAGGCGTGAAGGCGACGCACGGTCAGCCCTGCTGATGTATGATAAGGTTGCCTCCCGGTATGTATCCGAAAAAGAAGAGGCTCTCTGGCTGACCGGCTGGACACATTACCGGACAAAAAATTTTGCCCTGGCAGCAGAGCTTTTCGGGCGCCTGCAGGCATCGTACGGAAAGCTGAAGTACCTTTACTGGAAAAACCGTTCGCTGGAGCAGTTGCATCCCGAAACGGCGCGGAAATATCCGGCAGGCGGCGCGGGTGATTTTTATGCCTTCCTCTCCTCTGTCCGCGAGGCGCAGCCTTTTGCAGGCGTTGTTCCCGGAGATGCAGACAGCCGCAAGCTCAACTCCGAACGGGTCGAGATCCTGCTCGGCCTTGGATTTCTGCAGGAAGCCTCCGGAGAAATCCAGCTCATTGCTGCAAAGGCATCATCCAACGACACACTCCTTGCGGCAAGCGAACAGTTCCGGCGGGTCCGCAATTACAAGCTTTCCATTCAAACCGCTGCAAAGATTCCGTACCGCTCCGCCGTTCATGACCTCTATTTTCCGGTTGCATATCGTGCAGAGGTTGAAGAGGCTGCACGGAAAACCGGCCTCGATGCAGGCCTCCTGCTCGCCGTTATCCGCGAGGAATCGCTCTTTGACCCCGATGCCCGCTCCATTGCCGGCGCACTGGGGCTGATGCAGCTGATGCCCCAGACAGCGCAGCGCGTTGCGCAGTCTGCCGGAATTCCGTACAGGAGCGCCGATGATATCTATCGGCCCAGGACAAACATCATGCTTGGAGCAGCATATCTGAAAAGCCTCATCGCCGAGTTTGGCGGCATTCCCTATGCGATTGCTGCGTACAATGCGGGGGAAGAGGTTGTCCGGGAATGGATTCGGACAGGCGCGTATGGAGCAGTTGACGAATTCATGGAAGATATTCCATATTATGAAACGCAGAACTATACAAAGAAAGTCCTGACCTCATATTTTCAGTATCTCAGGATGCGCGATGAAACAGACATTAGAGCCGTACAACGACAACTCGGACTCCTCTGACACTGCAAGACGTCTCTTTGCAGAGGAACCAGCCCGTTGCCCAACCAAATGCAAGGAGATCCACATGAACGATCTTATCCCCACATCCATAGAGCAGAAAATAGCGCAGGCAGTCGAAAAACTCCGCCACCTGAAAGAAGAAAAGGAAACCCTCGAAAAGCGGGTCATTGCCTTGGAGCTGGCGTTGCACGAAAAAAACGCTGAGATTGAGCGGATGGCACAGGAAAGAAATACGGTCAGGTTGCAGATAGAGACGCTCCTGAACGAACTCGATTCTTTGTCAACGGGTGCGTAAAGCCAGATGCAGAAAGTCGAAACTACCATTCTCGGACAGAAGTACGTCATAAAGGGAGACACAACGCGGGAAGAAATTGAGCAGGTGGCTGCACACGTTCAGGAACAACTACAGCAGGTCTACTCAAGCTATCCGAACATAACGCCGCTGCGCGCCGCCATCCTGACCGCCCTCAATATCTCCGGCGATCTGCACCGCACAAAGCAGTATTATGCGAACATGTCTCAGAGCATGCAGTCGCTCGAAACACAGGCCGACTCAATGATTAAGCTGTTCGAGTAGCACGGACGTCATCTGCACAGAGCTGTGTTGATGTCTCGGCAGCTCAGATGCTGCTCAGATACGCCGATAAACGGTCGACCGAGGCATAAACGTGAGAAAGTTCCGTGATGTTGTTAACGCCCGCGGAAACGGCAAGGTAATTTCTTTTTAAGACAGGAAACAGAGTTGATCAAATTCCCCATAAAAAAACTCAGTACAGTTTTGGGGTTACTGTACTGAGTTTAGAGCTATATTTCCCTTGTTTATCAATAAACCGGGAATTGTCATTAGCCCGACAGGACGTGCAACGCCGCTCATTCTCGGACGGCATCCAGCCGTCCTCCGAGGTATTCGCCCGGCACTTACCTCCATGTAAGCGACTACTTCGCCGAATAAATCCGCTCTGTTGC
>DATIKF010000048.1:0-3343 GCA_035477855.1 Dissulfurispiraceae bacterium
AAAAGTCCCTCTGCGGCTCAGCAGGGTCAATTTCGGGGGATGTTCTGACATGGATTGACCCGAGTTTTTCGATTCTTGAGCCTCTGAGAGAGTCGTTTTTGGCAGTGCATTTTGCATCAAGAGTTTTTCAGCAGCCTGTTAGCACTAAGGCAGCACCCGACAATACTACCAACAAAATGGCAAGTAAAAGCTTAACTGGTTTCTTCATTCGTTCATTTTTTTTAGTTTATAATTGATAAGGCAGTGCTTTTCGACGGTCGGAGTATAAGACAGGGCAATCTTGTAAGTCAAGGGGAGAAAAGGCGACTGTGTCAAGGCAATTTAGAAATGTCCTCTTTTGGGCAACATAGAAATGTCCGGTTTTATGGAGCCGCCAAAGGCGGAGTGGTGCAAATATGCCTGCGGGCAAAACAATGCGCCGATATTGCCGCAATTTCAGCGCTATCCTGAAGAAAACAGTCTTCTGTGCGTATTCTGATCGAACCCGACCAGTCATTCCGATAGAAGCCGACCACCTGTTCTGATCAAAGGCGACCACTGATTCCGATAGAAAGCGACCACTTTTTCATGCTGATCGGAATGAGTGGTCGGGATGATCGGAACGCAAATCGAAAGTTCTTTGACGCAAGCATATCAGCACGCTGGATAACAGTACTGGCCATAGGTCATTGTGAATCCTTGACGAACACCACAAGGAGGAACGATGCCAGCAGAGAGGTTATCCATGCGCAAAATGAAAGAAGTGCTGCGACTGTACTTTGTCCTGGGTCTGAGTAAGCGACAGGTCGCGCGTTCCTGCAGCATGTCGCACAGTACGGTAGTTGAATACCTGCGGCGGGCTGAGCTGGCCTGTTTAGGCTGGCCGCTGCCCGATGACATAGATGACACGGCGCTTGAAACCCGGTTGTTTGGCAAGGAGCGGTCGGGTCGATGGCTGCCGCGCCCGGAACCGGAGTATGCAGTCCTGCATCGGGAACTGAGGCGCAAGGGTGTGACCCCATCCGTTAGACGGCGGGGCGATTCCTACGACAACGCCTTGGCAGAAACGATAATTGGACTCTACAAAACAGAGGTGATTCGTCATCGGGGGGCATGGCGGACAATGGATATGGTGGAATACGCTACGCTGCAATGGGTTGATTGGTTCAATAACCGCCGTTTGCTGGAGTCCATCGGCGATATTCCGCCGGCGGAGCGGGAAATCAAGTATTATCGTCAGATGCAGGAGTCGACCGTTGTGGTCTGACTCAAATAAAACGCTCTCCGGAATACCCGGGGGGGATTCAGGTTACAACAGCTTGCCCTGTTCGCTCTGGTACAGCCATTGTCGAAGGATCTCCATTACCTCAGAGGCGGAGTCTGCCTGAATCAACTTCGCCCGCACGTCAGGATCGGCAATGCTGCAAGAGATGCCCCGAATCAATTGAAGTTGAATGCTGGGGTTCTCACGCGGGGTGATCACAAGAAACACCAACTGGGCTGGCTTACCATCCGCGCTGTTCCAATCCAGTGCCTGCCCGCAGCGCCCCATGGCCACCACAGGACGCTTGAGACCGTCAATGCGTGCATGGGGTATCGCAACGCCACCCTCTATCGAAGTGGTCATTTCTTGTTCGCGCAGGAGAACGGCTTGTGTAATCTCGTCCACATTGTGTTCGTCTATCTCCGAGTGCATGCATGCACAGAGTTCGCGGATCGCTTCCTCACGACTGCGGGCGGCCATTCCCACACAGATATGATCAACAGGCAGAAAAGACAGCCAGTCTATTTGTTCAATCCTGCGTAATAGCCTGCCCATAAGCGGACCCGATATCACCGAGGTGAATACGGCGCCAAAAACAACGGCAACATAGACCGTTTCCGATATGACACCATATTCCAAGGCAAGCATGCCGATCACAATCTGCATCTCTCCTCCGGGGATGTGGGCGTCGGCAATGAGACGACTATACAATGAAGGATGGCCGATGAAGCGAGCGCCGAGATAGGCTGCCACGTAGCGACCAAACATGCCGATCCCTAGGATAAAAAGGACCAGCCAGATATCGAAGTTTTTAAGAAAATCCAGCTTCAGACCAACGGCGGTGAAGAAGAGTGGCACAAGAGTAGCCTGCACCATCTGATCGAAGACATGCCGCGTGCGCTCGGAAAGCCGGTTCGATTTACCAGCCATGATGCCTGCGATGAAGAATCCGAAAAGCGCGTGGATACCAATCCAGACGGTAGTGATCCCCCCCAGCAAGCCAGCCACAACCACGAGCGTCAGCGAACCGGAGGGTTCCGGCACACGTTTCGCATGGAGAAAGCGCAGGATCCTGTCAAACAGTTTCGAACCCAAGGAGAGACAGAAGACTGCAAATGCGATGGTGGACACCAAGACGAAACCCATTTGAAACAAGGTCATGCCGGCGGCTTCCGTGACAAAACCGAGAATAAGCGCGAACACTATCCAACCGGCCACGTCGTTAATGGTCAGGGCCGACATGATCAACAGCCCCAGATCGGTGCGATAAATCTTCAGATCCTGAAGCACACGCGCCGTGACAGGCAATGCGCTGATGGTCATGATCACAGCGATGAATAGGGCAAAAATAAGCCGCCCCACGTCCGCCCCCATGTAGCGAGCGGGCAAGAACAAGCAGGGAAAAAAGGTGATGATCATTGGAATGGTAAGATCGAACATGGAGAGCTTCAAGGCTTGACGCCGTTGTCGCCAAGCCGTCGCGAAATTGGTTTCCAAGCCTGCTTTGAGCAAAAAAAACAGAATCCCAAGCCACGCGATGGCTCCAAACATTTTCATTTGATACGGATCGGCAGGAAACAGACGCGCGTGCAAATCCGGAGCGATACGTCCGAATATGGTGGGGCCGAAAAGAATGCCAACAAGAATCTCGGCCGTAATAGACGGTTGCCCCATGCGTCGGAACACCTCGCCTAGCGCCCGCGCACAACCCAGAAGCAGCGCAATTTGGACTATCAGAAGCAGTATGTGTTCTTCGGTAAGCAGCTGCATGTTCCCTCTCTCTCGCGTTCCGGATGGCCAACATTTAGTCTACCTTGCAGGCAGTCTTTCATTCTTCACTGAGAATAACATTGACCTGCCCGAATCATTGTACCATGCACAGAGTCGTACTTAAAGGCATCGAAACTGGCACCTTAGCCACTGACGTATGCTGAAAAAAGAAGACCCCAAAGTCTCGGATAAAATACGAGATGGAGGTGGAGCATGGAGCGAATCCCGCGAGGGCGGTACACGAAGGAATTTCGGATGGAAGCAGTAAAGTTTATAGTGGAGGGCAAGTTGCCGCAGCGTGAAGTGAGCCGACGACTGAACGTCTCGGAG
>DATIKF010000049.1:0-1972 GCA_035477855.1 Dissulfurispiraceae bacterium
TTCTCCTGTCGAACCTGCTCCATCCAGTCATATATCGTGCCTACCATCCGGCACATCTGATCCGCTAAAGGAGCAAACAAGTTTTCTATGGCATCAACTAAATTCTGAACCGCTTGCCTTCTGCATTCAATCTCGTCCATACTAAGAACGTCACCGCCGCTCGCGTCATTCGCGTTGTACGCCGCCTTTTCCTCGCTCATTTTATCCTTTCGCCGGTCGCGCCCTGGCCGGCAAGGGTTACAGCGAACCATGCGCTTGCTATTCCGGACAGTACAGATAGTGCCAGTTGCGGTTGACGGGAGTAATGGGGGGGATGCCCAGGGCGGCGAAGATACCGTCCTCGGTGCCATCGTCAAGGCGCTTTATTTCCCGCATATCGAAGACCCCATACCCTGCGACATAACACAGATTTAGCCTCTTCGCTCTTGCGGCCAGGCTAATATTAAGCTCAGCACTTCCGGTGCGCATCTGTAGCAGAGCGTAGAAATTGGATCCGTTATGCTCCGATAGGTATATCTCGACCGGGATCGCTTGCTTTTCCCAGCAGATATTGAAGCGGGTAATACCGAAGTTGATGTTCAGCTCCTGTGCGCCGACCGCCACCAGCCGGTTTTTCAGCTCGCTCATGTCCACCGTTTGAGCGTTAACCTCGCCGAACAGGCCATAGGTCTTGACGGTCCGAACAATAGGCCAGCAAACAATGTCCAGGTCATGGACCTTGGATGCCTGCCGCCGGACAGAGCCAGCAACAGTAATGCGATGGCATACCGGAGCGAGCACCTCCAGTATATGCCCGGCGCACTCCTCCACGATTTTTAGGTCGAGCAAAGTCTCTTTACTCATTTCTGCACCTCGCCTTCATGACACAGCGCCGGTCGTCACCCTGGCCGGCAAGGGATAGCGTCTACTGCCGATACGCCGCGCTCAGCGCCGCAGCGCCTTCCATCAGCCGGCGCTCGCTGTCCGTCATCTTGCCCTCAGCCTCGCGCACCTGGAGCATCTTGTGCAGTCGTTCCATATCCGCCGGGACGAGATCGCCTAAGCGCTTGCCCTTCGGTGTCAACATGTTACGGTATATATCTAGCGGGTCGGGTTCGTCCACCTCGAGCTGCTGTTGCATCTCCCTGATCGCTTGCTTTGCCTCGTCAAGCTCGGCATCGTCGCGCGGATCGCTGAAGCCCAGGTCGGCCATGATCTCGGCTTCGGCGCGCTTTGGCGGTGGCGGTGGGACAGTGACCTGATTTTCCTCCGGCAGATCGTTCTCGACCCACCCCTGGGCGTCCTCGATGGCGTTGAGAGTGTCCAGGTCGGACGCCTGGAAGCGCCCCCACTTGCGCAGTCCATTCGACAGGACAGTTTTCATCATCATCTTTTCCCGATCCGTTGCCCACGGACTTCGCGGTCGTTGTAGGATTGCGAATAGCGCGCAGCGTGCGCCTCGATTTCCTGTACTGTCATGTAAAACGTTTTTTCGAACCCCGTGGTGAGCTGGAAGTACAGCATATAGCCAATGGGGGTCTTATCTGTGCGTGCGCCAGATATTTCGTGCTGCCCGGTCATGCGGTCTTGCGTCACTTCCTCGCCCTCGTAGATCGTAATCACGTTTACGAACCGGTACAATCCGGTGCGCATGGCCAGCTCGTAAATGCCGCGATAGCCGATCTGGAACGTGGCCGTCTTTTTATAGGGGATGATCCATGCCTGCCCCAGGGCTGGATCGACCGGCAGCCGCAGCGCGGCGGCGCGCATGGCGCTAATCAGGATCGATTTAGGCTCGCACTCAGCCAGGCGGGGGCTATTGGCTACCATGATCATCACCTGGTTGAGATAGTAGATTCCGCCGTGCCCCATCATTTCGGCGAAGCGCTCCTTCACTTCAGCGGACATGATGTAATTTTTGACTCTCTCTATCGGTGCTTTTACGATTGCATCAGTCATTTTTACCTCCATAGAACACGTTGATTTGTGCGAT
>DATIKF010000050.1:0-2606 GCA_035477855.1 Dissulfurispiraceae bacterium
GACGCGAAGCATTTCTACAACAGCGTCGCCATCGGCGTGAAGACTGATATATTTTTCCTTTTGTATTTTGTGCTGAACCGGACCCTGGTGAATAGGCCGTGGCTGGTGGAGCGGTGTTACGAAGTTCAGGACAACAACGAGCGTTCGGCGTTTTTCTGGCCCAGATTTCATTGGAAAACGTCGATAGCCCAGGCGTTGAGGATTCAGGAGATTATGAAGAACCCCGACGAAAGGATCGGGATTTTCTCGTTCAAGCGCGCAATTTCTCAGGCGTTCTTACGTGAGTTAATGCAGATATTTGAAACCAATGAATTGCTGAAGGGCGCGTTCGGGAAGGATCACCTGGGGGATAGCTTTATCCTGTACGACAATCCTAAAGCACAAAGCCCGAAGTGGAGCGAGGAGAGCGGTATCATCGTTCATCGCCGAGCAACGGCGAGGGAAAGCACGGTCGAGGCGTGGGGACTTGTGGATAACCTTCCCACGTCCAAACACTATACGATTCAGGACTATGACGACATCGTGAACGAAGAAACCGTGAGTTCGCCCGAGCAGGTGAAGAAAGCGCAGGAGTTCTTTAACAGTTCGCTTCTGCTTATGGATGAGAGCCACGTCAGGCGAAGGGTGTGGGGGACGTTCTATGGTTTTGGCGATCCCAATCATGCTTTGAGTAAAAACGAGTCGTGGTATCGCAGTATTCACTCGTGGAAGAAAAACGACGAGTACGTGCTTTTGAATGACGAGAGCGCGGAACAGCTTACTGCCGACTTGACGGACTGGCAGGTTTCTTGCCAGCTTGACATGAACCCGGTTTCGACGAGTGAGAAGAAATTCGACTTGATGTGGATAGAGCACCACGGCGGGCGTGTTGAGTCGAGGGTTAATCGGTACGTTCTTGTGGACCCGGCGAGGACGAAGGGGCTGAAGTCGGACTACTTCGTGGCGTGGGTTGTGGACCTCGACAACCAGCGAAACTATCTGTGGCGTGATATGGTCAGGGATAAACTCAGCCTTTCCGAGAGATGGGAAGCGCTGAAGAAGATTCATGATAAGTGGGATAATATCAAGTGCGTTTTTTACGCGAAGACCGCAGCGGAACAGGACATTGAATATTTTGAGGAGAAGAAGCGGGAGCAGGGCGTGATTATGCGAATCGTTCCCATCAAGGAAACGAAGAACAAGAACGCCGAGATCGAGAAGTTGCAGCCGCTTTACAAGGAAAAGAGGATGTGGCTTCCGCGCGAAATATGGTATGACGACCTGAAAGGCGAACGGCATAATCTTGTCGATGAGTTCGTGAACCAGGAATACCTGGCGTTCCCGAGGCTTACGCACGATGACATGTTCAACTGTCAGGCGTTTATCGTTAATCCCGATGTTTTGCACAACGAAGTTATGAGGATGACTTTCCCCGCTAATCCTGCGGCGAAGACTCAGAAGCGGAGGCCGTTGTTTGACGACTACGAAGCTTCCGGTCAATATGCGTACATGGGGCAATAAATGGAACTGAAAGACATACGCAAGGAATATCTTGATTACGCGAAGGCGCTTCAGCCGTTGCGCGAGGCCCATGCCCACAGGGTAAGAATGTACGTAGGCGACCAGTGGGCCGACGTTAAACCCAGGCCGAAGAAGAACCGCCCGCAGTCGGTTATCAACTTCTACAAGCGCCACGTTGACGTGCTGTATGGGTATATCCTTGCCAATAGAACCGACCTGAAACTTCACCCGGTCGAGGGCGCGGACGACCTTTCGTGTGACATCCGAAGCAGGCTTTTGCAGTGGATATTTTCTGACCGGAATTACTACACCAATTTCTGCCTTGGTGCACAGGATGCTTTTATAGGCGGCATGGGATGGGTTGCGATTGACAGGGTGTTTGACTACGACCTTGTGAATGGCGACATTTGCGTTTACCAGACTCAGTTCGATGAGATACTTCACGACCCGTATATGCGAGAGGTCGATGCCGGCGATTGCAACGTTATGTTCAGGCGGAAGTACATCCCGAACCAGATGGCGGCTCAGTTGTGGCCCGAGTTTGAAGCCGAACTTTTACAGATGTCCGGCCGCAAGGAAATGAACTTTGCGGCTTCCATGACGAAAGACAAGGACGTTGGGAAAGACAAGCTGAACATCGTCGAGAAGTGGTACAAAGACCCGGTGAAGAAGATTGTCGTCATCGATCAAGCCACACAGATGCAGCGTATTCTCGATACCGACGACATGGAGCGAGCCGTTGCAGAAGCCAGTATGTTTTTCGCGCCCGAACAACTTGAAAAGCTCATCTTCAAGCCGAAGACCGTGAACGAAGTCAAGCTTATTATCAGTGCAGAAGACGAACTCGAACTCTATAACGGTCCCCATCCCGACGGGGTTGACCGCTTCCCGTTTATACCAATCCTCGGCTATTACACGCCGTCGGCTTCCGAGTGGGACAGGAAATGTCAGGGCGTCGCCGAAGTCATCAACGACTTGCAGATGGAGATCAACAAGCTCCATTCTTCGATCATGTACAAGCTGAGAACAAAAAGCCTTGACGGGTACACGGTGCTTGAAGACGCCGGAGTGAATACAGCCGCTTTCGAGGAAACCGATTCACAGTT
>DATIKF010000051.1:0-7501 GCA_035477855.1 Dissulfurispiraceae bacterium
GTTTCAGCAGTTCCCCAAATATGGTATAACACGTATGCATAGCCTGTGCCTCCTTGTCAGATTTGGGTTTGCTCGCCCTTTATAATCTAACATTCACGGCTTCAGGCTATGCGCTTCTCTTTTTTTACCGGACACTACTGACATTATTTCATGAATATGGTAGTATTAATTCCATATTGGGATTGATTATGGAAAAAGCACCACGCATATTTCGACCAGAACCCCGGAGTTTTTTTCTTCTTGGCCCCAGAGGGACGGGAAAGTCTACACTTGTTCGCGATGCATTCCCGGACGCTTTATATTTAGATCTCTTGCTTCCCGACATTTACCGGTCATACCTTGCCAGACCCGAGCGACTGCGCGAACTGGTACGTGCTCACAAGGACAAAAACATCGTAGTCATTGACGAAGTGCAAAAGGTTCCTGAATTGCTGGAAGTTGTCCACAGTCTCATCGAAGACAAACGCGGGATACAGTTTGTTCTGACAGGTTCGAGCGCACGAAAGCTGAAAAAAACCGGCGCTGATATGCTTGCCGGACGGGCAGTGATGCGCAGGATGCATCCCTTTCTTGCGTCAGAGATCAAAAACACCTTCCGTCTCGATGCTGCCCTGACACACGGCATGATTCCGGTGGTTGTCGACAGCGACAAACCGCTTGACACAATGCACTCCTACCTTAATCTCTATATTCGTGAAGAAGTGCTGATGGAAGGGCTCACGCGCAACTTCAGCAACTTTTCCCGTTTTCTGGAAGCAGCAAGTTTCTCGCATGGAGCACAACTGAATATCAGCACCGTTGCGCGTGATTGCGGCGTTGACCGCAAGACAGTGGAAGGGTATATCCGCATTCTCGAAGACCTGCTGCTTGCCTTCAGGGTGCCGGTTTTTACCCGCAGGGCAAAGAGGGCGACCGTTCAGCATCCGAAGTTTTACTTTTTCGATGCAGGGTTGTTCTCGGCGCTCCGGCCGTCGGGCCCTCTGGACAGGCCGGAAGAAAAAGCAGGACCTGCGCTGGAAGGGCTTGTGGCACAGCATCTCCGGGCATGGCTTGACTATCGCCATCCGCTGACCGCTTTGCACTACTGGCGCACCAGTGCCGGCAGCGAAGTTGATTTCATTGTCTACGGGGAAAAACTGTTTCAGGCAATTGAGGTCAAGAACACGGCGACCATACATCCCAAAGATCTGCGGTCGCTCAAGACCTTTGGGCAGGACTATCCGGAGGCAGAAAGAATGCTGCTGTATCGGGGATCGGAAACACTGCTGCGCGACGGAATCCTGATAAAGCCCTGCGACGAATACCTGCTCGGACTGGTCTGATCCCTGACAGACCGGACCCGATTCCGGACGTGCGTTCGGCTGAGCTCATGCCGAAGGCCGGAATGACGGACGACAATGCCTCTGTTAACGGATAAAAGACATTCAGGTGTCGAAAACAGAAGAACAACAACCTGAAAATAAAGGAAAATTGCCGCTAAAGTTTATCTCACGAGCCGCCGATAACTTACACAAGCAAACAACCCGGGCTCTCGCCGCGATGGAAAGGGGTGACAGATCGAGAATCACGGAAACAGAAACCGGGTTTGAGCGTAAAAAAGGGCAAGGATGCCCGATACTAAATTTCATGGAGGATCACCATGGCTCTCACAATCAACACCAACCTGTTCTCACTCAACGCACAGAGAAACCTCAACAACGCACAGTCCCCGCTCGCGACTGCAATGCAGAGACTTTCTTCGGGTCTCAGAATCAACTCCGCAAAAGACGACGCAGCAGGTCTCGCTATCGCAAGCCGGTTTACCACTCAGATTCATGGTCTCAACCAGGCTGTCAGAAATGCTAACGACGGTATTTCTCTCTCGCAGACCGCTGAAGGCGCGCTTGATGAAGTTACCAACAACCTGCAGCGTATCCGTGAACTGGCGGTTCAGTCGGCAAACGCCACCAACAGTGCTTCTGACCGCGCAGCTCTGCAGGCTGAAGTAACGCAGCGTATTCAGGAAATTGATCGTGTTGCTACCCAAACCCAGTTTAACGGGACCACTCTGCTTGATGGTAGTTTCTCTTCCCAGGTCTTCCAGGTTGGTGCAAACGCTAACCAGACAATTTCGGTTTCCAATATCGGCAGTGCCCGTACCAGCGCACTTGGTCAGGGATATGGTTCATCGATTGCCGGAACGACCCTTATAGATTCGACAGGTATTACCGCTGCCGGTCTGTTCACCATTCAGGTCGGGAGCAGCCCGGCTATCGACGTTTTTTCGGCATCCGGCGGTGCGGCTGTTGCAGGCAATGCCAAGGCTCTTGCTACTGCAATTAATGCATCCGGCATTTCCGGCCTGCAGGCGACTGCTGCATCTACTGTTTCAGCTGCCGGCACCTATGCGGCAACTGGTGTTGCCGGTACCACGGCGAGCTCGATTACGCTCAACAACATCAATATCAGCGTAGGCATTCTGACGGGCGTATCGGCAACGGACATCAACACCACCCTTCAGGCGATCACGGCAAACAGTGCTGCTACGGGCGTGACGGCTGTTGCCAACGGCGGCGGCGGTCTCACGTTGACTGCTGCTGACGGACGCAATATCGCTATCAGCTTCACCGGCGGCACAGGAACGACCGCTGGTCTGGCCGATCTTGGTTTGAGCGACGTTGCAGCCATCACATATGGCAGCTATAGCGTCACGTATACCGGAACCAGCTCGATAACTGTTGGCGGTACCGCGGCTGCTGACGTAAAGGGACTTGCCGATGGTACGACCAATGCTACTGCTACCGGCACTGCGGTCAGCGCGATTGACATCTCTACGGTGTCAGGTGCCAATGCTGCAATACTTTCGATGGATAACGCATTGACGAGCATCAACAGCAGCCGTGCATTTCTGGGTTCGATTCAGAACCGTTTTGAATCCACCATCGCCAACCTGAGTTCAACGGTTGAAAACCTGACTGCATCCCGCTCCAGAATCCAGGATGCCGATTATGCAGCTGAAACCGCGAATCTCACAAAGGCATTGATTGTTCAGCAGGCAGGTATCTCGATCCTGTCGCAGGCAAACACGGTGCCGCAGAGCGTTCTCGCACTGCTCGGCAAGTAATTACTAAACAGGGGGGGCGGTTTCTGCCGTCTCCCCTGAACTGATATACTGAGGAAAGAACTACTTTAGGAATATAAAGAGTTAAAGGCAAAGAAATGAACATTGACAGCCTGAAAACTACGCTTATGACGCTCTCAGTACCACAAGGTCTTGCCGGGCAGGGAAGCGGACAGCAGGCCGCCGCCGCAGCTGCGGGTCAGAGCGTTCAGGGGAGTGCCGCGCCGGTTGCCGAAGACGTTGTATCGGTAAACCGTAAGCAGCCGGCTGCTTCCGACGAGGAAGAGAAGAGGCAGCAGGTGCAGAACAAGGCGGCGGAATCACTGAAGGCCGAGATCTATAAATACAAGGCGTTTTTTGCTGTGGATGACGACAAGAATGTCGTTATCCGTTTCGTTGATAAAAAGGGCAAGGTTGTGCAGCAGGTGCCGCCCGAAGAGTACCTCGATATGATGAGCAAGCTCAGGGCAAGCACCGAGAATCTTTTCAGCGCAAAAGCGTAGGAACAGTCTTTTGGAGAAGGCGGGGGAATTATAATGGCTACTACCGGTACGTCCAGTATAACGGGTGGAGCGATAGACACGGCTTCTATCGTCCAGCAGCTCATGAAGGTGGAGAGCCAGCCGCTCACCAAACTGCAGAAAAAGGAAGCCGCCTACCTGTCGAAGATTACCGCGATCGGCTCACTGCTCGGCTCGGTGAATTCACTCAAGAGCGCCGCCGCCGGTCTCAAGGAATCGTCAATTCTCGGGTATAAAGCAACCCTTTCCGATGCGTCATACTTTACGGCGACAACGTCCAGTGCGGCAACCGCAGGCGATTATACTATAAAAGTCAGCTCGCTTGCCTATGCTCATCGCATAGCGACAAAAGACGCTGATAATTATACGTCTCTTACACAGGACATGGGAACCGGCACCATTGCCGTTACGGTGAACGGCGCGACCAGGAATATCACGATTGACGATTCAAACAAGACGCTTCAGGGCGTGCGCGACGCCATCAATGCCGCTGATGCCGGGGTAAAGGCTTCGATTGTGCAGGTTTCTCCCGGGAATTACAAGATGGTGCTTGAGTCTGCCTCAACGGGCGTTGCTGCCAAAATGAGCATCGACGTTACCGGCGCGACAGGAGACCTTGCTGATCTTGCTTTTAACACCGGCACGCTCAATATGAGTCAGCTTCAGGACGGCATCGACGCGCAGATTGATGTGAACGGACTTGCGGTAACCCGCCCAACCAATACCATATCAGACGTGATTGACGGCGTCACGCTCACGCTCAGGAAAGAGAGCGCGACCGCGGTTTCAATGTCTGTGGGCAAAGACACAGATGCGCTCAAGGCAAAGGTAAATGCATTTGTGGCTGCGTACAATGCGTTAAACACACAGATTAAACAGTTGCGCGGCTCGAAGGATGCCAAAGGCGCGCTTTCGGGCGAGTCGGTGTTGCTGGGCCTCGGCAATTCCATTCGCGGGGTGACTGCTTCCACGTTTGCCGGCAATCAACTCGCAAATCTCGGCATTTCCACCGACAAAAATGGTGTTTTAAGTGTCGATGCAGCAAAGCTTGATGCCGCAATCACAGCGGACTCGTCAGCCGTAGTTGCGACGCTGAACGCCATGGGTGCTTCGCTGGATTCCACGCTGAAGACGTATGTTGACGGCATCCTCCCCGGCCGCCAGACCGGTCTGCAGGCGACGGTGAAGAATATTCAGAAGCAGGCGGAGGCGATGTCCCGCCGTCTTGACCAGATTGAAGCGCGTCTGAAAAAACAGTATACTGCTCTTGATCAGCTTTTGCAGCAGCTTCAGGGGCAGAGCGATTATGTGACGGAGCAACTGAGCCAGATCAGCAAGGCGTTCGGCGGCAGCAGTTAGAGCATTTTTTTATAAACAGGGTATTCGTATCTCCTGTTGAAAGTGAAAATTAAGCTATAGCCTCAATACCCTTCTTCTTCACAAGATTCAAAAGCTTGAGAGAAGGCCCTTGAGGATGTTTTTCTCCTCGCTCCCATTGGCTAATTAAACTTACGTTCACATTAAGATAACAGGCAAAAACGGCTTGGCTGACGCCAGCCAGCTTTCTTACTTTTACTATTTCTTCTGGTGAAAGTTTTTCTATCGGGGTCAAGCATGTTGCATCAAAGTCTCGCATGGTTTTATCTGTTACCAGCCCGATTTTGTGCAATCCGGAGGCTGTTTCGTGAAGTGCAGCCAGCGCTTTAGATCTATATGCTTTTTTCATTTGTTATTTCCTCCAATTCGCCTTCTGTTTTCGCTTTTCCAATATCGTCATCTTTGAAATTCAGCAGAAGCTGAGCTAATTTTTTATACCCGTCCAGCTCGACAACATTGAGATTTGATTTTTCACTCTTGACGAACCCAAATATAAAAAAGGCCCGTGTTTTAGTCCGGTACGCAATTATCGTCCTATACCCGCCACTTTCCCCCCACCATGCCTGGCTACGCGCTTCTTGATGAGACCGCCGCCTAAGTCTCCATCAATTGAGCCGGCTTCCGCTCGCTGGACTGCTTCAAGCAATTGCTCGTCGTTTATATCCTCTTTTCGGGCAAAACGCATAAACCACTTTGTCTTAAATATTCTCATTTATGCTCGTTTCCTTACTTAATATTATAGCACTCTGTGCTACATATCAAGTAAATTCTAAATGTAATTACGAATACCCTGTAAGCCTGCCTTTTTTCTTTGCCTGTCACTCCGGCGCTTGTTCTGGAAAGGATGTCCGGAATCCTTCCTGCCGTTGTCCTCTCAAGTAATTGTTTTTTCCGCCGATATGATAAAAGACAGAATCTGAACGGGAGGACCACTTTGACTGCTAATGCTGTATATGCGAGGAACTCGTATACGAACGCGAAGGTCATGAGTACGACCGATCCTCTGGAACTGGTGATAATGCTGTACGACGGCGCCATTGAGTCTCTGGAAAAAGCTGCCGTTGCCGCCACGTCTCAGCAGACGGCGTTGAAGCTCCGCTTTGTCGACAAGGCGCTTGCGATTATCGATGAACTGCTGAACTGCCTGAATCCTGAAGTCGGCGGCGAGGTTGCTGAAAATCTGATGAACCTTTACCTGTACATTATGCGGGAAATTACCCTTGCAAACGCCAGAAATGATGCCGATGCAATGCGCCGGGTTTCTTCTCTGCTCCGTCAGCTCCGGGAAGGCTGGGTTTCCATCAAAGGCGCTGCCTAATCCCTGAACTCCCTGCCTTTCCAAATCATGTAGATAACCGGATACGCTATCAGTTCCAGCGCAGCCGACGTTACGATTCCACCCACCATGGGAGCCGCAATGCGTTTCATGACATCCGAGCCGATGCCCGAACTGAACAGAATAGGCACCAGGCCGGCAAGGATAACGGCGACCGTCATAATCTTCGGCCTGAGGCGCTTCACCGCGCCGTACATGACCGCTTCGCGAAGATCGGCCCTCGTCAGGAGCCTTCCCTCCTGCCGCCATTTTTTGCACGCGAGATCGAGGTATAACAGCATGATGACCCCTGTTTCCGCATCGATGCCCGCAAGTGCGATGAGCCCGACAATAACTGCAACACTCATGTTATACCCGAGTGCCCAGATCAGCCAGAATGCACCGATGAGCGAAAAAGGAACCGCCAGCAGCACAATGAACGTTTTTGTCATCGACCGTGTGTTTACATAGAGCAGCATGAAGACGATACAAAGGGTAAGGGGGATAATGACTGCAAGCTGGTTGCGGCTTTGCAGCAGATATTCGAAGTCGCCGCTCCATTTCAGGCGATAATTTTCCGGCATATTCAGAGAAGCCAGCCTTTTCGACGCAGTCTCTATATAACCGCCGATGTCGTCTCCCGTATAGTCGATATAGACGTAAGCGGCAAGGAGGCCTTCTTCGCTCTTGATTGCCGTCGGTCCGCTGACGACTTTGATATCCGCCAGTTCCGACAACGGGACCTGCGCAGAACCCGGCAATGCCTGTCCGAGCGGGTCGTCGGCAGTGCTGATAGAGGCAATGGGAACGATGACGCGCTTTATGCCCTGCAGGTCGTCTCGAAATTCCCTGGCGTAGCGCACATTGACCGGATAGCGCTGCCGTCCTTCAATAAGCGGTGGTAACATTTATGCCCCCGATGGACGCCTGGATCATGTCCAGAACGTCCTCGGGTGACAGGTTGTACCGTGCAGCATCGCGCCGTTTTACCTTGATATCAAGGAGTATGAGCAGGGTAAGCATTCATAAGCATTCAGGAGACTATTTATCCCAAAATTGTCATTCGCGAGCAAGTTCTAAAGGCCGCCGTTAGAGAAGAGAACATATAAGTCATTGAAAGAGCGTTAAAATATAGCAAAGCGCCGAGCGCCTGATGTAGGGAAGAACCGGGTAAGGAAAACATCCATG
>DATIKF010000052.1:0-5100 GCA_035477855.1 Dissulfurispiraceae bacterium
AAAAGTCCCTCTGCGGCTCAGCAGGGTCAATTTCGGGGGATGTTCTGACATGGATTGACCCGAGTTTTTCGATTCTTGAGCCTCTGAGAGAGTCGTTTTTGGCAGTGCATTTTGCATCAAGAGTTTTTCAGCAGCCTGTTAAAGCAATAAGCGACTGAATCTCACGATGATAGCCGAGATACCGCTCATAGGTCACTGCATTCTTATGGTACTTCGGCACATCCCGGATGAACTCCTCAAAGCGGTCTTCAGCTTCCCGTTCCGAGCCGATTTTCACAACGCCGTCAGTGATAATGTCCACCATACGGTCAGCGTAGATAATAATCTTTTCTTCAAGCGAGTTGAGCGTATAATCCTTGACCGGCAGGTTCAGTTCTTTCGCCTCAGTCTCAGTCATGCCTCCCCTGATATGCTTTTCCATAATGTCGGTGAGTGCTTTCGGCAGGCCGAGCGCAATGCCGAGTTCGGCTCCGACTTTGCCGTGATCCATGTCATGCGACTTCGCCTTGCCGAGGTCGTGGAAGAATGCCCCGCGACCAACCAGTTCCATGTCGAGACGGACCCCGGTGCGTTGCGCTATCTCGATCGCCTTGTCCGCAACCTTCAGGCAGTGGGCGAGGTCTGTATCATTCAGGCCCGCATTTTTCATGATTGCGATGTCAGTCTGCTGAATGCTGTAGTTCAGCGCACTGCCTTTTTTCACGCCGAGATAGGCGAGAATATCGGCGGTCATTTGCTCGACATCGTGCTGGAGATGCTCAAACTTGGCAGCAACATCGTCATGAATATGCTGGAGGTATTCGTTCAGGCCTTCCTGACCATACTGCTTTTCAATACGCTTGCCAAAGACGAAAATGCGCGTTATGTCGTGACGTTGCGCTTTGATCTTTGAGTCGGCATCATCTATCCAGGTGTGCAGTTCGCGGTATTCTTTGCCGGTCCGCTGCCGGCTGATTGCAACATGTTTTTCAAGTGGCGGCATGGTGCCCTCCTTATAGAGAAAGAATCAGGCGATATATCGCCTGATTCAAATGTAGCAGATGCTACATATTCTGTCAAGAACTGTTTTCCTGAATAACGACGGAGGCAGACAGGCAATGATTCACAGCATAACGTGTGGTGAGTACGCAATCAACAGCTCGTGCCCATACGCCGAGATATGCTTGCAGCAGCAGTCTTGAAAAAGAAGCACCGAAAAGATAGTGTAATCATCAAATGGCTGGTGAAGTACTGCATGCAACTGAAGGAGTGCAGTACTGTTCAGTCAATCTGAAAATGCAGGAGGAAACTCTCATGAAGAACCGTTTTATTGTTTCCCTGTTTGTAGTGATGCTCGGTTTTATGTTTCTTGGTATGCAGGCGCAGGCGGAGCCGAAAAAGAACAAGTTTGACCAGGAAAAAGAGTATGAGCAAAATCACAAGAAGAGAGGTGGACCCCAATGGTTGGACAGCTTTGGGGCTGATTTAAGGTGGAAGCCACCGGCCATCATGCCGCCAGTTTCCCCGGGCAACCTGCCTTTGGCAGATTCCAGTATACTTCAGTTGGCGTCCTGTCGTTCAGAGAAGAGTGTGGACGCTCCTCGTTATATTGCCTGATCCACTCGCCGATGCCGTTTCTATCATCGCTGCCAGTCTCAAATGCATATCGATAAACACAATCATACTTCAAGGATCGCCATAGGCGTTCAACCATTACATTATCCAGCCAACGGCCTTTTCCGTCCATAGATATTTTAACCCCGGCATCCAGAAGCGTCTGTGTGAACTCAATGCTGGTGAACTGGCTGCCTTGATCGGTATTGAAGATCCCCGGTTTGCCGTATCTGCCCATGGCCTCCTTGAGGGTTGCTACACAAAAATCAGCCTCCATGGTATTGCTGAGCCGCCAGCTTAATACCTTGCGGCTCGCCCAGTCCATAATTGCCACCAAATAGAGAAATCCCCGTCGCATCGGGATGTAACTGATATCGGCGCACCACACATGGTTCGGCTCTGTAATGTCCAAGCCTCTCAGCAGATAGGGATAGACCTTGTGCTCAGGATGCGGTTTGCTCGTGGTGGGTTTCTGATACAGCGCCATCAGTCCCATCTTCTGCATCAATCGTCTTATCCGCTTCCTGTTTACCCAATATCCCTGCCGCCGTAAATGCCGGGTCATCTGCCGGGCTCCATATTCCGGGGTCTTCAGAAACTGCTCGTCAATTCGCCTCATCAACTCCAGATTCTGCGCTGATTCCCCCAATGCTTCGCAATACCACGACGATCGGCTGATTTGAAGCAGGTCGCACTGTTTGGTGATGCTGAGCCTCAAATGTTCCGGTTCGACTATCTCTTTCCTTCGGTCGCGACTCATCGACTGAAGGCTTTTGCTAAAAATCCCGCTCCACGGTCAACTGCCCAATCTTCGCGTGCTGAGCCTCGTGTGCTCCTTCGTTCCGCCCGGTCTTGCCAGTAAATACTTCTGCAAACCCTTCTATGGCCTGTTTCTTCCACTCGCTTACCTGATTGGGATGAATATTATAACGTGCTGCGATCTCCACTATCGTCGTGCCCTCTCGCATCGCTTCACGGGCCACCTTTGCCTTGAATTCCCCAGAATATCGGTTCCTCTTCGTTTTGCTCATCTCGGTGCGACCTCCTGTCAATCGTATATTTTACACCTTATACGACTGTCCTAATTCCAAGGTCCACCTCTCAGATTCGGGAGTCATGATAAGCACGACTGGGGAAAGCCGGGCAAGAACTGGCAGGAATAGCCAGGATTAGGCATTCGGCAATGAACTGCTTACTGCCGCAATAATCAGCCAAAAGCAGGGCGCTTTTGGCTGATTATTAATCGCGCCCGGTTAGCCGTTACTTCTTGAAAACACCAAACAGCTTGTCCAGAGAGCTTTTGTTGAGCTGGGCGACTGACTCAAACTCTCCGGCATCAAACCAGATGCCGTCGCAGTCTGAACATTTATCCACTTTAATGCCCTTGAATTCAACTTCAAAAAGCTCCATGCCGCACTTCGGGCACTTCATGAAGTGAAGTTCCTGCATGCGCTTTTTTTCGGATTTGGAGAAGTTCTTGTGTTTCTCCTCCTCTGCCTTTTTTATACGTTCGATTTCCTGTCTTTTGATGTACTCTTCTTCCTGTGCGGTTGATTTCACTGGCATCGCAATCCTCCGATTTTCTGATTTGCTTCGCCGGTCATGGCGATTTTCGCTGCATGATAAACTGTAACATATTTCTCTGTATTTAACGCTTAATGGGTGACTTTTTTCGTCTCCCTGTTGCAGCTGCTATGCAGGCAGAAACTGGGGGGGGGGATCGCAGGAGTTGTGAGTGAAACTGTCTGTTGTTTTGCTGATTAGGCTGACCCTGGAAGTCGAGGATTATGCAGAATCTTTTAACCCACCTGCCGCGGCATTCATATTAAACTAACCTTCATGAAGTACCCACAATAAAAAGACCCGAAGCGGCGCGTTATGATGAGTTTTCGCAGGCTCGTCCGTCGCTTCAAGCACAAGGAGGATTATATTGTTGCTGTTTTTCATGGGAAGGATCAAGGAGCTTTTTGAGAGCGTCCGTGAGTATGTTTTCCCGAGACCGTCTCGATGTTTGAGAGCGGGATGCGGCAGCGTTAGGATCTGGAGTCGCGGATATGTCGGGGCGTATTTCGAAGGATACGCCGAGGCCTTTAGCATGAAGCGGTATATTTGTGCGGAATGCGGCTGTGTGTACCGGCTGAGGCCTTTGGGGTATTGGCCCTGGCATCATGTGCCGGGGGGCGAGTCATCCTGGGAAGTCTCTGTCATCGCATCCGCCGGGGGATGTGGGCAGACCGTTTCATGAGCCGTCAGCGGCAGGGGCACTGGCTGCGGTCATTGGGCAGCAATATTAAGAGTCAATTGGGGCTTGGTTTCCACGGCGGTCTGCTTGAAGGGTTTTATGAGCTGCCGGCCTGCGGTTTTGTGCCGGTGCGGCGGCCGCTTTACTGAGCAAACCTGTTTGATCGGCAGGCACTCCACCGAACTGTGCCATTACGCCGCACGGCGACGGCATTGTGCTCTTTTTCATCACGAGATGAAGGAGGGTTATGATGGACGAAGAGAGGCAGAAGCGGGTTGCGGTGTTTCGGTTTGGGGTGATTAGCGGACTTTGTGGGCGGCAGGTCCCTGGACTATGGCGAGGTGCGCCGTCTGCTTAGGCAAAAGAGCATGCAGAGATGGGAGATTCCGGGCAGCACCCGCAGCAGGATCAGCATATCGACCGTCAACAACTGGATAGCACGGTACCGGGCCTCGGGCAACCGGCTGGAGGCGTGTATCCCAAGGGGCGTGCAGACCGTGGCCAAAGACAGGACCATCGCCCTTTCGGGCAGACGCTTTAGCGGCGGCCCCTCCGGGGAGCATCGGTCATGAGCACATATCGGATCTTCTACGGATTGCAACGGGAACCCTTCTGTCAGGACATGAAGGCCGAAGATCTCATGAAGAGCGATTCCATGGTGGCGGCACAACAACGCGTCCAGTTCGCCATCGGCCTGTGCGCCGTCGCCGTCCTTACCGGAGACATCGGCAGCGGCAAGTCATCGGCCCTCCGCTTCGCCTGCTCGAAGCTCCATACCTCGGAAGTACAAGACCCTCTATCTGACCGCCACATCAGGCTCGGCGATCGAGCTGTACAAGCAGATGTGCTATGCACTGGATATCGAAACAAGGGGAACCTCCAAAGCAACCCTTACCATGATGATCCGCACGATCTCGCCCGAGCGCGTCAAAAACCGGTGATCATTATCGATGAAGCTTCCCTCATGCGCCTGGATGTCTTCACCGAGTTCCACACGATCGCCCAGTTCGAGGGAGACTCCAAGCCCATCCTGGCGATGATCCTTGCCGGCCAGAACAACCTGATTGATTACCTCATGTTCGAACAGTCCCGCTCTCTGGCTTCGCGCGTAGTCGCAAAGGGCCATATGGAAGCGCTCAAAAAACAAGAGACGGCCCAATACCTTCAGCATCATCTGCGCATTGCCGGCACCAAGGAAAATCTCTTCTCCGAACAGGCCGTCACTGCCATACACCAAGGTTCGGCGGGACTGCTCAGAAGAGCGA
>DATIKF010000053.1:0-2380 GCA_035477855.1 Dissulfurispiraceae bacterium
AAACTCTTGATGCAAAATGCACTGCCAAAAACGACTCTCTCAGAGGCTCAAGAATCGAAAAACTCGGGTCAATCCATGTCAGAACATCCCCCGAAATTGACCCTGCTGAGCCGCAGAGGGACTTTTTCAGCAGCCTGTTAACGACTCGCAAATCTGGTTCGTAGCGGGCAAGTGCTGCGCAGATGGCGTCTACTCGCTGCTTCGCACGCGCATGATCCAACACGTAGACGTTTTCCAGCGCAGTCGTATCATATTTGCCGTTACGCCAGAACTCGTCTTGATTCAGCGCGATGGGATCGGCCACTCCAAAATAATGAAAGGGACAGAGAAGCTTTTCCTCCAACGCCTCTGGCAGGCGAATCTCTGCGGCAAAACGGTTGTCAAAATCCGCCGCGATATTATCACCATCCATCCTCTCTGGTGTTGCCGTGAGGCCGAGCAGAATCTTTGGGGAAAAAAGCTCAAAAATAGGTCTATAGCTGGCCGCAGTCCCGTGATGAGCCTCGTCGATGACTATGTAGTCATAAAAGTCGCTTCCTACCTGTTCCCAGAGTTGCCGACTGGCAAGCATTCCCACAGAACAGAAAAGGTGTTCCAGTCGATTGGCCTGAAACTGGCCGACCAGCAATTCACCAAAGTTCCTATCACGGAGTACATTGCAAAAGGTGTCCTGTGCCTGTTGAAGAATTTCTTGACGATGGGCGACATAGAGAAGTCGGGCTTGCCGCTGTTTCTGCTCGAAGAATCGTTTAAAGTCGAACGCGGCAACCACTGTCTTTCCCGTGCCAGTGGCAGCAATAACCAGATTGCGCCAGCGATTATGGGAGCTTCGTTCCCGTTCTAGTGCCTCAAGAATGCGCTCCTGAAAAGGGTGCGGACGAAGATCAAAGAAAACCGCAGGTCCTGTTCGGTGCGGATTACGAGCACGGTCAATTGCTGTTCTAAAGAGAGTTGGATCATCAGGATTAAACGGAAGGAACTCACGGCTGTTCCAGTAAGTCGCAAACTCGATTACGAACTTTTCCAGAATGTGCTCCATGTCTTGATCCGTTACCTTGAGAGTCCACTCCAGTCCGCTGGTAATGGCAGCATGCGACATATTTGCCGAACCGATATATGCTGTGGAGAACCCGGAGTTTCGCCTGAAATGGTATGCCTTAGCATGGAGACGGGTGCGTTCTGTATCGTAAGAGATGCGAACGGAAACATTCGGCATACGAGCCAGCCATTCTACGGCAGGGGCATCGGAAGCTCCCATGTAAGAAGTTGTTATCAGTCGTACCGGGACATTGCGAGCGCACAAATCCTCAAAAGCTGGCATCAACAGACGTAACCCAGACCATTTAATGAATGACACCAAGATGTCCACCCCATCGGCAGAGCGCATCTCCTCATGTAGCTCATGAGCCAGTTGAGGGTCAGTGGGGGCCCCCGTGAAAAGACTGCTTTCGCCGATGGATGTATGCGGGCGCGGAATTCCTGATGTGCCGTAATTAGGCGGGGTGATTTCAAGCAACATTGGCTTTGAGGAAGATACAAGTTGATGCTTTTCAAGGTGGCATCTGCCGGGCTCCTTGGCAACCTGTTCGAGAATCCGGTTGCACAGTGCCAGCTGTTTTTCAGGGTCGGCTTCTTCGCGCAGAGCCTGTTCCAAAACCTTTGCTACAAATGATGTGTATCGAGCTGGTTTCTCCTCAGGATCAATCTTGCCGAAAACGGTTCTGAGTTCAGGGTGCAGTGCCAATGCCTCCTGAAGATACTTATCAATGAGTGCTTCGTAAATACCATGAGCTATCGGTTTCACGGAGGTGTAGTTTCACGGCTATTGAGATAAGTTTGAATGACTGGCAAATCAGCCGCCGCCCAATCAAGAGAACGCATTGTTTCAGGGGGCAGCCAAGCAAAAGCTGCATGTTCGTGCAACGATAATTCACCAGATGCTATGCTGCAGACAAAAGGATAAAGCGTGACAGTATATGCCGGGTAGTTATGAGTGTGTGACGGCAGCACATGCTCTATGATGATATGCAGGCCGAGTTCTTCAATAAGTTCGCGGCGCAGGCAATCTTGCGGCAGTTCACTGGGTTCGACTTTGCCACCAGGGAATTCCCATTTGAGGGGCAGGCTCATTCTATCGCTGCGTTGAACAGTAAGTGCCTTGCTGTCTTGCTCGATGATGGCACAAGCAACATGCAAGTGTTTCATGAGCCGCAGGTAAGCGATGCTTTTATTTTCAAATTCAGTAGTGTCCGGTAAAAAAAGAGAAGCGCATAGCCTGAAGCCGTGAATGTTAGATTATAAAGGGCGAGCAAACCCAAATCTGACAAGGAGGCACAGGCTATGCATACGTGTTATACCATATTTGGGGAACTGCTGAAAC
>DATIKF010000054.1:0-1962 GCA_035477855.1 Dissulfurispiraceae bacterium
GTCCGCCAACGTAGCATTAACCATCAGACCGTGCTCATCGGTGTTAAGTGAGAGCGTTTTATTTCGCGTCCGCGCCATCACCATAACCGAATCCGAATGGTTATACTTAAACGGTACATCATTCATATCAGCACCGTCCAGCGCCCCGCGGGCAATAACTTCGTAGTATTTAACACCATCCCACTCCCACACAAGCGCTGGTGTGTCGTATACAATCGCCCTGCCTTCGACAATCATTTCGCCCGGCGCAGAATCAAACGCCCTGATTTCAGCGTACCGGATTTCTTTGTTACTCTTGGGTTTTAACACCTTCAGTACCCCCTTCTTCACCGAGCTGATAAATATTCTGTTTGTCAGCCTGGACGTAATTAAGCGATACGATCCGCTTATCCCCGCCGTCAACGGGTGCCAGGTTGAAGATTTCCCGCGCCTCGTTCACGGTCAGCAGCCCCATCGGCACCATCCTCTCAATCAGCGTTGTCTTTGTCTTTGCGCTCGCGTACTGCAGCCGGTTGGCCTCGAACACTATCTCATTTCCGAATCCGCGTTCGCGGTCAGTAAAAAGTTTCGCTGTAAATTCCAGGCTCATCTGCACCGCCAGGGGCTCGATGGTGGATTCATAGAATGCGTTCCACTGGTCTTCTTTGTAGTCGCCCTCGACAATCGCCTCCGACACACCAAAATATCTGAAAACAGTATCGCGCAATTCTTTCATCTGCGCCGCGTTGATCGTTATGGCCGTGTTCTTTAATTCGAGGTAGTCTGCCTTGCCGTCAAGCGCTGCGACACCGCCGGAGTTTTGCATTGTCATGTACTCCGTGACAAATCGTTCTCTGTTGGCCTTGATGTCGGAGTCTTTCAGCAATCCCTGGTACTTCAGTATCCCGCGCAATGACGCTGAGGTCTTTACCGCTTGAGCTAGCCCTTCGTTTGTCGTATGCACAGCCTTGAGCGCTGCGTTTATCGGGGTGTTTTGTTCACCTAGCAAGTCGTTGCTGTAGTAGTGCCGCCGCAGATGGATTACCTCAGAATAGGGGAGCACGACATTCCCGCCGTCGCCGAAGTGGAAACGGATATAAATTAGCTTGCTCTGGTCTTCAACAAACTCAGCGAAAACTGCGTTCACCGGCCAGACAGCGGTTAGGACAGCGTTATCAGCGCCGCCCCAAACCGGATACGCAAACGCGTTGTTATCAATCATCAGCGTGGTGGTGAGCCGGTAAATAAAATCATATGCGGACATATGCGGATTCGGGCGCTGCGTTAATACCCGCTCTATCTGGTCACATACCGCAGCCACCTGTCCCTGTGTCCGCCGGACGTGTTTTGCCTTAAGTTTCGCGGCGTTTCGGGCGACTGCATCCACCGCCGCCCGGACCACATCAGCCTCATAAGGCCGGTTCTCCCACGGCGTAAATATCGGCGCATGGCCGGAAAGCACCCGGAGATGAGTTACTTCACGCTTCTGCCGCAGCGCGCCAAATATTATGTCCATCAAACTCCTGCGTTCTGCCACTTAATCACCGCCTATCAGCTCAGCGCCTTGTAATCTTCGTTCTTGTTCGAAAGTACCGTGTAAGCAATCAACAGCGCAACAGCCGGGTCTATCCGCTGCCGCTGGTTCTTGCCTTTTATGGGCCTTATGTTTTCATTTTTGTCTACCTCGACCGCCAGGTTGGTTAATGCCCACTTGAGGAGCGGGTTGTTGTTGTAATTGAGTTTTTTACTGGCTAGTTCCGCCTTCAATTCTTTCATGGGAACTGACAGAGTTTTTGCTCCCATCACAACCGGCAGAAGCGTTTTGTTTTTTTCGTGCCCAAGCCTGACTTCCATGTCTTCCACCCAGGCGGGCGAATTCCAGGAATCGTAGCCCACCCAATAAGCGATAATGCCGTACTTGCTTTGCAATTCCTGAAACCAATCAGTAACCGCCCTTGAATCCACTCTGCCGCCAGGACAAAG
>DATIKF010000055.1:0-1954 GCA_035477855.1 Dissulfurispiraceae bacterium
CTCATTGAAAAAGATCAGATCACTGCGAGGCATTGCAACAACAGCGGCGGATTCGCCGCGCAGAGCACGAGTCGTCCTGAGCCGCGGCACAATGGCTTTCACGAGGGCTCGGCGGCTGATCTGTTCTGCGAGCGGTCCCCAATTGTCGCTGATGACAATGCGGGCTGCCGTCTGGATCAGAATGCGGTCTTCGTTCGATATCTGTTCGGCGAGCCGAACGAAAATGCCTCCCGGCCGATCCGTCATGTTGCCTTCATAGCGGGCGGCGATAAGACCCATGATCTGCTCCTGAAGCAGTTGACGGTAACCGGCGCGGTCTTCATTCCAGATAACCAGATCCACGGCCAGTCCCTTGAGACGCCAGTATGCATGGGCCTTGACAAGCTGCCGGACCAGATCAATATTGGCCACATCCTCGATCTGCACCAGCACGATCGGCAGATCCCCGGAAATGGCGTATCCCCACAGACCGGATTGTCCGCGCTGGTTTTTCTTGAGAATGTCCGGGTCGGCACGTAACGAGGAGTTGGCATAAATGATGGAGCCGGCGAGTCGACCATAGAGTTGCGCTTCGGGTTCCGAAATATTGAGCTGCCGCAGGAGCACCTGACTGTGAGTCCAGGCCAGATCAAAAACACGGTCCGCAAGACGCCGGTCCTGATACTTCTCGACGAGGCCCATGCAGACATCCCTCGTTCCCCCAATACCGGAGATGACATCTATCGTTGTTGACGCATCCGGATCAAGCGTGATCCGGCACCTGATGGCAACGATGGGATCCAGTACGGACCCCGCGCTTCCGGAGAGCGAACACGAGAACGTCGGACGACCGCTCATGACGATCGGATTGGCAACGGTTCTCCCCCGTCCGATGAACTGCATGCGGTCCGTCTCATAGGAAACATCCATGACGTCTCCCCCGTGCGCAGTCATCAGGTGAAACATCCATGGCGTATGCTCTTCACGTGAGCGGGGACGACGGGTGCAAAGGATGGCGCGCTGGCGGCGGACGATCTCGGTCTGTACAAACAGATTGCTGAATGCCGGGTGGAGGGAGTCGGCAGCGGCCGGTGCAAGAACGACTTCAGCATAACTGGTCACATCGATCGTCCTGCGCGTCCGGGCGGAGTTCGTAATGCGGATGCGCCGCAGCTCTATGTCGTCTTCCGGCGAGACAACAATCTCTGTGTGCGTATCATAGTCGAAGTCCCGGCGACGAAACTCGGCGCGCCCTTCCGAGAAAATCGCCTCGCTCGAGTCGGCCCGCTTGAGCGTCGGCTGATATGCAGTTGACCAGAACTTTCCGCTTGCCTCATCGCGAAGATAACAGAACGTACCCCAGTTATCGCGGGTGGTATCCTCCCGCCAGCGCGACACCGCAATATCCTTCCACCGGCTGTATCCGCCGCCGGCATTGGTGACCGCCACATGGTATCTCCCGTTGGAAAGCAGCTGCACCTCAGGTGTCGGTGTATTGGGATTGCTGAAAACGCGCACCGGCATTTCCTCTTCACGGGAACTCGCACGAACATCGGCGATCTCGGGCGGCTCAAGATAAAAGCTCGTTGACCGCGGAATACGCTCCTGAAGCAAAAGCATCGTAGCCTGAAATGAGGGATCCGATCCGAATCTCTTCTGCATGGGACGATCCAGCAGCAGGTAGGCGAGCGCAAGGAAACTCATGCCCTGATGATTCGCCATGAACGATCGGACCACCGTTTTCTCCTGCTTGCGTCGCTGGCGTGACGACGTATAATCGATGGCTTCATAGAGTCCGTAGCGGGCTTCAAATCCTTCTGCACTAAGCCTCTGAAGATTCAGACATGCCGCTTCGGGCGCCACCATGAGCGCAAGAGCTGAGGCATAGGGGGCAATGACAAGATCATCGGCAAGACCGCGTTTGAGCCCGAGTCCGGGCACGCCGAATGCTCGATATTGGTAGTTGAAATTGACG
>DATIKF010000056.1:0-33263 GCA_035477855.1 Dissulfurispiraceae bacterium
TGGCTTTCAGGGGTGTTATGATGATTTATCTCTTAAACTACTGTTGAATTATTGGGAGGCCTGCCGGAACCGCTTGGGAAAGCACATACGATCATAGCCGACAGCGGCTACTACAGCGAGAGCAACATCACCGAATGTGAAGCATGGGGAATAGAAGCATATATGGCAATAGATCGGCAAAGCCGTAACGAACCGATATGGGAGAGGCACAGAGGGCTTGAACCGTTGCCTGAACAAGCCGATGCAGTGGCACGGATGAAGCATCGACTAAGGACAACCGCCGGCAGGGCGGTGTATGCAATACGAAAGACCACGGTAGAGCCTGCATTCGGAGTAATCAAAGCAGTCATGGGATTCCGGCAATTCATGCTGCGTGGTTGCGCGGCAGCAAACGGCGAATGGAACCTGGCCTGCCTTGCATGGAACATCAAAAGAATGCATGTTTTGAAGGTATAGGGCGCCATGCGCCGGAGGAATATTGTCTCAACAACGACGGCATGGCAAATAATGAGCTGAAAACAACGATTAAGAGCAAGCAAATCCGGAAAAAAAACAATCGCAGGAGAGTTGGACCTGAACTGTTTGCCAAAATCAATAGCTCAAGTCCGACAGGCTCCGAGGACATCTGAGGGAGGAATCATGCACGCATTTCTTGCCGAATTTCAAAATATATCGCCGGTGCTCCAGGCGCTTATTGCAACACTTTTTACCTGGTTTGTGACCGCTCTGGGCGCCGCATTTGTCTTTGCATCACGCAGCCCGAGCAGAAGAACAATGGACGGTATGCTCGGTTTCGCAAGTGGTGTGATGATTGCGGCAAGCTTCTGGTCGCTGCTTGCTCCGGCTATCGCGATGTCGGAAGGCAAGTCGCTCCCGGCATGGGTGCCGGCAGCGGTCGGTTTTCTTTCGGGTGCCGTCTTTCTGCGCATTATTGACCGTTTCCTCCCTCATCTGCATCTCGGCGGCAAACTTGAAGAGGCCGAGGGCATAAAAACAACGTGGCGCAGAACTACGCTGCTGGTGCTTGCTGTCACCCTGCATAATATTCCGGAAGGGCTTGCGGTCGGTGTTGCATTTGGAGCTGCTGCTGCCGGGATTCCGGAAGCGTCGCTTGCCGGTGCGGCAGCGCTTGCGTTCGGGATTGGTCTGCAGAATTTCCCGGAGGGAATAGCCGTGGCCATGCCGCTTCGGCGGGAGGGACTCTCTCGTTTAAAAAGCTTCTGGTACGGACAGCTTTCCGGAATGGTCGAGCCGATTGCAGGGGTTATCGGGGCTGTATCGGTCCTCTTCATGCGTGAACTGCTTCCTTATGCCCTCGGGTTTGCGGCAGGAGCAATGATCTTTGTTGTGGTAGAAGAACTCATCCCTGAGTCTCAGCGCGGAGGGAACACCGACTTTGCAACGATGGGAGCAATAATCGGCTTTACGGTGATGATGGTTCTTGATGTAGCGTTGGGGAAGTAAGCAGAACCGGCTCAGGAGAGTTTTTTCAGCGACGCCGGGATACGGGCAGGATCGGGACGCTGCCTGATGAGCGGAGTGCTTTCAATAACCGGAATCCGTTCTTCCATCGTCAGGCGGGTGTTTCTGTAAATGATGCCGATCGGAATGCGGTCTCCCCACTCAAGTGCTTTTGCAAAAGCTGCCACGCGATCTTCAGGATTATAGTCCGGTTCGATGTGATAAACCCGCTGGCGGTACCAGTCATACGTATTCACCGGATTGAATGAAACGCAGGGCTGGAGAATGTCCACCAGCGAAAAGCCTTTGTGCGCAATTGAGGCTTTGCCCATGCTTTTCAGATGTTCGGCATCCCCGGCAAATGTCCTCGCGACAAAGCTGCAATCGAGCGCAACCGCCATAGCCATCGGATTCAGCTGTTCTGAAAGCACCCCGAACGGCTGGTTTTTCGTCATCGTCCCTGCGGCAGTAGTCGGTGAGGCCTGACCTTTCGTAAGACCATAGACCTGATTATCATGCACGAACAGCTTGACGCCGACATTCCTCCGCATTGCATGCATGAAATGGTTTCCGCCCTCGCCGTAGCAATCGCCGTCTCCTGCAATCGCCATCACCAGCATTTCATGATTCGCCAGCTTCACACCGGTCGCAACCGGCAGAGAACGTCCGTGCAGGCCGTTAAACGTGTTGCACTTGATATAGTGGGGGAACTTGCCTGCCTGGCCGATGCCCGACACGATGGTAAACTGGTGCGGTGCAAGCCCGAGTTCAAGCATCGTCTCCCTGAATGCTTTCAGGATCATGAAGTTGCCGCAACCGGGGCACCACGCAGGCGTTAAGCCCTTATAATCATCCAAGCCTGGCATTAATCTCTCCGACAAGCTGTTCCAAAAGGAACGGTCGTCCGTCGTATTTCGTAATCAGATGATTGAACGTATAGCCGTTCTCGGTTTTCAGGAGTCGGGCAAACTGGCTTGTCGCGTTGTTTTCTATGCAGATGGTCTGCTTCGCACTTCTGAGCAGGGCAAGGTAGTCGAGCTTGACGAGCAGCGGCAGCGGATAGACTTCGCTGAAATGAAGCATTGCACTGCTGTAACAGATATTGAGCGCGTCAACTGCTTCCTTGAGCAGGCCGAAGGTCGAGCCCCAGCCGACCAGCACGACATCAGGGGCGTGATGGCCGTAGAGCGTCGGCGGGGCGATTTCAGCCTGAATCAACGGCAGCTTTTTGAATAGACGCTTCTCCATCATTCTGTTTCGCGTCTCGACGTCTTCAATCAGGTTTCCGATCTCATTATGTTCATCGCTGTCGGTAATCACCACATGCGGTCCGTCGCCAGGCACTGCCATAGGGGTAACCCCATTTTCGGTGTATTCATGGCGCTGATAGGACTGAAGGACGGAAAATGCCTGCCCTCGCAGGCGATAATCAGTATATATCAGCCCTGACGTATCGAAGCTGTCGAATGTCCACTGCGTATCGGCAAGATATTGGTCAGAGAGAATAAAGACCGGAATCTGATACTTCTCGGCCAGATCAAATGCCTTGTTTGTCAGGAAAAACGCCTGTTCCGGCGTTCCTGGCGCCAGAAGCACGCGGGGAAACTCACCATGAGCACTGTACAGGGCAAAGTTCAGATCCGCCTGCTCGGTCTTGGTCGGCAGGCCGGTCGCCGGACCGGGCCGCTGCACGAGTCCTATGACAATCGGCGTTTCGGTTATGGCGGCAAGTGAGAGTCCCTCCACCATCAGCGCAAATCCCCCGCCCGAACTGCCGGTCATCGCCCGAACCCCTGCGTATGAAGCACCAAGTGCCATGTTTATTGCGGCGATTTCATCTTCTGCCTGCTCGACAATGACCCCGTATTCCTTTGCACGGGCTGCTACCGAGAGCATTATGCTCGTCGACGGCGTCATTGGATATGCTGAGTAAAACTGCAGGCCAGACGCGAGCGCTCCGAGTCCGATGGCGTCATTCCCCTGTATCAGCATTTTGGGGTGTGCTGTGTCTGCCGAAAGAAAGCTGCAAAGGATGCAATGCTCTTTCGCATACCCATAACCAGCCGCAGCTGCTTTCAGGTTGGCTGCGATGAGATCATCTTTTTTGAACAGGTCGTGGAATATGCCTTCCAGCGCATCCGTCGAGACACCAAGCATGCCGAGCACCGCGCCTGTCGCAACGGTATTTGCCATAATCCTGTTGCCGGTCTGTTCCATCGCAATCTGCATGAACGGCACATCGAGGAAATGCGGTTTGTCATGCTTCTGTTTGAGCGAAGCAGCGTCGTACACTACAAGACCGTCGGACGACAACTCTCCTTCATGCATCGCGATGGTCGCCGCATCGAGTACTACCAGAATGTCGATGCCGGTGCGCGACGACATGACCGGCCGGTCGGATACGCGCACCTGATAGATGTTATGGCCCCCGCGAATGCGCGATTCATAGTCCTGATGAGTAAAAACATGATAGCCGGAACAGGCAAAGAAGCGGGCGAGCGTATCGCCGATGGTGAGGATTCCCTGGCCTGCTTCGCCACCTATTTTTATCGTGTAGTCCATAGTGAGCTCTGCGAGAAAATAATAGTATCAGTATAGGCGAAAGAAGAGCTGATTGACAATGCGGATTGGCATTCTTGATCCGGAATGAGAGAGGGTCAGGCAGTTTGACTCCGGAACCGTGCCTCTGTTTTTATGCGAGCACCGGCATAATCGGCTGACCGTGTTTCATTTGATCTTTATGCACAACCCGGTTCCGTCCGAACTGTTTTGCACAGTAGAGCGCCTGATCTGCGCGGCTGATGGCATCTATGATGTCGGTTTCTTTCGGGAAAACCGTTGCAACTCCGATGCTGATGGAGCAGCGGATAGCCTGATTCTTGAACCGCGTTGTCGAGAATGAGAGACGATGGCGAATTCTGTCGAGCGGCTGCACGGCCTGATTTTCATTGGTATCCGGCATGACGATCAGGAATTCCTCGCCTCCGAACCGAATCACCAGATCGCATTCGCGGAGCTGTGACTTAAGACTCTGGGCAACATTCTGGATGACCTTGTCTCCCGCGAGGTGCCCATACGTATCGTTGATGTTTTTGAATTTGTCGATGTCTGCCATTGCCAGCGAGAGCGTCCGCCCATGACGGCGTGAACGGGCCAGCTCTTCACGCAGTCGCGCCATTCCCGCCCGGCGGGTATAGACGCCTGTAAGATCATCAAGTGCAAACTGATGGTGTATCGAATCGAATGAGGTTTTGAGGTCCGATTCCGTCTTTCTCGTCAGGTACGTCTGCACAAAGAAGAAATTGCCGGCGCTCATCGCAAGTCCCCAAAGAGCAATAATCGAAATCGTGTTCAGATCCTTGAATCCCTTCATGCTCAGGAGCACTATTGGAACAAACAGTGTCAGGAAGATCGCATTGACAAGGATCATCCGCTTTATGTCGCGAGAGACTTTGAGTGCTACTGTCTTTGTACTCACGGGTTCCTCCTCTCAAAGTGGATCGATTGTATGTTATATTTGCAAATAGTATGCCTGCTCCTGATTTGCTAATAACACTTTGAAATAAAACGATACTAATGGATTCCATCAAGCTGCATGTCAGAAATTTGGCGTCAAAAGGCTAGAGAAAGGCATTTTTTGCAGGGCAAGATATGCCGAATTCACTATATTTGAATATATGGAGCTATGAAAGAAAATTCCAGGGGATGGTTACGCCGGCAATTTTCCGCTCTCTGCAAGCTCAGTAAGCTTCTTGCGATCGATAACGGAGACCTTCTTCCCGTCAACAGTAATGATTCCCTGACTGCTCATCTTTGCAAGGATGCGTGACAGGGTTTCCGGAATAGTGCCAAGCAAACTGGCTAATTGTCCCTTGGAAATCTCCAGCTCGACAACATCCGAGCTGTCTTCCGCCTCACTCAAATGCAGAATATACGCCGCAAGCCTCCCGGGCACTTCTTTGAGCGAGAGGTTATCGACCAGCGCAGCGAGCATGCGAAGCCGTCGGGACAGTGCTCCGAGCATATTCATGGCCAGCATCGGTTCCTGCTTGATCAAGCCGACAAAGCCGGCGCGCGGGAAGAAAAAAAGGCGGGTCTGTTCCAGCGTGTCGGCATTTGCCGGGAAGTGACCACCTGCGAACATGGGCACCTCCCCGAACGCCTCCCCGGCGCCGAAGATATGGAGAATTTGTTCTTTTCCGTCAGGTGAACTTTTGTAAATTTTCACCTTGCCGATTGCAACTATATAGAAGCCGGTCGCCGGCTCCCCATCGGAAAAAATGTTCTGTCCTCGTTTAAATGTCTGGTCAACGACAATATCAGTCAGTTCTTCAATCTGCTCCGTCGTTAGCCCCTCAAAAAGAGGAATTGCCGCGATGTGTTCGGTTAAGTTCATAATTATTAAGCCTTTCTGAAGAAAAAAGCCCCTCCGCAACCGGGATATTGTATAAGTATAATTCAATTGAAGCAGAGTGGCAATGCGGGCTGCCATTTCTGATCCCGCTTTTTTGATCTATGTCAATGTTCAGGCAGGTCATATGTCGCTATCATTGAGAAAAATCCAGGAGGGTTCTGTGAAGTGGTTGCCTGATGCAGAAGCCGCAGTCGCAAAAGTTCCTTTTTTTGTCCGCAAACGTGTAAAACAGCGGGTGGAAGAGGAAGCTGCGCGGTGCGGATCACCTATCGTAACGTTGGAGCACGTTGATACCTGCCGGAACCGATTTCTGAACAAAATGGAGGATGAGGTAAAAGGCTTCCGTGTTGAGGCGTGCTTCGGCACGAGCGGTTGCCCGAATCGGGCAGTTTCAGACAATGCCATGGCCCAGCGCATTGAAGAACTTGCGGCGTCAAAAAATATCAGGCAGTTCCTCACTGAGCAGGTTTCTGGTGCACTTAAGCTCCACCACGAATTCCAGGTTGTTCTTGCCGACTGTACTAATGCTTGTTCCCGTCCGCAGATCGCCGACATCGGCATCATCGGCGCGTGCCGACCGGCAATGACAGATGCAGAATGCAGCACGTGCGGTGCCTGCGTCGATGCATGTCGTGAAGGAGCGATTGCGCTTGCTGATCGTGTTGTGTATCCGGAGATTGACTTTGCAAAGTGCCTTGCGTGCGGAAAGTGTATGTCTGTCTGCCCGACCGGACCGCTGAGGCGGGGAACCGAGGGATATCGTGTTCTGGTTGGCGGCAAGCTGGGGCGTCATCCGCAGCTCGGCAGAGAACTGCCCCGCATCCTGACACGGGACGAGGCGCTTCGTGTCGTTGATGCCGCACTGGATTTTTACCGGGAGAGAAGCCTTGCCGGAGAACGATTCGGGGAGGTTCTGGGACGCGGAGGCTACGAAAATTTCATCGATTTTCTCAAAAAAAGAGGTGTCTTGATCTAAGTCAAGGACACCAGTCCCGATGGCTGGTAGACTGAACACATGCTTTGGCATGCCTGCCCCCGCGCAGCGGGGGCTAAATACAAGGATTGAGGAGGAAACATGTTTTGTTATCAGTGTGAACAGACAGCACAGGGAAGCGGTTGCACCAAGGTCGGCGTTTGCGGCAAACAGCCTGATGTGGCAGCATTGCAGGATCTTCTGGTCTATGCGCTTAAGGGCCTTTCTCAGGTAGCTGTTGAGGCACGCAAGAAAGGCATTACAGACAACAAGGTGAATGTCTTTACAGTCAGAGCACTTTTTTCTACTTTAACTAATGTTGATTTCGACCCGGACCGGTTTGTCATGCTCATCAATGAATGCGTTACTCTTCGCGAGGCACTCAAGGCCAAGGCCGGTGTCAGCGTCGCCGAAGGTCCGGCAACCTTCAAACCTGCTGCAACCGCTGATGAACTGGTAAAGCAGGGCGAAGCCGTCGGCGTCAAGTCCGATGCCACTATCAATCCGGATATCCAGTCGCTGCAGAATACGCTCACATATGGCATCAAGGGCGTTGCAGCGTATGCGGATCATGCCCAGATTCTCGGCCAGGAGGACGACAAGGTCTATGCCTTCTGCCAGGAGGCGCTTGCTGCCACTCTCGACAAGTCGCTCGATTTGAATGCGTGGGTCGGTCTTGTGCTGAAGTGCGGTGAGATCAACCTCCGCACCATGGAACTGCTCGATGCCGGCAACACCGGCACCTATGGACACCCGGTCCCGACCTCTGTGCCGCTTGGCGCAAAGGCTGGCAAGGCACTGCTCGTTTCTGGCCACGATCTGAAGGACCTGGAAGCCATCCTCAAACAGAGTGAAGGCACCGGCGTTAACATCTACACTCACGGTGAAATGCTTCCGACCCATGCCTATCCGAAGCTGAAGGCATACAAACACTTCTATGGTCACTATGGTACCGCATGGCAGAACCAGCATAAGGAATTCAGCGCGTTCCCGGGCGCAATCGTGATGACCACGAACTGCCTCCAGAAGCCGCAGGACTCCTACAAGGACAATATCTTTACCGTCGGCCTCGTCGGCTGGCCGGGCATTGCGCACATCGCTGACGGCAACTTCAAGCCGGCAATTGACAAGGCTCTTGCACTGCCGGGCTTTGCGGCAGATGTACCGGGCAAAACCGTTACTGTCGGATTCGGCAGAAATACGGTCATGAGCGTTGCCGACAAGGTGATAGACGGTGTCAAGAGCGGAGCGATCAAGCATTTCTTCCTCGTCGGCGGCTGCGACGGCGCAAAGGCGGGCAGAAACTACTACACCGAGTTTGTCGAGAAAACGCCGAAGGATACGATTATTCTGACACTCGCCTGCGGCAAGTTCCGCTTCTTTGACAAGGAACTGGGCGACATCGGCGGCATCCCGCGTCTGCTCGACATCGGCCAGTGCAACGACGCATACTCGGCAGTACAGATTGCGGTTGCTCTCTCCAAGGCATTCAACTGCGGCGTTAATGACCTGCCGCTGTCGCTGATCCTGTCCTGGTACGAGCAAAAAGCGGTCGCAATTCTTCTGACGCTGCTCTTCCTCGGCATCAAGAACATCAAGATCGGACCGTCACTGCCGGCGTTTATCACGCCGAATGTGCTGAACGTACTCGTTCAGAACTTCAACATCGGGCCGATTACCACGCCGGATGCTGATCTGAAGCAGATCCTCGGCTAAACAGTTTACGCACAGCCGTTCGTTATCCCGTTATCCCGGGCGGGCCACCGCAGGCCCGCCTCTTTTTTTGTCTCCGGAACAAAACGGTATGTGCTTGAAAGCCGCCGGGGCAATGCGCTAATCTTATAAGACTTTCATCGCATTGAAAAACGATAGTTCGTCGAGGAGGATGTTTATGAAGGAATTGAAAGGAACAAAGACTGCTGAAAATCTGCTCAAGGCGTTTGCCGGGGAATCGCAGGCCCGCAATCGGTATACATATTATGCGTCTATAGCTGATAAAGAGGGTTATAAGCAGATACGGAACATCTTTATCGAAACCGCTGACAATGAAAAAGAGCATGCGAAGCGCTTCTACAAGTTTCTTCTTGCCGGATTGGAGGGAGAGCTTCCGGCCATGATCGAAATCAATGCTTCTTATCCCGTAGCCCAGGGCACTACGCTTGATAATCTGAAGGCTGCGGCAAACGGCGAACATGAGGAGTGGCAGGATCTTTATCCGTCCTTTGGAAAGGTTGCTGATGAAGAGGGGTTCCCGGAGATTGGCGAAGCGTTCCGGAAAATTGCGTCGGTCGAAGTGCGTCATGAAACCCGCTACCTGAAGCTTGCGGCCAATATTGAAAAGAACCAGGTTTTCAAAAAAGACGCACCCGTCTCATGGAAATGCGGCAACTGCGGCTATATCCACACGGAAGAAGAAGCGGTGGAGAAGTGCCCCGCCTGTGATCATCCCCGCGCATTTTTCGAACTGTTTGCCGAAACATACTGAAGCAGTCCACGCTCAGATGCACAGGGCGGAGTGGGATCAATAAGCAAATGATAGCGCAGCATTTCCCAAGTCGAGCCTGACAACAGGCCTGGACCAGCGCGCCGCTTCCGCACAGAGCAGTTCCGTCTTGCTCCCCGGCGCTGCATACGGGACCAGAATTTCATCGGCCAGCGCAACGACAAACCGGTTGCGGCATTCCGCCCTCGCTGCCGATATCCGGTTGTACTTTGCGGTAAAAGGAGAAAGAATCAGCAGACGGCCATCTTCCAGCGGCTTTCTGAATTCCGCTTTGATGCGCATGCCTTCAAGAGAGCGAGCCGGACAAACGATTATCGGCTGGCTGCCCTTCAGCAGGATGTTCAGGCACTCCTGCTCCATGGGGGAATGAAATCCGCTGATAACCGTGACCCCGGCATCCCTGAGCTGCTTCATCAGGTCGTAAGTCTTGAGGATGATATGGCCGGGGCATTTCACTGAACTGATGACGGCAAGTTTTTTGTTCTGCAGAATGTCAGAATTGCCGATGAGAGAAATAACCTGAGGGGTTGCATCGCCAGGAATTGTTCCAAGGGCAGCCGGATACAACGAATCCACTTGCACAAGAGAACGCATAACCTTATTGGTACCGGTCAGTGCAGCTTCGCATCGTCGAACATCTATTATGCCGCCGCATACCCAACAGACCTCAGATTGCCCATGCGCCGCGATGCATCAAGCATTTCGAGTCCTGCAATGTTGCCGCTTTTATCGGTATCGAGGATAATTCCCGGCTTGTATTCATCGCTCTCCTCAAAAGGCGCGCCGCTGAAAACAATGCGCATAACATCAACTTCGGGATCATAGGTGATTTTCATGCTCTCTCTGCAATCATTCTTTTGACGGCAGCATCCAAAGGCTCTAAATCTTCTTCTATTGTCTGCCAGACGATCTCAAGATCAACCCCAAAGTATTCATGTATCAGGCGGTTTCTCATGACTATTGTTTCCTGCCAGGGGATTTCCGGATAGCTGTCTCGTATATCTTTCGGAAGCTTGCTTGCAGCCTCGCCAATAACTTCGAGGCACCTCACGACCGCCTTTGTCGTCTTTTTATCTTTGAGAAAATCTTCTTTTGTCGTTCCTGCAGTGAAGTCCCTTATATCGGCAATGGACTCAAGAATGTCATTCAAATAATCCGTGAGAATTCTTTTTTCAGACATACCGGACCTCTTGCAGAATTCTCTTGCCGATATGGGGCTTGAGAGCTTTCCTGGTAACCATCTCTACGCGAATGCCGAGCAGTTGTGACAATGCGTTCTCAAGCCTGAGGAATTTTACAAAACCTACCGGCTTTTCCAGTTCCACGAGAATATCAAGGTCGCTTTCCTCATTCTGTTCACCCCGGACGTAAGAACCGAAGATGCCTATCTCTATAAGACCGTACTGCTCCCTGAATGAGTGTTTATGCCTTTGAAGAACTTCCTGTATTTCTTCGAAGTTTTTCATCTCTATACCTGTACCAAAATTATACATGCTCCCATGTTGTTAAACTCAAGTTTCCTCGTCTTCGCTGACTCGCCCCATGCGGTATTTGATGTCATAGTTGATGATGAAGTCCAGCTCCTCATCGGTAAAGCCGTAGTGCTTTGCAAGCACGCAGTCGATTTCGTCGATGATGGGTTTGGATTGTTTTGGGAAAATGCATTGCACTGTTAATGTATCATGAGAAAACCGCATTTTCTTTTGCTCAGAGTTCTTCTGCAAGTCGTCCATTAATCCGCCTGCCAGCTCAGAAAGCGCTCTAAATTCCTGTCGGTGCGTCAAGTCTTCTAAATCAACCAAGAAGTTATCCACTTCGCGCTTGTTTATGTGCCTGCAATCAGAAAAAACCGTAATGAACCAATAGAATAGATTTGAATTAAGACAAGTTAGAGCCCCGCTTGCGAGTGCCGTGTTGCCGAACGCAATATCCTTGAACTCCGATGGTGGTCGCCGTTTGCCAGTACCATCTAGGACTAAAGGCTCAAAATTGAGAACCTGTAAAAAATAACCGACCTTTCTGGAGTAGAAGACTTTATGATCTGAATATCGAACATAAAAAGTAGCAAGGCGTTTGCCCTGCTCGAGCAATTTCTGGATAATCCCCGCTTCTATTTTCGATGAAAGCTTTGGCATTGTCCCGCTAAATGGAGCTTTGTTCGCCTGTGAATAATGCAGGCAGCTGAATAAGGCGGCACGTTCCAGAGCTAACCATTTGTTATATCGATTTGAGAAAAGGTTTAGTTTGTTTAACGCCGGGCCGATTATATGTATAGTTAATCTAATATGCTCAAGCCCGTCAAACAGGCGTGAAGGCCGGTCATCAAAAGAACTGAAGTGCACTGGACGAGTAACGAGCACCCGTTGCAGACTTTCATATCGCTCGGTTGAAACAGAAGAAACAGGTACTATATACCCTTGATACCCGGCATTAGGATTTAGTCTGAAACAACGTTCAATGATGAGTGCATATAAGTTCCCCGCATCATAGCATGAATAACCAAGAGGCTGATAACCTGACAGTGCCTTGAGCTCCACATACGGCGGATTGCCGATAATCACATCAAATCCGCCGTTTTTCAGAATGCCGTAGAACTCTATGAACCAGTGAAACGGCATGTGCGACTTGAGCCACTGTTTGTATTTTTGGGCGGTTCGCGAACCGCCCTTACAGTCAACGCCGTACTCAGTGGCAAGGTATCCGTTCAGCTCGTCTTCCAGCGCCTTCAACCGCCTTCTGAGTTCCTGTTTGTCTTCGGGCGTCACCTCGCCGTCGAACTCGGTCTGCTGTTTTTGGAAAAGCTGAAACAGGCGGTCAACGTCTTCGGCTTTTTCGCGGATGGCGGGCAGGGCGAGCTGCTTGAGCATGTCGCCCTCGGTCGCTTTTTCGACTTCTTCATACGTTGCAAAGCCTACCAGCGTATTGCCGGCGCGGATGTTGAAGTCTATGTCGGGCAAGGGTTCTATGTATTCCGCCGTGCCGATCTGGGCCACCAGCTTCAGGAAGAGCCGCAGTTTGCAGATTTCCACGGCCTCTTCCATGATGTCTACGCCATACAGGTTGTTGACGATGATGGATTTGTAGATGAAATATTTCAGGTTCGGATGAACGGCTGCGCGTTTCAGTATCTTGCGGAAGTCGCCGTATTTGTCGGAGCGGAATTTCTTCTGTAGGGGCGCTGCTTGCTGCGCCCGCTCTGTAGCATCCAATTCATTCAAAAACACCTGCATGCGGTCAAGGCAGGCTTCATACAGCGGTTCGAGTATGTTCAGTGCGGCAAACAGGAATGCGCCCGAGCCGCAGGTGGGATCAAGCACCGTAACCTTTTCGATGGCGTGGTAAAAAGCCCTCAGCAGCTCCGGGCCTTCACAGGTCCAGATAACGTCCTGCGCGAACTGGCGGATGTCGAGGTTATGGGTTATGAGGTCGTTTATGTCACAGACTTCGCCGTTTTTCAGCTTCTCACGCAGCGCAAGGCATCGGGTTCTTCGCTCGACGTATTCGCGCCAGGTCTCGGTCGGCAGGGTCAGTTTGTTGCCTTCGGCGTCCCGCAGGTCGGCTTCGCCGAGGTTGTATCTCTTTTCGAACATTCGGGCTTTGGGGTCGCGCATGCCCTTCTGCACAAAGTCGGGCAGTGCTGATTCCGGGATTACGTTGCCGCCGGAGTCAATAACGCCGCGCCTGACCGCTTCGTAAATGTACCGGTCGGGGTCGGTCTGCAACAATATCCACACCGTAGGGGCGCTGCTTGCCGCGCCCTGCTGTTTGCAAGATGGTTGCCCAGTGCCCTGCTGTTTGTCACAAGACGCGGGCAGGGCAAACCCTGCCCCTACGAAGGCGATTCTGCATTCACGTTTTGCTGCATCGAACAGGAAAGGAATTACCGTGTTCTTGCTGATGTATTCGGTAATGTCCTCTTTGGTGTAGTACGCGCCCATCTGTTTCTGGTTGATGTACTTTTCAAAAATATAGCCGAGCACGTCGGGGTTGATCTCGCTGTCCTGCCGGAGCGGGCGTTCGTCGAGGTGCCACTGGTAGCTGTCGAAAAAGGCGAAGAGTTTTTCAAAGGCGCTGTCGGGTATCTCAATGTGTTTGCCGTGCAGTTCCTCGATCTGGTGCTTCAGGAAGAGGCCGCCATTCAGGTACGGAACGTCGCCCAGCAGCTTGTTGACGGCGGCTGAGCGCCCGGTCTCTTTCTTTGCGAAGCCTTCAAAAAAGAGCGGGCAGAGAAGTTTTTTATAGAACAGGTCATGCCCCTGATCTTTGCTCCGGCCAAGGCGGTTTTTCAGGTAGTCCCGGTCTTTGCCGAGAAAGCCCTTTTTCTGGATGAAGTAGATGAACATGAGCCGATTGAGCATTACGGACGCATACCAGCGCTGCAGTTCATCATCCGGAATGCCCTGAATGAATTTCAGGAACGCGTCATGCTCTGTTTTGAAGCGCTCATAGAAACGCTTTGTCACGCGATCTACATCAAAAGCCGCCCGGGCGCGTCCCGCGACAGCGACAAGGGTAATCGTTTCTTCTTCCTCAAGGGTGAAGGCGATTGACTGAAGCTTCTGGATAAGTGAATCGCCCGGCTGTTTTTTATGGTAGGTGTGCTCACGGCAGGCGGCAGGCTTCTGAGGTTCGCGCTTCACCCACTGCCAGGTCTGGGCGCCGGTTGCCGTGTCGGCATAGATGATAATGTGTTCATGGGCGGAGCGGGCTACCTGCTGCTCGATTTTTCTGCGCAGGGCATAGGGCGGCAGGCTGTTGCATACCAGCGCAAGCATGCCGCGCTTTTCTGCGACTGCGGAAAGCTGAAACCCGGCGCCATCGATCGTTACCGGCAGGCGGGTTGCGCAATGATCCCAGCCAAGCTCTTCGATAAAGAGTGTTTTGAAATCGAAGTTTTTGAGTAATTCACGGGTTCGTAACAGGTTCAATGCCATGCCTATGCTCCTGTCACCAAGCCCAGCGAGCAGATAATGCGCGGCTCCTGCACCTGTTCTTCTTCATGAATTATGCTGAGACGACCCTCGTCTTTAAGCGCAAGGACAAGTTTGGCCAGCGCGTCGTCGGAAATGCCCGCCTTAAGCTGGCGGTTCAGGGTGTCCAGAGCGGCGGGCCGGAGCGGATAACGATAAATGTCTTCGATGGCCTTGTGGAGCTCCTGTGATTCGAACAACGTACCCTTCACTTCATCGGCAAAGCGCTTGAGCCGTTCATACGTCCTGAAGCGCGCTCCGGAAGGTCTGCCGAGCTGTCCTCCAAGTGAACGCTCTTCTTCCACGATATGCTCAACACCTTTGCGCACAAGCGCATGATGCCGGTCGTCACGAGCCACAGCCGGGGTATCTGCCGTGCATTCGGCAGCTCTGAGAACGGCAAACTGCGATTCGGTTACACTTCTTCCTTCTCCGTCAACCCAGGCAAGGGCATCGTTGCCCTCTGCAGTTCGCATGTAAAGCAAAACTCCTTCCGGTTCCTTTTCTTTGGGAGCGTGCATACGCGCTGAATATGTTACCGGCTGCAGTGCCGGAATGATCTTTTCCAGTTCCTTATGTTCAGAAACGGCATTTTTCCAGATCTGGTACGCATAGGAGGCAAGATCAACATCGCCCTCGCCGTCTCCATCGAGAATGCCGGCTTTTTCATGGTAGAGGTCAAGAATTGCACGCTCATCATTGTCATCTTCAAAAAAGGCCTCGTCGGTGCCGACGACTTCTGCGTTTTCATGCAGCCGCGCCCGGACCCGCGAGCGCAGGCGGATGATTCGCTCAACCCCGTGAGCCGGGAGAAATGAGTAGCAGAGAATGTCTTCGGCTTTCTGCCCGATGCGGTCGACGCGCCCGGCACGCTGTATAAGCCTGATAATTGCCCAGGGAAGATCATAATTCACGATAATCGAACAGTCCTGCAGGTTCTGTCCTTCACTGAGCACATCGGTTGCGATGACGACTCTGAGTTCGTCCACAGGCTTGATAATCGCGCGTTTTTCATTGCTCTCGGGGCTGAAGCGCCAGGCGGCTTCCGTAGGATTCGCGGAATCTCCCGTAACCCCTTCAAGCTGCGAAACGCCGCGCTTTTTCAGCTCTGTTTCGAGATAATCGACAGTATCGGCGAACTGCGTAAATACGAGGATTTTCCGGTCAGGATGTTTTTTCGTAATCAGTGAATGAAGCGCATTCAGCTTTGTATCCTTGCCGGTATTCCATTCGCCGCAAACCTGAAGAATGTTCATGAGTGCTGTAATATCATTTCTGATATCTGCCGACAGTTCCTTGAGAAAGAACGATGCACGGAGCCATTTGAAGCTCCTGGCATACTGGTTCTCATAAAGCCCGTAGACTTCAGCGGCCCGCTTCCTGAAATCGCTTTCGGTCCGAAGGCCCTCATGGATTTTTGTTTCATCCGGACCGTCACCCGTGTCACTGTCGTCACCACTGCTGACCAGATCGTCATCGCGATCGTTCATGCCGGTGTCAAGTGCCGCATGGTCCTGAACCCCGATCGGGAGCGGCTTGTCGTTTTCAACGGCATGAAGATAAATATAATTTCTCAGTATGTGCCGCTCAACAGACTGAAGAAAGGTTATGCCGCTGCTTTCGAGGCGCTTGAAGAGATTGGTCCGGCAAAATCCCATAAGACGCTTGCCGGAGCGGGAAAGATCCTGCAGTATGCGAGCCTCTGCCGGCGACGGCGGTTGGTGCGGCTTTTCAGCAATATAATTGCCAAGCCCGTAGCGCGGCAGATTCAGGTTGTTGATTGCATCAACAATCCTGTCTGCATAAAGACGTCCATACTGGTCTTCCGGACTTTTTTCATCTACTCTGAATTTCAGGGTCTTCGGACGGCGAACCGGAAAATACGAGCGCGAACCGTCCTCAAAGGTCAGATACTTCCTGCCGTTGGCCGGGTCAGTCTCGGCATAGTTATGCTGAATAAAGCTTCGGGTTCTTCTGACTAAATAGAGGCGCATCAAATCGCGCCAGTCATCGGGATAGGCGCTCTTCTCGAAGGCTGCCAGGGATTTGACGGAACACTGATGCCGTCGAATAAATTCGGTCTCGCCTATATCTCTCAAATATCGCTCAGGACGTATGCCGATGTCTTTATCTTCCGGTACAAAAAGCCTGAGCTGGCTTGAAAGATCGATGTAGTTCTTGTTGTAGGGCGTGGCGGAAAGCAGGATGCAGCGGCAGTCGTTTGCCTGAATATATTCATGAACGGCCCGGTACCGCCGGCCCTCACGGTTGCGAAGATTGTGGCTCTCGTCAATTACCAGCAAGCGGTAACGCCTGAGCTCGGGCAGAGCATTCTGAGCGAGGGAAATGGAAAGAACCCTGGCGCGCATTCGATAGCGATGAACATGGTCTTCCCACATGGGGACCAGATTTTTCGGGCAGAGAATGAGCGTTTCGAGGCCGTAATCGTCCTCAAATATGCGGGCGAGTGCCGAAGCCATAAGGGTCTTCCCAAGCCCGACCACATCGCCGAGCAGGACTCCTCCCCTTTTGTTCAGGTGATGAGCGGCTATCTTCACTGCAGCCGTCTGATACTCAAACAGCCTGTTGCCGAAATCGCGCGGGATACGGAATTCGGCAAGGCCGGTGCGGGCTTCTTGGGCAAGGTGGTACGCCATTTTAATGTAGATATAATATGGCGGAACAAGGTCTTCGCGGGCCCAGCTTTCTTCTATGACGGCAACAAGGTCCTGCGAAATGTCCATGCACCACTTGTCAAGCCACCGGTCTTCAAACCATTTCGCCAGTTTGTTACACGCGTCATGGTCCAGAACGTCAAGATTGAGTTCACCCTGGTGTGAAAGCCCGGCAAATGTCAGATTGCTGCTGCCAAGATACCCTATGGCCGGATTTATGGGATCGGGCCGGAAAAGCAGATACAGCTTTGCGTGCAGAGGATGGCGCAGAAATAATTTGACGATAACCTTCTTATCCCTAATCTGAGCCGCCAGGCGTCGCAGACCGCGTTCATCGTCATTTGTGGGAATTCCTATGCACAGTTGTTCGCGAAACTCCTCGGCGAGCCTTCTTTTGATGCGAAGTGCGGTCTGATTGTCTATTGCGCCGTCTTTTTTGATGAGGCTGAGGTTTTCGTGCAGCTCATCGTGCGGCAGTCGCTGCATGCCGACCAGCAACCGGCAGCAATGGCCGTCTCCGCCCTGCCATTGTTCAATATATGCATCAAGCTGCTTCCACCCCCGAAGGTTGAAATACCCCACGCAGAAATCAGCCCGCTCGGCAACCTGCAGCGTTTCCTGCAGTGCCGGTAGAAGTTTCTGCTCTATGTTGTCGAAAATGCGCGGCATTCATAGCCTCCACCATGAGTTCTGCCCATGATTGTAGCATGTTCAGCACGGCTTTGTGGCTTAAAAATCAATGGGTACGGTATACTTTCAGGCAGAATCGTATGCCCCATCCCGAGGACGAACAACTCCACACTCTCATCGCATCGCTCAAGGCCGACCGGCTGACCGGTCCCGGCATTACTGCGCACGAGTTCATCCCTCCGCGGGAGGCTGCTTATGTGGAGATGGTGCTCGAACCACGCATCAAAGAGGCTCTGGCGGCTCAGGGCATCTCACAATTCTACAGCCATCAGACCGAAGCCATTGACCGCATCCGCTGCGGCGAACACGTCGTTGTGATGACGCCGACCGCAAGCGGGAAGAGCCTCATCTACAACATCCCGGTCATCGAGACAATTCTGCACAACCCCGAAACAAGGGCGCTATACGTCTTTCCCCTCAAAGGGCTGGAGCAGGATCAACTGCGCAATCTGAACGCTCTTTTTGACGCAGTCCTCGGACCTGTGGAGAAAACCGGACGGAAAGAACCTATGCAGCGCGCCGAGGTGTACGATGGCGATACAAAGCCATACCGCAGAAGCCGAATACGCGAAGAGATGCCGAACGTCATCTTCACGAACCCGGACATGCTGCATCTGGCCATTAACACCTACCATAAAAAATGGGAGCCGTTTTTCCGGAACCTGCGGTATGTGGTCATTGATGAAGTGCATGCCTACCGGGGCGTTTTCGGGTCGCATGTGAGCCACGTTATCCGCCGGCTCCGCCGCATCTGCACTTACTGGGGGGCAACGCCGCTCTTTATTGCCTGTTCTGCCACAATTGCGAACCCGAAGGAATTTACCGACACGCTCACCGGTCTTTCGTTCAGCGTTGTTGATACGACCGGCGCGCCCCGGTCCGGCAGGCACTTCATCTGCCTGAGTCCTCACGACAGCCCGTATTCAGCAGCAACCCGGGTTTTTACGCAGTGCATAAATGCCGGTCTGCGCACAATCGTCTTCACAAAAGCACGGAAGGTTACGGAACTGATATATAAATGGGCCGTCCAGCGCTCCCCGCTGCTTGCAGACCGCATAAGTCCGTACCGTGCCGGATTTCTCCCGCTTGAGCGGCGGGAAATAGAGCAGAAGCTGTTTAACGGAGAGTTGGCGGGTGTTATTTCGACCAGTGCACTGGAACTCGGGGTAGACATCGGGGGGCTTGATGTCTGTATTCTCTGCGGGTATCCCGGCTCAATTGCGAGCATGTGGCAGCGGGCCGGACGTGTGGGTCGCGGAGACCGCGAGTCTCTGGTGGTGATGATTGCGCTGAAGGATGCGCTGGATCATTATCTTGTCTCTCATCCGGAAATGCTTTTCTCGAAACCGCACGAGTCTGCGTCATGCGATCCGGCAAACGAGCGAATCCTCAAACAGCATCTTGTATGTGCCGCCAGCGAACGTTGGCTGACGATTGATGACCCGGTCTACAGCGGCTATATCGGCGAACCGGTGTTTGACGAACTTATTGCGGAACGCTCGCTGGTTGCCGGAAAACGCGGCGATCTCTGGTTTTCAGGCATCAAATCACCTCAGAACACGGTCGGAATCAGGAGTGTCGGCAGGCCGCTCCGCATCCGGGATGAAGGCGGAAATATCATCGGAGAGCTCGATGGCCGCCGTATCTACCGCGATGCGTTTCCGGGCGCAATTTATCTGCATCGCGGCAGACAGTATTGCGTAAGCCGCCTTGATCTCGAAGACAATACGGCGTTCTGCCGTGAAGTGAATGTCGATTATTACACGCAGGCGCTTTCAAACGAACGTGCCGAGGTAGTGGATAGTATCGCTTTTTTTCCGGCGCTTCTGAACAGGCAGGTGAAGGTCTACTATGGTCGGATGCGTATTTCCTATCAGGTAGTCGGCTATGACAAAAAGCATCTCTTTCAGGGAACAAGGCTGCAACGGACAGCGGTCGAGATGCCGGAGTATGTCTTTGAGACCGAAGGCCTCTGGATGGCGATCAGCCGTGAGCTTGCTGATGAGATCGTTGAGGGGGGATTCGATCCGGCTGGAACGCTCCATGCCGCCGAGCATGTGACGATCAACTCGATTCCGCTCTTCGCACTGTGCGACAAGGGAGATATCGGGGGCATCAGTTACCCGCTCTACCCTGAACTGAAGTCCCCCGCAATTTTCATCTATGACGGCTATGAAGGGGGCATCGGCCTCACCAAACGAGTTCTGGATGTGCCGCGTGAATGGATTGCGGCTGCCATCAAAATACTGAGTGCGTGCGATTGCGACGACGGCTGCCCCTCGTGTGTACAGGATGCGCAGTGCGGTTCCGGCAACAACCCGCTCGACAAAAAAGGAGCTGTCTTTTTTCTTGAGAAACTGCTGGAAACGTGAGAGCGCAAGCGCCGAAAAACGGATGACCGAAAAAAAAGATACCCCTGATAGTTCTTTTTTCACTTCCGCGCTTTTGCGCGCATAAAATGCGGTATAATAAGCGTTATTATCAAAAACAGGAGAAAGATCGTGCGCTTACTGAAAGTTCTATTGTTCTGTTTGACCGCCCTGCTCTTTGCCGTCGTCGCGTGCTCTGAGCAGAAACCACAACAAATCACTCAAAAGGAGACAAAAAAGATGTCTGCAAAACATGCTGTCATTACTACCAAATTCGGTGATATCGAACTGAAGCTGCTGTCCGATGTTGCGCCGGGCCATGTACAGAATTTCATTGATCTCGCACAAAAGGGCTTTTACGATGGAACGACCTTTCACCGCGTCATTCCCGGCTTCATGATTCAGGGCGGCGATCCGAACTCCAAAAATGCCGATAAATCAAAACACGGCATGGGCGGCCCCGGCTACACCATCAAGGCCGAGTTCAACGCAACCCCGCACAAGCGCGGCATTCTCTCCATGGCACGCGCGGGGCACCCTGACTCTGCTGGGTCGCAGTTTTTCATCTGTGTTGCCGATGCCCCGTTCCTTGATCGCCAGTACACGGCATTCGGCGAGGTTGTGAAGGGAATGGAAGTCGCCGACAAGATTGTGAGCGAGCCTCGAGATCGCAGCGATAATCCGAATGAGCGGATTGAGATGAAGGTTCGCATCGCAGAAACAGCGCAATAATAATTGCCGTATTGAGGACGGACGCGCGCAATGCGCACGTCCGTATCAGAACACATGCAGACACCCCATGCCCGTCGCACCATGGACCTCGAAAACAAACGTCTTCGGACGCAATATGCCGAGCTTGAGAGACGTTTTCTGAAACGTACCGCCGAACTCGAATCAATCAATGCAGCGCTCTCCTCGGAAATCGCGGAGAAAAACCGTCTCGAAAAGACTCTCAAAGACAATGAGGAGCGCTATCGCCGCATGATTAGCGCAATTACCACATATACATATTCCGTTCTTCTTGAAAACGGGCGCGCTGTCTCAACGACCCACAGCATTGGTTGCCTGGCATTAACCGGCTACCATCCTGGTGATTACGAGCGGGATCCGTTTTTATGGCATTCGATGATTCATGCGGATGATCGTCATCTGGTCGAACAGCAGATTCAGAATCTGCTGGCGGGCAACGACGTGGAACCGCTCGAACATCGCCTTTTCCGCCGTGACGGAAGTCTTCTATGGGTGAGAAATACCATCATAGCGCACCGGGATGAACACCGTCATACCATTCGCTATGACGGTCTTATTGAAGATATTACCCCGAGAAAAAATATCGAACAATCGCTGCGTGATGCATCGCTCATGGATGAATTGACCGGTTTATACAATCGTCGCGGTTTTTTTATGCTGGCCGAGCATCAGGTCAAGACGGCTTCACGTATGGAGCGTTCTATCCTTCTTTTCTTCATCGATCTTGATCGCATGAAGTGGATCAATGATCACCTTGGCCATGCTGAAGGAGACAGTGCCCTTATCCGGACTGCCCGCGCGCTGAAGACGACCTTTCGGGATTCCGATATTGTGGCGCGCATCGGTGGTGACGAGTTTGCTGTGCTGACGATTGAGAACCAGGAGTTCAATGCTGAAGAGATTCTGGAGCGCATAGACCTTGCAATTAAAGCGGAGAATGCCCAGCGGGACTCGATTGTTCCCCTGTCGCTCAGTATCGGCATGGCCCGCTCCACGGCAGAAATCTCCACACCGCTGGAAGAACTGCTTGCCCGGGCCGACAGCGCCATGTATGAGGACAAAAGGAAGAAAAAGAGCACGCGGTTAACATAAAAAAGCCTGTGCCGCTAACGGGCACAGGCTTCTCATCAGATATGCAGCGCCGGTTTACTTACGGCCCTTAAAAAAGATTCCGTTTCTTCTCAATCGGCTGAGCATCAAGCACCCGCAGCAAAAGCACCGGAACGGTAGAATGTGCCAAAACCTTCTCGGCAACGCTGCCAAGCACCCAGGAGAGCTCCCCGCGCCCATGTGTCGCCATGGCAATCAAATCACAACCCTCTTCAATGGCAACCCCGAGAATATCCTGTGCTGGCAGCCCTTCACGGTACTGGGTGGACACCTTGATTCCTTTCCCGCTGATCGTTGCCGCCACTGCAGCAAGATTCTTTTCAGCGGATGCCTTGAACGAGGCATACATGTTTTGCACCACACCCGGAAGAGCCTCTGCTGCCATAACCATGCTTCCGACGTCCCCTACCGTCAGCAATACTACTTCGGACTGCTGGGACTTTGCAAGATCCTCAACCTGCGGCAGAATTCTTGCGGCAAGACCTGACCCATCCAGCGGCACCAAAATCTTTTTGAACATACACTCTCCTTTCCTGACAGAGACAGCTTTCCGCCGCCCCGCCGAGCCTTTGTCATAGTTTAAGTATACGTATAATAAAAAAAGTTGCAAGTCATCCGCATATTAGAATGACAGGAAGAGAAAACCTCTGTCCTGAGCTTTTCCTTTCTGCTATAATGTTTTGTTTCTCTGTCGTTTTCTGCGTCACGAAAAGGAGACTGCCCCCATGAATCAGCTTCTGCATGCTGCAGTTGTAGTCATATACGTCCTCATTATGCTGGGTGTCGGATACTGGTGCATGCGACGCACCAAATCAGTCGGCGATTTCTTTCTGGGGGGCAGAACTCTCGGACCATGGATGAGCGCTTTCGCATATGGAACCACCTATTTTTCCGCTGTTCTTTTTATAGGGTATGCCGGAAAACTCGGCTGGGGCTTCGGCATACACACGCTCTGGATTGTCGTCGGCAATACGCTTATCGGCACGCTGCTGGCATGGAAGCTCCTTGCAGGCCGGACCAGGACCATGACGGCACGGCTGAACGCCCTTACCATGCCTGAGTTTCTGAATGCCCGGTATGACAGCAAGGCGATGCAGGTCATATCCTCCATAGTCGTGTTTGTTTTTCTCGTGCCGTACTCTGCATCAGTCTATATGGGACTGAGCTATCTCTTTGAAAAAACCTTAGGTCTTCAGTATAACGAAGCACTGGTTTTTCTTGCAGCCCTGACCGGCGTCTATCTCGTCATGGGAGGCTATCTCGCAGTCGCGGTGAGCGACTTTATTCGCGGCATCATCGAGTTTTTCGGTGTGCTCATCATGGTTTTCCTGCTTGCGCAGTGGCAGGGCGGCTTTGTTCATACGGCAACCGAACTGATGGGAACCCCCGCGGTGATGGCCCCCGCCATGACCCAGACTATTTCGCTTGGCCCCCCGGAGATGCAGCTGCTGGTTCCGGGATCGGTCTTTCTCATTTCTCTGATTCTGATTACGAGTTTCGGTCCGATGGCCCTTCCCCAGATGGTGCAGAAATTTTACTCAATCCGAAGCACGGCCGATGTCAAGCGCGCTATGACCGTAGCGAGTTTTTTCGCGCTCTTCATGTCTTTCGGAGCCTATTACAGCGGTGCGCTGACCCATCTCTATTACCCTGACGGACTGCCCCAGGGAATCTTTGAAAACGGCAAACCGAACCTCGACCTGCTCATGCCGCATTTCATTACGACCATGCTGCCGCACGGTTTTGTGCTCATCATCCTCCTGCTCGTCTTTTCCGCCTCCATGTCAAGCCTCTCGTCGCTTGTACTCGTATCAAGTTCGGCGATTGCAATCGACCTGTACGGAGCCTTTATCGACCGCCACACCAACCAGAAGCGGACGATGGTGCTTATGCGGCTACTCTGCGCCGTATTTGTCGCTCTTTCACTCATTCTGGCGACGGTCAAGGTGGATGTTATCGTCAACCTTATGGTCATGTCGTGGGGAACACTTGCCGGAGTATTCCTGGCACCGTATATTTACGGCCTGTTCTGGAAAAGAACAACCAGGCAGGGGGCTTTTGCCGGCATTTTCTCTGGCCTGTCGTGCGCGATCGTTCTCTTTCTGCTCTGGGGGAAAAACGGCATCCCTGTAGCGGGCGCAATTACCATGTTCCTTCCGATGCTTGTCGTGCCGGTTGTGAGTTTTATGACGCCTCCTCCGCCCAAAGCGTTGATCAATGCTGCTTTTGGTGATGAACATCCCGGCGCCGACAAGACATAGTTCACGTATTTGACACCTGTTGCCTCCTGCCGTAAAATTACGGCAGGAGAGTGTGCTGCCTATGCCCGATGAAATAAAGAACATCCGACTGATAATTGCAGTGGGGCTGGATCCCGCTCATGATTGATGCTTTCTTTGCTCTATTGGGGTTGATCCTGTCCGGAGATCGTTGCCCTGAAAATGCAGAACTATTCATGACTTCAGGGCGGACTGCCCTTGCTCCTGCGCAAACATGATACAGCGACTTCTCTTTCCGATACTGATGGGAATAATGCTCAGCGCCCTGACTGCATGTGTCGGCATGGAGCCGAGAAAAAGCCCTGACGCACTCCGGACCGTCGGATATCTGCCCTATTACCGCATGGACACTATACAGCCGGTATGGTTTGGTGCCGTCGATGATCTCATTTATTATAATGTGAAGCCAGATCCTTCCGGAGAACTTGATGCCTCAAACTTCAATCAAGATTCACTGCTGGAGATCCAGTCGCTCGCAAGGCATACAGACATGCGCATACTGCTGACGGTCGGTGGGTGGGAAGAGAGCAACGGCTTCGGCCCCATGGCAACAGATGAAAAGCGGCGGAATAAATTCATCCGCCAGCTCCTGGTCTTTTGCAGGGAGCATAATTTTGACGGCGTGGATTTTGACTGGGAATTCCCGAAAAACCGGGAGGAAGAAGATGCCTATTCCGCCCTTCTGGTGGAAACAAAGCGGGCTTTCCAACCCCACCGAATGCTTGTTACGGTCGCGGTCGGACATGCTCAGCGTCTCTCTCCGGAAGCCTATCAGGCGGTCGACCATGTTCATCTCATGTCATACGATCATGGCACTGTTTTTCCGACCTATGAGGCTGGAGTTGCTGATGTTCAGCGACAGCTTGCGTTCGGCGTACCGAAGGAAAAGCTGTATCTCGGAGTTCCGTTCTTCGGCAGAAACCGGAAAGACATCAACGACACCATAAGTTATGCCGATCTGATCCTGAAATATCAACCTCCACCTGACAGCGACCGCGCGGAAAACTACTACTTCAACGGCATCGGGACAATTCAGAAAAAAGTTCGCTTTGCACAGGAGCAGGGACTGGCAGGAATGATGATCTGGGAGCTCGGGCAGGACGCCACGGACCAAACGTCGCTGCTCCGGGCACTCACGGAAGCGATCCTGTCTTCCCGCAAGTAGACACCACTGTTTTTCGCATTAATCCCCATCTGAACGCTTCTTCTCGTTCTTCCTCAGTTCGCGTTCTTTCCAAATCATATAAATTGCGGGATAGATAAGCAGCTCAAGAATCGTTGAGGTAACGACTCCTCCGACCATCGGGGCTGCGATCCGCTTCATCACGTCAGCGCCAGTTCCATGGCTGAACAGTATCGGCACCAGCCCGGCAAGAATGACGCATGCGGTCATAATCTTCGGGCGAATGCGCTTGACCGCGCCGTACATGATCGCTTCCTTCAGGTCGTCCCGCGAAATCAGCCTGCCCTCTTTTTTCCACTTTTCGTACGCCAAGTCGAGATAGAGCAGCATGATGACACCGGTCTCAGCGTCGAGACCGGCAAGGGCAATAATGCCGACCCAGACCGCAATGCTCATATTGTAATTCAGCAGATACAGTAGCCAGAAAGACCCCACAAGAGAGAATGGGACCGCAAGCAGAACGATGAAGGTCTTCGTCGTCGACTTTGTATTCAGATAAATAAGCACAAAAATGATGAAAATGGTGAGCGGAATGACAATCTTCAGCCGCTCGTGCGTCTTTACGATATTTTCGTATTCGCCGCTCCACTGAAGACGATATCCCTCAGGAATTTTTATCGAAGCCGCCTTTTTCTTTGCTTCTTCGACATAGCCGCCGATATCCCTGCCTGAAAAGTCGACATACACATACGACGTGAGAAGGCCCTCCTCGCTCTTTATGAGCGTCGGCCCCCGCACTATGCTGATGTCTGCAAGTTCGCCGAGCGGAACCTGATAGAGGCCGGCCGGGCCCGTCGCCATGCCCGGACCGCCCTGAGAAGCGGGCGATGCGGTCCCCATGACCGGGACAAATACCCGCTTAAGCTTTTCAATGTCATCACGCAGTTCGCGCGCATATCTGACATTGACCGGATAGCGCTCCCTGCCTTCAACCGTCATGGTCAGATTCATTCCGCCGATGGCAGACTGCACAATTTCCTGCACATCGTCTATTGTCAGGCCATAACGGGCGGCCTCTTCACGCTTTATCCTGAAATCCAGAAAATATCCGGTCGTCACCCGCTCTGCATAAACGCTGCGTGTGCCCTCGATGTCCTTGATGACGGTTTCCAGTTCGAGTCCGATTCTTTCGATCTCCGACAGATTCGGACCGAGTATCTTTATGCCGACCGGCGTTCTGATGCCGGTTGCGAGCATGTCGATGCGGGCCTTGATCGGCATGGTAAACGAATTGGCAACGCCCGGAATGCTCAGTGCCTCGTTCAGTTCGTTCTTGAGCTTGTCGACCGTCATGCCCGGACGCCACTCCGACTCCGGCTTCAGGTTGATGACCGTCTCAAACATCTCCAGCGGTGCCGGATCGGTTGCGGTTTCAGCTCGGCCGGCCTTGCCGAAGACCTGCGCCACTTCGGGAACCTGCATGATGATCTTGTCCTGCATCTGGAGCAATTTGGAAGCTTCGGAGACGGACGCGCCTGGAACCGTCACCGGCATGTAAAAAAGAGAGCCTTCATAGAGCGACGGCATGAATTCTGTTCCAAGCTTCATGAACGGATACGCAGTAAGCGCCACGATGATAACCGCTGCGATGATGACCGACTTTCTGAACCGCAGGGACAGTCTGGCCACCGGTTCGTATATTTTATGAAGAAGGATACTGACCGGATGCTTCTCCTCCGGATATATCATGAAGAGATATCTGAGAACGGGAACCCTGGCAAGCCTGTCGTTCCCGCTGATGAGCATGGTCATGAGTACGGGGGTCAGCGTAATCGCGAGGAATGACGAAAAGAGCATTGCAAACGTTTTCGTATACGCCAGCGGTTTGAACAGCCTGCCCGCCTGAGCCTGAAGCGTAAAGACCGGCAGGAAAGCCACGGTAATAACAAGAAGCGAAAAGAAGAGCGAGGGCCCAACCTCTTTCGCCGCGTCGATTATCACAGTGATCCTGCTGCCGGGGCGGCCGTGTTCTTCCCACTCCTCAAGTTTTTTGTGAGCGTTTTCGACCATGATGATGGAGGCATCCACCATCGCACCGATTGCAATGGCGATGCCGCTCAGGCTCATGATGTTCGACGTGACGCCCAAATAATACATAAGAATGAATGACATGATGATGGCAATCGGCAGCGTGAGGATAACGACAATCGCACTCGGAAGATGAAACAGAAAGATGACGCATACGACGCTGACCGCTATTGAAAGCTTGATAATTTCTTCAGTGAGTGTTTCGATGGAACGCCGGATCAGATCGGAGCGGTCGTATGTTGTAACAATCCTGACTCCCGGCGGCAGAGAGGGCTGAACATCCCGCTGAATCCGCTCCTTGACCCTCTCGATAACGCTCAGGACATTTTCTCCAAACCTCACAACGACAATACCGCCGGCTACTTCGCCCTTGCCGTCAAGTTCAGCGATCCCTCTTCGAATTTCCGGACCAACCTGAATGCTTGCGATATCACGAAGATAGATGGGCGTCCCGCCGGGGCTCGAACCGACTGCAATGCTCTCAATATCCGATACTGATTTTATATAGCCACGCCCTCTCACCATATACTCAATGCCCGAAAATTCCAGAACGCGGCCTTCGACGTCCCTGTTGCTCTTGCGGATGGCCTCGGTGACCTTGGTAAGAGGCAGGTTATATGCCGAGAGACGATTGGGGTCGATAGAGACCTGATACTGCTTGACGAATCCTCCGATGCTCGCTACCTGGGACACTCCCGGCACGCTTTCGACCGCAAGTTTGACGTTCCAGTCCTGCATCGACCGGAGTTCAGCGAGATCGTGCTTCCCCGTTTCATCCACCAGAGCATAGGAGAATCCCCATCCGACACTCGTCGCGTCAGGACCGAGAAGCGGGTTGACGTCAGCCGGCAGTTTATTTTTTGCAGCCTGAAGATATTCGAGAACCCGGCTGCGTGCCCAGTAGATATCGGTCCCCTCTTCAAAGATGACATAGATAAATGAACTGCCGAGAAATGAGAATCCGCGCACCGCCTGCACCTTTGGGGCGGCCAGTAGTGTTGATGATATGGGATAGGTGATCTGGTCCTCGACCAGATCGGGGCTTCGTCCGGTCCAGTCGGTGTAAATGATGACCTGCGTATCGCTCAGGTCAGGAATTGCGTCAAGCGGCGTCCGGTTCAGCGACCAGATGCCCCACCCGAACAGAAAAAAGACGAGCAGAAGAACGATAAATTTGTTGCGGGCACTGGCGCCGATGACCTGCTCAATGATCATTTAACGATGCCCTTGAGTTTGGCCTCAGAGTCGATGAGGAAATTGGCGGATGCGGCAACTTTCTCACCCGACTGAAGTCCTTTGATTACCTCAATGAAACCTTCTGCCTTAATTCCGGTCTGGATTTCCCGGGGCTCAAAGTAGCCTTCCCCCTTATCGACATAGACGATTTTGCGCATACCGGTGTCGATGACAGCATCCTGGGGGATAGCCAGCTTTTTCCCAAGCGGGATTTTGATTTCGACATTCGTGAACATCAGCGGTTTGAGCTGTCTGTTCGGATTGGCCATAGTAAAACGGATTTTTGATGTTCGCGTCTCTGCTGAGAGCGACGGATAAACAAAATCGACCTTTGCGGTATATTCCTTCCCGGGGAAGTAGCTCAGGCTGATTGCAGCGGTCTGTCCGACCTTGATGAGGGACAATTCATATCCATAGACATCGGAGACGATCCAGACGGATGAAAGATCGGCAACATCGAAGAGTTTTTCTCCCGGCATGACCCGCATCCCCTTGATTGCCATCTTCTGCACAACATAGCCGCTCACCGGACTGTGAATGGTAAGCGTCCGCATCGGGTTTCCGCCCTGTTCGATCTTTTTGATCTGTGCGTCGGAAATATCCCAGAGCTTCAGCCGCTGCCGCGCCGCTTCAACCAGCGCACGGGAGTCGCGACTGAGCATGTCGCTTCCAGCGCCGTTCTTCCGCTCCGCGTTCTGCTTTTCCCACTTGAGCAGATGGAGATATTCCTGCTGGGTGGCATACAGGTCAGGGCTGTATATCTCGGCAAGGGGCTCGCCCTTGGTCACATATCTGCCGGTATAGTCTACATACAGACGCTCGATCCAGCCTTCTACTTTCGTGTTGGCAGTCGCAATCCGGCGCTCGTCATATTCTATTCGCCCGACAGTCCGGATAACCTTCTGAAGCGGCGTTACCACCGCCTCCGCTATCTTTACCCCGATAAGCTGCTGTCTGTCGGGACTGATTTCGACCGTCGGCGGCTCTTCAGACGTTGCGGCACGCGCCGGTTCTGCCTTCGTCTGCGTTTGAGATGCGTCGCCATGCCCCTGATGGCCGGCAGGTGCTGCGGCAGAAACAGAAGAAGAAGGTCCAGGAGCAGGCCGCACAGCGGTTCCTTTCAGTGAATTATAGGTAACTATCCCGGCTATAATGGCAAGAACCGCAATAAAGCCAATGCCCGCACGATATTTTCTGTTCATCCTCTGCCTCCTGCGAAGAGTACAAAACTCAGGGCCCGCAAGTATACGATGCCGGCAATCTCCGTTTGCGCGAGACGGAATGCATGCTGTGCTCCCTGCATTCCGGATTACCTGTCAAAAATGCCCGACAGCGCTTCTATTCGCGCAATAGCCTTCTCCCGCTCTGTAAACTGATTCCAGTAAAGTGATTCGAGATCTATAAGGGACTTGAGTCGCGAAATGACGGTCAGCGCATCACTCCTGCCTGCTGTATAAGCCGCCGTCACTGACTCGATATCCTGCCGCGTCTTCGGAATCAATGAATTTTTGTAGAGATCCATGAGCGACCCGGTTGTTCTCACCATCGATAAATAGTCCTGAACATTGGAAAGGACCGTAAGCTTCGTCGCTTCAAGTTCTCTCTCTGCTTCCCACAGCAGTGCCTCCGCTTCGTGAACTGCCTGTTTCTGCTTGGTCGCCGCGAATATCGGAATGTTCATCGCCACCGTCAGGCTCCACATATCCAGAAACATGCCTTTCCGGTCGAAATAGCTGCCGGTTAAGGAAAAGTCCGGGAGAAAGTCTTTTTTTGCAAACTTCACTTTCGCCCCGGCGGCATCAATCATCCGCTGTTTTGCCCGCACATCCGGCGAATTCGAGAGTACGGCTGCGGCAATCTCGCTCTGGCTCAATGCAAAGGTTGTCGCTTCCGTGAGCAGAGGTCTTGCTAAAGGAGCCGCAGGATTTCGGCCTGTCGTGCTGTTGAGCATCGCTTGCAGAGCCTGACTTTTCTGTCTGAGCATTTCTTCTCTTTCCAGAAGCATGTACTTTTCTGTCTGGGCCATCAGGACATCCTGTTGCGAACCTTTGCCGGCAGCATACCGAGCGACCGCGGCCTGCTCTATGAGAGCAAACAAGACTCTGCGTTCTTTTATAAGATCAATAGTCTTGTAAGCGAGAAAAAGGTCGTAATAGAGTTCTTTGACCTTCTGAACGGTTTTTGCTTTTGCGTTGCGGTATGTCTCCCGCAGGGCTTCAGCATCCTTTGCTGTTGCCTCACCCTTCAGTGAGAGTTTGCCAGGGAAAGGAAATGACTGGGAAACCGAGTACATCCACTGCGCACCCTGTTCAAGACCATATGTATACCTGCTGAAGCCTTCATTCTGATAGCCAAATGAGACGATTGGATCTGGCAGGCTCTGCACCTGCGGAATGCGGTAGCCCGCCGCTGCGGCGCGCATTTCAGAAGCCTTGATTTCGGGACTGTTCAGCAGTGCTTCATCAATGAGAACTTTCAGATTCAGTTCAGTATCGTCTGCCCGGGAATCAGCTGAAGGTGCAAGCGACAAACAGAAAGCACAAAGCACGACAAGCAGACCCTTACGCAAAAGACCGGTTGCCAGGTTCATCATGCCGGGTGCTCTCTGCATTGTCATCTCTTTACTGAACGTCGATAGTAAACTTGACAGCCGAGGTTTTGCCTGCCTTGATTATTTTCACGGCAATATTCCAGGGCCCTGCCATCGAAAGGTTCATCACTGCCTTGTAGTTCGATCCTTTCACCGTGGCATTTGCCTTATAGTTCATCGGTGCCATGCCCTGCATCGGCGGCATCGAGTACTCTACGACGACATTTGCATCGGGCACGAATTTCCCGGCAGCATCCTTTACGGTAACGGTAACGTTATTCATGCCGACCACAGGCGGATTCTTGTCGATGACAACAAGTACATCAAAATCACCAGCCTTTTTCGCAACCTCGTAATTTTTTGCATACGCAATTCCGGCAACAAAAAGAACCATGAGAACAACTGCCACCATCTTTTTCATCGAATACCCTCCTCAGATAAATTTCCCAGCCTTCACAAGACCGATTCTATCACCAAACGGGCGCAATAGCCACCATACTGCTGCAAAACACAGTGCGACGCTCCTCCGCATGGACCCGTGGCGAAAGCTCTTGCTCATGAGATGACTATACCCTGAAAATGTGAAGATTTTATGAAGATGCCGGCGAACAGAATCTTTTCTCTCTGCATGGGGCATGTGAAATACACAGGCAGGCAAGCGGGAATGATGGAAAGAGTACAAACGCTCACGACAGCTTCTTGGTTAGGAAAGACGGGGAAGAAGAACCTTTACTGTTGTGCCGGCGCCAGGGGCGCTTTTGACTTCGATGCGACCGTGCATAACATCGACAAGCTCCTTGACGATTGCCAATCCCAGCCCAAGTCCTTCAGCACCGGAATGATCCACGCGATAAAAGCGGCTGAAGATATAAGGCAGTTCATCAGCGGGAATGCCTTTCCCGGTATCGATTACTGAGACAAAAAAGAATCGTTGTTCGAGTCCAAAATCCAGGGAAACAGTGCCGAGATCTGTAAATTTCAGGGCATTGGAGAGGAGATTTCCGACGATACGCTCGAGCTTCTCGGCATCGGTACGGACAATAATCTCTTCCTTTTCGGCAAGGCAGAGTTTCAGCCCTTGCGCATGAAACGCAGGGATTTGCTCCTGAATGATTCCGGCAAGAAACTCAGGAAGATTGATGTCGGCAGTCTCCCTCGGTTTAAAAAAACTGGCCTCCGCAGCAGTGATATCCTCAATTCCTTTCACGAGTGATGTTAACCGGTCGACCTCGCTGATGATGCTTTCAATTCCCTTTGCACTGTCCGGGACAAGTCCGTCGGCCATCGCCTCAGCGCGCGTCTTCATAATGGTCAGCGGGGTTCGCAGTTCATGAGCAATATTCTCAAGCAGGCGCTTTCGCAGCTGCTCCTCCCGCTGTAAAGACTCGCTCATCCGGTTAAAAGCTTTTGCAAGATCGCCGACCTCCCCGGTAGATTCAGCCAGAACGCGTGCCGAAAAATCCCCTTTCGCAATTTTTTCGGATGCGGCCTGCAGCCGCCTGACCGGTTTTGAGAGATATTGACTGAGAAACAGTCCGATGATCAGCGCTCCGCCGCCCGCGATTGCCAGCGATATTCCGAGAAAGTATTGCGTACGCGACTTGAATGCTGCTTCTTTTTCAGCAAGTTCCTTCCTGGGAAACGGGCGAACAAGAAGAGTGCCGAATTGATCGTGAGCAGTGCCGAGCGGATAGCGATGAAATGCATCGCCGGAATCGCCGTGCACATGAAAAAAACCTTCCATATGCTGCTTCATCGATACGGACAATCCTTCTATCACATCATGGGAAAGCACAACCTGATTGCCCTTCATATCGAGAATCTGCACGTCCAGACCCATCATCATCGCCCAGTGAAGAGCTTCCGAGAGCTGCGCACTGTTCCATTGCCCCTCAGACCCGACTTTCGCCAATATTCTCGTTGTCGCGCGTAAGTTATTGAAAGAGCGAGCTAAATTCCCCTCTATTGCAACTACCTAAGCAACCCCACCCTCGATAGCCCTTCAAGACCTGTAAAATAGCCATTCCATAAA
>DATIKF010000057.1:0-2350 GCA_035477855.1 Dissulfurispiraceae bacterium
AAACTCTTGATGCAAAATGCACTGCCAAAAACGACTCTCTCAGAGGCTCAAGAATCGAAAAACTCGGGTCAATCCATGTCAGAACATCCCCCGAAATTGACCCTGCTGAGCCGCAGAGGGACTTTTTCAGCAGCCTGTTAAGTGTCTTTGAGCTTTTCTGCATCAGCTCTTTACCGATTTCAGTCGAACCGGTAAAGCTTATTTTTCGAACAAGTGGATTTGAGGTCATTTCATCTGCAATTTCGCGAGCAGAACCAGTGACGACATTAAACACACCGGCTGGCACTCCAGCACGCTCTGCCAACACTGCCATAGCGAGGGCAGAATATGGCGTTTGCGAGGCAGGTTTAATAACAACCGGACAACCAACAGCAAGTGCGGCCGCTGCCTTTCGGGCAATCATCGCAGTTGGAAAGTTCCACGGAGTAATAATACCGACAACACCAACAGGCTCACGCGTCACGATTATTCGTTTGTTCGGCCATGGAGCAGGAATTATATCGCCATAGGCACGACGCCCTTCCTCGGCAAACCACCGTATAAAGCTTGAGGCAAACCCTATCTCTCCCCGAGCCTCCGCAAGGGGCTTCCCCTGCTCGGCTGTCAAAATACGAGCCAGATCTTCCCGCGACTCAAGCATGAGTGCGTACCACCGCTGCATGATATCAGCACGCTCTAAAGCTGTCTTTGCACGCCAGGTCGACCATGCATTAGATGCAGCTTGTATTGCCACCGTAGTTTCACGGGCACCGGCCTTCGGCACTGTTCCCAACAGCTCGTCGGTAGCCGGATTATTCACAGCAAGAGTTTTCCCATCCTCGCCATCACGCCACTTGCCGTTGATATAGCACTGTTGGCGAAATAGATTTTTGTCATTTAATAATTTCATTGCGTTCTTTTTGGTGCTATTGCGTTTCATATTTAATACGCTCCTTAGGGAAATATAATTTGATAACTTGCTGTGGCTTGCCAACTACAGCTAAACATAAGTTTCCGAGACTCTCAAAGTCAAATTCATTCGATTCATCAAGGAGATGATGTTATCTCATGCTCAATTCAGTAGTGCATATCGATTGCCCTGCTGCTGTATCGGGTTTATTAGGAAGTAAGACGCACTCTGTAATTATCGAGCAAAGTTTTCGGTCGCAAGTTAAGCCATCCATCAGGAACACGATTTCAACTGTTTATTGCGACACGCTGTACTTTGATATCGAAAATAATGAGACGCCGCAACGTACTTGACCTCTCCACGACAAGGGGAATGGGGCCGCCGCCGAGGGAAGTTTTATTCGCCATTAATCCAAGAAATGCTACATTAATGCAACAAATCATACGCTATTGAAACAATTATCGCGTTGCAACTCTGTTTTAAATCGAGATGATTGCAGATATTTCAATATGTTGCGCTCTATGGCACGTTCAATGCTTATTCAAGGTTATGTTTTTTTTATTCCTCGATGTGCTTTACATTGCGAGACGGAGGGCGAATGGACGGAATCTCACACAGAAATGGAAGGGGTATGTGCGTTATGTTCGAAGTCGCTGACGGCGTTTTGCTCGGGCCAAACAGAGCCCAGCTCCTGCGACAGATCGCACAGGGGCAGTCAATAATCATGGCCGCCGCTTCCATAGGCATCGAGATTAATCATGCAATGGATCTTATTGAACGCATAAATGAGTCGGCGTCACAACATCTCGTCGAGATATTGGACAGAGAAAAGCAGAGAGCGCGCGTGACCGAGGTCGGAATGAATGCCCTTGCTGACTATGACGCTGCCTTTAATGGATGGCATCGCCTGACCATGATGGAATTGCAAAACATCAAATCGGGACACACTGCTTGTGAAATGCGGTGATGCATTTCAGGCTCCCATATGCGACGGAACATGATGAGTCGTGGACATTGTCATAAGGCCAGCGACATGCTACTGTTTAACTAAATCTGAGGGCTGTTCAGTAAATACCGGCCAAGATCTAAATTCATCAAAACAGAGGAGCTGCATGCTGATCGGAATTATATTATTCGGGCTTCTGACGTTTGTACTCTCTTTTACGATCGCCAGGCGCTTGGAATCTATTGAAAAGGGAGAACTTGCTACCTATCAGGTTGCTGAAAAACTCTTCAAAGGGCGATTCTCAGTGCGGTATAGTTAAAGGACGCCAAATATCGAGGAGGATACGTGCGAGGCATCAACGGACCACAGGGGCTCATGTTTCATTGTTTCAGCCTGGACAGCAGAGTGCCGCAAGATCATCCGTTACGTATAGTCAAAGAACATACCGAAGCCATATTGAAAGATCTGAGCGAAGTATTTGAGCAGATGTACAGCACTACGGGCCGCCCCTCTGT
>DATIKF010000058.1:0-4734 GCA_035477855.1 Dissulfurispiraceae bacterium
ATACCCGCCCGAAGACGAGGGTATGAGCATCCGGGCCGAACCCATGAGGAAGGCGTCTGAATGCGCCCTTGTCTGGTATGCCATTTTGTTATCTCCTGTATCGAATCAGCATATCAAGAATCTTGACGTGCTTGTGAATTACATCGTCATATAAATAGACCATGTTGTCGTAGTACGTATTCACGATTGTATACGTGCTCCCCGTTACCGGCGGACCATAAAAGCGCTTTACCTTGTCCTTAATCGCGTCTGCTATTTCAGTCGCGGAAGACATAGTATCGGCATAGCAGGACCACTGAATCCTTTCGAGCGCCACTTCAGCCTCGTCCATCTCATCGCGCGAAATCGAGAACATCACCGCAAACGGTAGCGCCGTAGACGTGATAGACGACGGTACAAAACCGAGATAGAGCTGGTTTCCTATCTGCGGGATCGACGACGATGACGGAACGAGCATCTTTCGGAGTTCTGTTTCGATCATTTCACGCCCTGCATAACCCTGATAAATGTACGGGTAAATATTGCGTTGATAAGCCCCTTGCGCTCGTCTACCGCCTTGCGGAGAAAAGATTGCGCTCTCATTTTGCGAGTTCCGAACTCAACGTGCGGCGCGTACTCGACCGCAGTGCCTATGATTGCCTCGCCCTTTTTAGGCGGAGTGGTAACACCGTCTTTCCTAACTGGTCGGCGCGTGCTTGTGGCGTAGCTGATGGACTGCCTAAGCCTCCCGGTATCCACCGGGGTCAACAACTTTGCCTGCCCTTCTATGTCAAGAGCGACCGCGATCAAGCCGGCCTCGTTGGCGTTCTCCAGAGCCTTCATGACTTTATCGCCGTACCACTTAACTGACATGGCGCATGTCCACCTGATAGAATCGCCCCATTGTCATTGGATCGATGATTGACATGATCTGATAATAGCGGCTGTCGTAGTACACCCTGTCATTAACGTCTGGAAGATACGTCGAGTACATTCTATGAGTGACCAGCGCATAAGACTTGTTTTGGATATACTGCTTATCCAGCGATAGCGGACGAATCGATGCCTTGACAGTCGTACCGGTGGACCACGTTTCCACAGTTTCCCCGGTGGTTGTGCTGATCGACTTTGTTGGAGTCTGAACCAGTACGGACTGCTTGAAGTAGTTCTGAATCATACGAAGCGAACCACGCAGTACTTTTTAATCGCCGAAGCTATGCCGTCTGGATAGCCTCCCTGCATACCAGTCTCAGCGTAGGTAACCGAGTAGTCCCCGAGCCTTTCAGACAGCGGAACCCCAAGAGGATTGTCGATCTTGAATTTAATCATCTGAGCCAAAACAGGCTTTGCAGAAACAGGAAATTCAATCTTGAACACGTCGCACGGAGTAAGCTCATCCTCGGCTTTAAGCGTCGCCGTTGTGGAGATCGTCATCACTCCGGTAGTCAGACTCGATATCGTGTAAGGACCATCGTTCCGCACCGAGCCGTGGACATAAATTTCGTCCCCGGCGTAGAAGTCATAATCGGCTTCCCATTCGTTCGATGGGAGCGTTGCCGTTCCGGCAGAAGAAAAAGAAACATACCCGGAATACCGCGCGGAATCAGACTTGAAATAGTTGTTGGTGTACTGAAAGAATTCGTCAATCACCGCAGGCAGATAGGCGTCGATCAGATCGTCTGAAGTAGTGCTTGTGATACCAAGATATGTTTTAACCTCTGTTCTGGTAATAATCATGCCTTTCCTTCCTCGCTCACGGTGACATAAAAAGGATCGCCAACAGAAACGCGCCCATCACCATGAGTCACGTGCGCCCAAAATGTCCATAAGCCCTTCGCCAGAGAATCAGTGGAGGTCATATCGTAGTAGATTGTTCCTGCTGTCGATACAGAAACAGTCGCCACATAAGACCCGGTGCTAAGAGTTGGAGAATAATAGCGCATGTATATCTGACTGGAGCTTACTCCCGACAGGTCAATACCAGTCTCGACGGTGATACGAAATGAATTTTGCCCGACATAAATCATCTGTCAACCCCCGTCGAAATCAAAGAGTAATACACGGCACTTGTCGCCATGCCGGAGTCGCCCACCACAGAAGTAGACACAGCAGACAATCCCAAGGCGCTTGTAGACACCAGCGAATCGCCTGTAATACTTTGGACGATTTGAGAATATCCAGTCTTCGGATTCAGATACCGGAACAGCTCGAACACCCGAGAAACCGCCAAAATGGCACCAGATATTTGTATGGCGCCGGGTATCAAGGTAATCGCACCATTCACACCCGAAAAAGCCTGCACTATACCACTAGCGCCAAATACCTGCGCAATCGATCCGGTAGCGCCCGACATAGCCGCTATTGCACCGGCGACCGCCTGCCAATAGCTTATGGTGGCGCTTGCCCCCGACAGCACTGAAACCACGCCGGACACAAGCGAAATTTTAGTGGCCGTACCGCTCGCTGAAGAGAGCGCAGCGACCACTCCAGACGCCCCGGAAAAACAACCACAAGCCCCGGTCATCGAAGAAAGCGAAGCGATGACTCCAGAAACCTCGTGCGCCGTTCCTTCTTCCGGGCAAAACAAATATTCAACGATCGGCGGAGCCTGGTATCCCTCGCCGTATTCAGCAACGCGAGTAGCGCCCCATCGGGAATAGCGACTGGCGGCATAATCACCGCGCCTAATGAACCCGCAATCTTTCATCCTGCTATTATTTGTACCTTAGCCTGAAGCACGCCCGAAGCAGTCGCGGCCATCCACGATATCCACCACAAACACGCCCTCGAGGAAATCTGCGGCATGCCTATTTGGGCGAAGTCATACGACACCCCCTGATTAGCAGCCGGGGGCGTCAAAGAAAACAGCGGTCGGCCTACCGTCACACCCCACGAACCGGCGGTCCCTGTAGTGACCTGAAGCGTTGCTCCGTGTATTGATTGGATTATTTTATTAGAAGTAGACAGAATGCGAAGAAGGCGCGACTGTCTCATTGTAGAGCCCCATGTTTGGGCGATAATTCCGGTAGAGCCGTCCGTGTAGGTTACGTCAAAATAGCACGAACTCGCCGCGGTCCCCATTGTCGTATACACCTCGGCCCACCATTCTGTCGGCGTGTCGGTACTGATGCGACCGTTATCCATTGCCACGGTAGAAGTCACGGTAAAGGACTGCAAAGACGTTGAGTTCCCCACAAGTCCGCCACAGTGATATAGTCTGTCGTTAAGAGTAAAAGTCTGTAATGCTGTCGCCACAACATCTGCTACACCGGCATAATACTTATCAGTCGAGACTATAGCCATAGTAGGAGCGCCGGCCTCAGTTGATGTACAGGCAATAGCTACCGAAGAAGGAATAGAAGGTATTGCCGGAGCGCCGCCAAGATACCACCACGATAAATCATATCCCGCGACCGTGGTCGTGGAAGTAGTCTTGTACCAAGATAATACCTCGGAACCAGCAAGCCCTTTGACAAGGCCGTCCATCGTTGTAATTGCCATATCTTTAATCCAGCGTCACAACCAAAGACCCCGTTGAAAACGTCACGGAATCACCGGTGGCTATTGTTTTCGAAACCGCAAGAGAGCTATACGCAATCATCGCGCCGCCAGCCGAAGACGTGCATACCGCGAAATAGTCTATGGTGCCCCAATCACCAGTTGCCGTAGGAAACGCGATGGCCGTAGAGTTATAGGTATATCCGCTTGAAGCAGTCGTCCAAGTCGCCGCAGCTATGCGAGTATAACCACCGGTAGAAGTGACCTCGGTCCCGCTGGAAGCATCGGTTGGCGCGACCGTGAAAAGACCGATCCACTTAGTCGGCGTTGAGTATGATGCGCCGTTGAAAACGTGATCCAACAGCGCATTTTCCAAGGTATCGGTAAAGCCAGCCATCGCCAGCCTCCTTAATGCTTAAATTGTGCCATCCAAAACTTCACGTCTTCAATCGCGCCGATGTGCTGTTGTATGGCTTGCTCAACCTGCCCGCGCTGCGCCATGAAGTTGTTAAGCTGAGCCTGGAGCCAGTTCATCCGGTCGTTCAATTTTACCATGATCTCGGTCTGATGCTCCTCGTCCTTCCCGTAAAGAAAATAGCTTTTACACAAGTCTGATTCCTTCGGCACGTAAATCTTAATCCCGCGACCTTTTGCTAGCCCGAGATAATACTCGCACGACGGCTTCTGTGTACCGTACTCTGTATGGTGCGACATATTCACGCCGTAGATGTGAATCTCTTCGAAGCCCTCATCCATAGCCAGAGCCATCATCCAGCTTATAGAGTTGGTCATCAACGGCTCTTTGCGATCGTCGAAGATGTTAAACTTTGCCGCGAGGTCATCGAACGGGAACGTCACCGAATTAAGAACATCCGGCCGCGCCTCGATTAAGTATTTAGGAACTACTGGCCACGCCTCGAAAGCCTGAAGGCTTCCCCACTTGACAACCTCATCCCATTTATGAATTTCAAATATCCTATCAACTCTCGGCAATGGATCACCGAGGCAGGCGTGAGCTATCGCCCAAATCTCAAACTCCGGGTCCCCGAATGGAGCGAGAAGTTTATGCGGGACAGTCCCGAGCAGCGCAACCTTTTTGCGTTTCTTGGCCCTATCGGGCTGCCTATTTTCAAGCACCGGCTCGTGCTCAACCAAATCGATGTTACCACTTGAAATCTTATCCCGCATAAATCCCCCAAAATTTAGTAAACGGCGGGCATATTTCATCCCGCCGGTGATACGCTACTGAGTCGATCC
>DATIKF010000059.1:0-1954 GCA_035477855.1 Dissulfurispiraceae bacterium
CTCATTGAAAAAGATCAGATCACTGCGAGGCATTGCAACAACAGCGGCGGATTCGCCGCGCAGAGCACGAGTCGTCCTGAGCCGCGGCACAATGGCTTTCACGAGGGCTCGGCGGCTGATCTGTTCTGCGAGCGGTCCCCACGTGTCGCTGATGACGACCCGGGCTACTGTCTGGATCAGGATGCGATCTTCATTTGAAATCTGGTCTGCATGTCGTACAAAAATGCCACCCGGCCGATCTATTACATTCACTTCAATTCCTGCGGCAATCAGCCCCCAAATTTGTTCCTGAAGCAATTGCCGGTAACCGGCACGATCTTCGTTCCAGATAACCAGATCCACCGCCAGTCCCTTGAGGCGCCAGTATGCGTGAGCCTTGACAAGCTGTCGCACCAGATCGATATTGGCCACATCTTCGATCTGCACCAGCACGATCGGCAGGTCTCCGGAAATGGCGTATCCCCACAGTCCGGATTGTCCGCGTCGGTTTTTCCTGATAACGTCGGGGTCGGCGCGTAGCGAGGAGTTGGCGTAAATTATTGAGCCGGCCAGTTGTCCGAAGAGCTGCGCGTCAGGCTCAGTCACATTGAGCTGCCGCAGGAGCACCTGACTGTGCGTCCATGCCAGATCGAAAACGCGATTAGCAAAACGCCGGTCCTGGTATTTTTCAACGAGACCCATACAGACATCCCGGTTTTCTCCGAGGCCGGAGATGACATCTATCGTTGTCGATGTGTCCGGATCGAGCGTAATCCGGTGCCTGATTGCTACTACCGGATCCAGCACGGACCCCTCGCTTCCGGAGAGAGCCCCGGAGAGCGTCGCTCGACCACTCATGGCTATAGGACTGGCAATGGTCCTTCCCCGTCCGATAAACTTCATGCGGTCAGTCTCATAGGAAATTTCCACGACATCCCCCCCGTGAGCAGTCATCAGGTGAAACATCCATGGTGTATGTTCTTCATGCGAGCGGGGACGTCGGGTGCAGAGAATGGCACGCTGCCGGCGGATGATCTCGGTCTGCACAAAGAGATTACTGAAAGCCGGATGCAGGGCATCCGCGGCAACAGGGGCGAGAACGACTTCAGCATAACTTGTTATGTCAATTGTTCTTCGCGTCCGTGAGGAGTTCGTAATGCGGATCCGGCGCAGTTCAATATCATCTTCCGGCGAAACAACAATCTCGGTATGGAGATCATAGTCGAGATCGCGGCGGCGAAACTCAGCCCGGCCTTCCGAAAAAATCGCCTCGTTCGTGTCAGCCCGCTTGAGGGTAGGCTGATATGCGGTTGACCAGAACTTCCCGCTCGCGACATCACGGAGGTAACAGAACGTGCCCCAGTTGTCGCAGGTGGTATCTTCGCGCCAGCGTGTTACTGCAATATCCTTCCAGCGGCTGTACCCACCGCCGGCGTTCGTGACTGCCACGTGGTATCTGCCGTTGGACAGCAGCTGCACCTCCGGTGTCGGCGTGTTGGGATTGCTGAAAACACGCACCGGCATTTCCTCACCCCCGGAAATCGCACGCACGTCGGCAATCTCGGGAGGCTCAAGATAAAAGGCCGTAGCTTTTGGAATCCGCTCATGGAGAAGAAGCATCGTAGCCTGAAACAAGGGGTCCGACTCAAATCTCTTCTGCATGGGACGGTCGAGCAACAGGTGGGCAAGAGAAAGAAAGCTCATGCCCTGGTGGTGCGCCATAAAGGACCGGATCACCGATTTATCCTGTTTGCGCCTTTGACGCGAAGGGGTATAGTCGACCGCTTCATAAAAACCATATCGGGCTTCAAACCCTTCCGCGCTGAGTCGCTGCAGATTCAGACATGCCGCTTCGGGCGCCACCATGAGCGCAAGAGCTGAGGCATAGGGGGCAATGACAAGATCATCGGCAAGACCGCGTTTGAGCCCGAGTCCGGGCACGCCGAATGCTCGATATTGGTAGTTGAAATTGACG
>DATIKF010000060.1:0-6434 GCA_035477855.1 Dissulfurispiraceae bacterium
GCTGTTGTATGAAGCATGCAAGGTGAATCGGTGGTATATATCGGAGATAAGCATCCAAGAAGAGCATGTGCATGTGGTGATACAGATTCCGCCAAAAGTGAGCGTGGCTGAGGCAGTACAAACGCTGAAGGGCGGGACGAGCAGAGTTTCCGGAACTGGAAGAGTTTCTGTGGGGAGATAGTTTCTGGGCGGATGGCTATTTTGCCGAAACCGCAGGGCAGGTAAATGAAGAAGTCATCCGCAAATACATCAGGGATCAAAACAGATAGGCTATGGCAGGTTATGTTGAGGCCCTGAAGCCCCGGGCTTTAGCCCGGGGAGTGGTTCACCTGTTGCTGCAAAGCATACGATATGCTATTCTCAGTGAAGAATGAAAGACTACCTGCAAGGTAGATTAAATGTTAGCGACGCGCTGCGCGCGTCGCTAACAAGTCGTTCGAGCACCGGCACAGCACCTGCATTGAAAGCCTACGGCTTTCAGCAGGCGCGTGCCCGCGCTCAACTCGCCGTAAGCTGTTAAAAAATGACATCATTCATATATCCAGATTTAGATTGGTATTCAAAAATAAGTGCGAAAGAAAACGTTACTGAGAGATGTCCTTATGCTAATGTCCATAGATGTCCACGTTACTATGCAAGCCTCTATATGTTAGGCAATGCTGGCGTGACAACTCAAATGAAACCGGAGAAAATTAAAGAGTTGGATGAATTATGGAATCAGAGCGAACTTCTTCCAGTCATTGCAGAACATGATACAAGCATTACTAAAGTTGATGATAAAATAAATAGCTTCTCTAATTTTTGCCCTGAAGTATTATTTGACATTTTTGGTTTATTTGCTGTCTCACTTATTCGTTATGCAGATGAAATTGATCAAACGGCAGGTTATGCACAAATGGAAAAAGATGTTTACCCAAAGGATTGGCGATCTACTTGGGCACACGCTGAATCTCTTCACTATTTAAAGTGTTCAGTCTATTCTCAGTTGCTAACACATCCAGTCAAGAATAAACATGACACTTTGACTGGGGGAACCATCCCGGAGATTATAGAAATCAAACCAGGATTTATGGGGATAAGTTTAAATATTCGAGCTGCTTTTTCACGATTAGCCAAGTGGTGGTTATCGAAACAGAACCGATGATTTATAAAACAACAGCTAACAACTGCGTGCACGTGAACGAGGAGCACGCGGAGCTTTTTTTTGCTTGCGTTACGATGAGGTTTGCGAATCGGTTTCAGACATGTTTTTACGATTCCGTGCTCCTCGTCAGTGACGCTGGCGTTCGGCATGAGAAAACTAATGAAAGACACCTGCCATCTTTACACTGACCTGGCGTGGCTGTGGCCGATGTGGGGCGATGCGACTGAGTACGCGGATTATTGCCGACACGTCACAGAACTGATTAGACAGCACGCCAAGCGCCCGGTAACTACACTGCTGGATATTGGGTGCGGGGGCGGGAAAAACATTCTGAACCTGAAGCGGGAGTTCAAAGTCACCGGTATGGATCTGAGTCCTACCATGCTCGCGCAAGCGAAGGAGTTGAACCCAGACTGCACTTTTATTCAAGGCGATATGCGGACATACAGATTCGACCAGACATTCGACGCCATTCTAATGGACGATGCGATCTCATACATGAACTGCCGGAAGGACTTCGAGGCAGCGTTCCGCACTGCGTATGCGCACTTGAATTCCGGTGGCGTCTTGGTCGTCACACCGGATGTGACGCTCGAGACGTTTCAGCAGAACAAAACCACTACCACACCGTCCACGCGGGACGGATTGGACGTAGTTTTCGTCGAGAACATGCATGATCCCGACCCCGCAGACGAGCAATATGAAACGACGATCCTGTATCTGATTCGAGATCACGGACGCCTGTGGATAGAGACCGATCATTGGACGTTGGGTATTTTCTCCCTTGATACATGGAGGAACGTTCTGCGTGAGACGGGTTTTGATTTACATGAGGGGCGATACAACCTGGACGGTGATGAGTACACGATGTTCGCCTGCGTGAAGACCAGATAAATGCCGAACGCGGCGGATTATTAACTGAACGGTACTGCGCGTGACGATCCGTTCGGCATACAAATAGAGGCGCCGAACAATACGGATGAGCGCGCAAACTGCCGCACGCTCATCCGCCGCGTTATACAGATAAATGAAAAATGAAAAACAAAATATTGAATACCATACCGCGTGCGGATTTCTGGATCATTACAACCAACACCTTGGAGCAGATTACAGTATTTATGAAATAAATGATGCTCCGGACATCAGGTGCAAAGATTCAAAAGGCAATATATTGAACCTTGAGATTACTACGACTGAAGATTCAGATGGTGATATTATATGTGCCCTTGGCAGGTCTGATAAAAAAAGTCTGCCTCATTTAAAAGAACACCTCAAACGAGTTCGAGAAGGGAAAGAGACCATTAAGATTAACAGTTTAAGTGGTAATGTCAACGCGACACTGTTCTGTCGTATTGAGGCTAAACTGATGAATGACTACGGCAATAATGTAGCATTAGTAATCAGAGACACTTCAGGAGTTGACTGGGATTGGGACTACGAAATATCAACCATCGCTGAAAGACTATCAGGAAAGCGAAATCCTTTTGATAAAGGCATATGGCTATTAAACAGAGCAATGACAAGGCTATTCAAAATTGTATAACGAATCACTTCACGGGATCGGCGGCAAACTGCGCCACCTCCCCGTGACTTCAGGCGTTCGGCATATGAAAGGATAACATGAGACTCTTCGGCATACATACGGATGGTAAGTTTAGCGAGTACGTCCAGACACCCTTTCAGATAGATCACGAAGAAGCAGTGCTGGAAGATTGGCTTGAATCAAACCCGGACGGCATTATTGAAGAAGGAAAACTTCTCATCGTTGGTCGTCAAGTAGTCACGAATTTTGGAGGCTTCATCGATCTTCTTGGCATTGATCGGCACGGCACAATTGTCGTTGTCGAGTTGAAGAGAAGTAGAACTCCTCGCGACACGCTTGCACAAGCCCTGGAGTATGCGTCCTTTGCGGCCCGGCTCGACACCGAACAGCTTGAAGGAATACTACGTCTCTACCAAAAGAACGATTCCGTGAGCCTTGCCGAATACCATCGGGTTTATTTTGAATTGGGTCCTGACGAAGCCACCGCCTTCAACAAAGACCAACGGATGGTGATTGTGGGTCAGACCATCACGCCCGAGATAAGACAAACTGCTTCTTTCCTCCGGTCTAAGGGCATCAGGGTTACCTGTGTAGAGTTTTCCTTCTTCCAGGCCAACGGCGGGACACGATTGCTATCGCAAGAAATCGTCGTCGGCCAAGAAGCCGACAAGCCTTCTACGGTCACCTCTGGCTCTTTGCCGACGGTAACTGAAAACGGGTTCATGGCCTCTCTCGATGACAACGGCAGAGTGGTATTCTCGCGCATCTTGTCACTCGCTAAAGACAATTCCATGCCGGTTCATTGGGGTACCAAGGGCTTCTCGCTTAATGTTGATCTTGACGGGAACCATGTTGCCGTAATCTATGGGTACCCAGTTGCTGCCGTATTCAAACAGTCGGTCTATACTACTATGGCCGGTCAAGGCAGCATGACAAGCAAGACGGCAGTACCTGAAGAAGTCATCAAGAACCTGCGGGCCAAAGCGCAAGCAACAGGTCTGTTTAGCCCCGCTGGCCGAGAACTGAAGTGCCTGATCAATCGCGCCTTTACTGAGTCTGAGATATCCGGGCTGCTATCTTGGATTGAAGCTGTCGCGGAAGCTATCAGGCAGTACGGTCTGAAAGAATAAGAACTGCCGAACGCGGCGGATTATTAACTGAACGGTACTGCGCGAGCCGATCCGTTCGGCATACAAATAGAGGCGCCGAACAATACGGATCGAGCGCGCAAACTGCCGCACGCTCATCCGCCGCGTTAGGATTCGTTATGTCGTGGGAAAGCATTGGCAGCACCAGCACAGGTCAAATGCCTCATGAGAGGGAATGGATAGTCTTAAGTCTTGGGATAGCAAAGAGATACATTGCGTTTGTGTGCGGTGATCCGCCGACTGGTAGCAAGCTTGACATCATGTGGCATGACCACGACCTTGGAGCTTATCCATCGCTTGGCATTTGGTCTGAATACGACCCTCCGTGGGATTACATCAATGCCTGTGAATGTGCACTGCAAGTTTTCGATGCGGCAGTGTCATGGCATGAACTGAAGGAACACTTCGAGGAAGTAGCATTTTCAGAGGAAAACGAAGACGAAGCTGAAGAAAATGACGAAGACGAATCCTAACCCGGAGTTCAGGCAGCAGAAAGGAGATGGTTATGGGCATCATGGATTGGTTCCGAGGAAAGGCTCCCTCTCCCGGCATCTACTCCGGTGGCGCGGGCGACTCGGCGGATACCGCAATTGTCATAAGTGTTACGAACTCCATGGCCGGCATCCCAGCGGAGTACGCCTTTGTCCAACAACAGTGCGGCCAGCAGGATGTCGATTGGACACTCAATTCGCAGATGCAGACCTCACAAGACGGAAAGAAATTCGACGTCCTTACGGTGACGCTCAAGGACGGAGGTAGCCGCGCATTCTGGTTCGACATCACGGCTTTCTACGGTAGATTCTGACGCACAGGAGCCGAACGCGGCGGATTATTAACTGAACGGTACTGCTCGAGCCGATCCGTTCGGCATGCAAATAGAGGCGCCGAACAATACGGATCGAGCGCGCAAACTGCCGCACGCTCATCCGCCGCGTTAGCCGGACCCTTCGGGCCGAGGATTAATAAGAATATAGTTTAAAATTAATGAGATTGAATATTTTATATTTCGGAGGGTTATATGAATGAAAATAAATGGTATGAAATAAAAATTGAATTAAAGGATATTAAACCAATTATTTGGAGATCATTTGTAGTTGATTCAAATATTTTATTACCAGATTTTCATAAAATAATCCAAACTATAATGGGCTGGACAAATTCACATCTTCATCAATTTAGTAAAAATGATATTATTTTTAGTGAACCAGATGAAGAAGGTTTTATTGAAAGTATTAATTATAAAAAAATACGATTATGTGAAATTTTAAAAACTGAAGGTGATAGTATTATTTATGAATATGATTTTGGAGATGGTTGGGAACATGATATACAACTTATAAAAATAAAAACCGATATTGAATCAAAGTATCCGCTCTGTATTGGAGGAGAGCGCTGTTGTCCGCCAGAGGACTGTGGAGGACCACCCGGATATGAAGATTTATTAAAAGTGTTAAAGAATCCAAATAAAAAAGAATATAAAGAAATGATAGAATGGATTGGCTATAATTTTGATTCTGAAAAAATTGATATTACTGGTATAAATAAAAAGTTAAAGAAGAATGATTTTGGATGTATTGATTTAGATTAAGCAAATATGTAATAAAAAAATCCAAAAAAAATTAATAAGAAAGAACAAGCGGCTAACAACTGCTTCAACCTGATAATTCCTTTTGTCATGAAAATTGCACCAAAGGAGCGTAGCGACGACTGCAATTTTCATGACAAAAGGAATTACAGGTTAAGCCAATGTTCTTCCCCTCGCTTCGCTCGGGGAAGAATGAGGCAGTTGAGCCGGAACTCCTGTCACCCTCGCTCCGCTCGGGCGAAGAACCAGGAGTTCGAAACCGACCGCTTCGCGGCGGCTCAACTGCCTCATTAGCATCAAAATAAATAAAAAAAGGCACCCAATGACAAAACAGATTAGAAGGATTTATATTGCTATTTCGATTTGGCTCGGGATAGGTCTTTTGACAACATTCAGCCAATGGGCTAGGTTTATCAATGAAAATGAATTATTCGGAGGACAGACGCGTCCTGTAGTTGTAATCATGAGCCTCCTATTTTTCTTTTTTGTTTTCTGGGAAATTAAGGGGTTTATTCATTTAAAGAAAACACAACGTTGGATAGGGATAATTTATTTTTCAATATGGTCATTAAATGTAGTCTTATCTTCACTATATTTTGCTACCAAAAATTCCCTTACCACGGGGAAACTAAGCTCCTTTTTATTCATTTTAATTATTAATGCAGTATCGATCTATTTTTTAACAAAACAGAAATATATTACTTTACAAGAGCAATTCAATAATGAAAATGAAGTGATTAAATTACAAAAAAGTATATCTGATACACATCAAGCTCCATCTGTTAAATTTCAAAAAAGAATCAGATGGATCATTGCGATCGCGGTTTCAGTATTAGTGATTATTATCTATCAAGCTTTATTTACACATAGGTAATCACTACTGTCCGGTTAAAATAGCGCGCCCTGTAGGCCATGTTCATGTGCAGCGAGGAGCCTGTCTGACCTGAGCGTCAGTATATCAATCAGCGTTTTCCGCTCAAAGAGCGTTTCACGTATTACGCGGCTGAGCTGAAG
>DATIKF010000061.1:0-3484 GCA_035477855.1 Dissulfurispiraceae bacterium
AAACTCTTGATGCAAAATGCACTGCCAAAAACGACTCTCTCAGAGGCTCAAGAATCGAAAAACTCGGGTCAATCCATGTCAGAACATCCCCCGAAATTGACCCTGCTGAGCCGCAGAGGGACTTTTTCAGCAGCCTGCTAACTCTCCAACGTGGTTACGACTTACCAAAACAATCTTGGGTTGAAGGGCCTTATCCCATTGTTGGCTCCAACGGCATCATCGGATTTCATTCCGAGTATAAGGAGGACGGCCCTGGAGTTGTCACCGGACGCAGTGGCACTATCGGAAAGGTCCATTACATCGACTATCACCATTATTGGCCCCACAACACGGCTCTGTTCGTGAAGGATTTCAAGGGCAACGATCCCAAGTATGTGAAGCTGCTCTTGGAGTCCATTGATCTCAAATCACTTGGGGAGCGCACCGCAGCCGTTCCGTCGCTGGATCGAAAGAACGCCCATCGGGTCGCCGTGCAGGTTCCACCCTTCACCGAGCAGAAGAAGATCGTCGCCGAGATAGAAGCGGAGCAAGCGCTGGTCGCCGCCAACCGCGAGCTGATCGCCCGCTTCGAGAAGAAGATCCAGGCCACGCTTGCGCGGGTGTGGGGCGAAGAATCAGGCCAGTAAACGGAATAATATCTGAGCGGCACATCTGGCAGTTTCAAACATCACCCGTGGTTGCATAATGATTCCCCATTGAAAAATTAATGACCATAATATAGTCTATATTCAGGTCATTCATATGGAGGTGCCTCATGAAACTCAGTGAAGCGATAAAGCCGATCAGTTACATAAAAGCCCATGCGTCAGAGGTTGTGCGCGAGGTGAATGAGTCGCGCAGCCCCGTGATTATTACCCTGAACGGGGAGGCAACGGCGGTGCTTCAGGGCATCCGCGAGTATGAGCAGATGCAGGAGAGCCTGGCGCTGCTGAAAATAGTGGCGCAGGGCAGGAAGAGCGTTGAAGCTGGCAGGGTGCAGTCCATGAAGGATATGTTCCGGGAACTCCGGCACGCCACCAAAGCTGATTGATGAAGAAATATGCTGTTCGCGGTACTTTGGAGGCAAAGGCCGATTTGCTGGCGCTGTGCCGGTATGTTGCTGCGAACGATTCCAAAGCCAAAGCTAACCACCTGCTCGACAATATCGAAAAAGCGATGGCAGCGCTCGAAAACATGCCGTTGCGTGGTGCCTGCCCGCCTGAGCTGGAGCGGGTGGGCGTCTTTGAGTACCGAGAGGTGTTTTATAAGCCATATCGGATTATTTATCAGGTCGTTGGCCGTGATGTTTTTGTGCTCTGTATTCTGGATGGAAGGCGTCGTCTGACCGACCTGTTGCAGGAACGGCTGCTCAGGCCGGATTAGCGGCATTGCCGCACTGTAAAACAAAAACAGGGACAGCGCGCCTGTTTATTTGCAATGAGTTTCTTCTTCCCTCACTGCATCATGTCCGTGAATAGGTGACGCTGTCCTTCTGAAACTCCTGAATGACATCATCGGCCAGGGACGGACGAATCCTCGGTAAAATCTGCTCAAAGGTATCTGTCGTCACCTGAAAATCCTGCTTGAGGCCAAGCTCCTGCTCAAAGGCAAATTGCGCCACCTGCTGAAACAGATACTCCACATCTGCGGGGGTAAAGCCGGCGGTCATCTTTACAATGCGAGTCAGGTCGACAACTCCGGCATTCAGTTTGCGCAGGTATCGCTGAAGTATGGTCTTCCTCCCCTCCTCGTCCAGAACGCCGACAGGGATAATGCAATCAAACCTGCCGGGGCGGAGAAGCGCAGCATCAAGTTGCCTGATATAGTTGGTCGCACAGACGAGCAGCACCTTGTTTCCCTGGCTTTTAAGGAGGGGAACCTGCTTCAGGAATTCGTTGGTAATTGATTTGTCAATCCTGCTGGCTTCGTCCCGGCTGCCGGCAATCTCTTCAAACTCGTCGATAAAGATGACCGCTTCCTCGAGAGTTCGCGCCTTTTCCATGACGGCATGCAAGTTGGCGCCGATCTTCTCGATGCCGTCCGCCATCAGCATGCTGGGCAGAATCTCGATATACCACCAGGACAGGACTCCCCCTATCGCTTTCACAAAATGCGTCTTTCCGGTGCCCGGCGGGCCGAAGAAAATAATGGTTTTCGGCGGCGTTACGCCGTGCTTTCTGGCGAGACCTTCCTCCATGATGGGAAGGATAATTCTCCGCTGCACCAGTTGCTTGGGAGGCTGAGAGTCGGAAATGGTGTCCCATATGTCCCTGCTGACTCTTTGAGCCCCCATCTCGGCCAGTATGTCCCTTCTCTTATAGTCCATGAATTCCTTGGTGGCCTGCTCCATGTTTTCGAGAAAGTCGGTGCACGCTGTTCTCAATCCTACATCCCTGTGGAGTTTTTCAGACATGAGCCATTTATGCTGAATTATCCTGGGCCACAGATCAGCGGCTATGTCGGGCTCGAATTTCGTGCCGCTGATCTCGAATATCTTGCTTGCACAGATTTCGGGCGACGGCATTTCGAGTTCATCATCGGTCATAATTCACCTTCCGTGCAATGGAATTTCATGAGCTTGTCTGCTTCATTATAGCGCATTTCTGAACGACTGGCAGGGCTGCAAAATAATGTTTGACAAGAATACATGACAATCTATTATTGAGCAATTTCGGCAAGTTAGTTTAGTTTTCCGACCGGCATAAGGTACAAAACCCTCACATTGGGTTCAAGGTTTAGAATTTGTTCTACCTCCTGGTCCCTGAATGCTCCGATAACAACAGTGCCAAGGTTGAGCGCCACTGCCTGCAGATGTGCATTTTGCGATGCGTGTCCTATCTCGTTATATACATACCTATTTCCGCGCTCGCCATAGCGTTGGGTAGTTCTTTCGAACACGGCGCCAAATATAATCACCGCCCCTGCCTCATGCACCATTGACTGTCCGAGTGAAGCGCGGGTCAAATCTCTGGCCACATCCTTACTATGCACCAGTCGTAGTCTGTTATTTGCCGGCATGTAATGATATATCCCCTCGGACAATCCTGTAACATTGTTTGCCATAAGGTATATTTCCAAGGGGAATGTGGCTCCTGCTGAAGGTGCTGTCCGGAAACCCCTTTCATTGGTTATCCCCTGCACGCTCCACAACAATTGCGACACATCTTGAAGTGTCAGGGGTTTATTGGCGTATTGCCGTATTGACCGGCGGCCCTGAAGAGCCTCCTCAATACTTACATTGCTGCTCAATCGCGGTGCAGGAAGCCTTATTTCGGTATTGGTACCTGCACTGTTTTGGTCTAATGATGCCATCATTTGATTGTTTTCTGCTTGAGGTTCAGTTTTGAGTACTGTCGGGCTGATTATTAGCAGGCTGCTGAAAAAGTCCCTCTGCGGCTCAGCAGGGTCAATTTCGGGGGATGTTCTGACATGGATTGACCCGAGTTTTTCGATTCTTGAGCCTCTGAGAGAGTCGTTTTTGGCAGTGCATTTTGCATCAAGAGTT
>DATIKF010000062.1:0-2895 GCA_035477855.1 Dissulfurispiraceae bacterium
ACGACAACCTAATCCGATTAAAGACTGGCGAAACATATGCTGTCACAGTATTTCATTTCCCGAATAATATGTACGCAGTATGTGACATAAATACGGGATGGCAAATACCAGAAATCCAGGGAATAAACGCATATGAGAAAATAAGACAGGCAGAGGAAGCAGGACTGATAAGAATAGTAGAATGGAAGGGATAGAAATGATACACGAATTGAAAATATATCCTGAATATTTCCAGAGTGTAGATGCTGGAACAAAGAAATTCGAACTTAGAAAGAACGACAGGGATTTCAAGTGCGGGGATATTCTTCATTTACGGGAATATGAACCCGACACGCAATCCTATACGGGGGATTTCCTGCTAGCCGAAGTAACATATTTACTCGATGATTTCCCAGGAATTGAAATGGGTTATTGCGTAATGTCAATCAGGGTGTTGAAATGAACGGACTCAGAGTAGCATTCATACTAACCATAATATGTGTGATTATCGGGTTCGTTGGGTATGCACTGATGCACCCAGAATATCTTACTGCGTACTGTGTGGGCGAGGTTCTACTAACGTGCGGGATAATCGGAGCCATTGTGTTCGGTTCGCTCACGCTCGCAGAATTAATGGTGTAGGTGTTCAAGTGACAATTTACGAGATAATCCTCTTAATTCTTTCGGGTGTCGGAATAGTCGGTACGTTCATCAATGCCAGGGGGAATATGAAACTGAGCTACCGCATTTGGTTGTTCAGCAATGGCGGCATGGTTATAATGTGCCTAATCGTACCCGTACTCTGGACATTGTTCGTACAATATCTTATATATTGGATACTGGCTATCTATGGACTGTGCTACATGCACAAAAAGAACGGGGATAAACAATGAGTATAGACCTCAAAACGATGGAATACCAGATGGAGGAAGTGCTAGAAGATAAAGCAGATGATGAAATCGAGCGTGTTCGTGCAGACATATCTCTAGGTGCGAAGTATGTTCGGTTCAACTTCAACTATGATTGGGTGAAAGTTTGTGTGGACGACTTCATCAACGACTTCGATTCTAACACTGTGGTAATGCTTCAAATTGTCGAGAAAATCGTTAGGAAGCGTTGCCCCCCGAAGGACTACAAAATGTCCATAAACGTCATCAACGTCCCAGATGCGTATAAGGTGAATATCAGGGATATTCGTGAGAAGCACATCGGGAAATTAATCGCCGTGGATGGGATGGTAAAGAAAATAACGGAAAACAAAGCACTCATGGTCAATGGGGTGTTCAAGTGTGCCAGGTGTTCGGGCGATGTATGGGAAAGACAGGATGGGTTTATATTCCGCGAGCCACTGGAATGCGGAGATTGCAAGCGCACTCCGCCATCAACGAGATTCGGTCTAATTGCCGAGAAATCCGAGTATGTCGATTTCCAGAAATTAGAGGTACAGGAATCCCCAGAGGGAATGCGTGGTGGACAGCAACCGTCGAGTCTGACCGCTTACTTGACAAATGAATTAGTAGGACAACTATTCCCAGGGAACAGAGTAACCTTATTCGGTGTACTAGAGATAGAACGTGATAAGGATAAGCCAAAGGGTACGGTACTCGAAAAGCGTCTGAGGATTATCAGCGTACAGGCCAACGAGAAAGATTATGACAATCTGAATATTTCAGAGGAAGAATACGAGCGCATAAGACTATTGTCCCAAGAAAGCGACCTATTCAACACTCTGATTCACAGCGTATGTCCAACGATGAAGGGCAACGATGAATTAAAGGAAATTGCTCTGCTTCAATTGTTCGGCGGGACCACCAAGAACATGAGCGATGGAAGCAGACTAAGGGGCGATGTTCATATCCTATGGGTGGGCGACCCAGGAATCAGCAAGTCGGTATTCCTTCGGTACATTACCAATCTAGCACCGAGAGGGATATACGCCAGCGGGAGGGGTACAAGCGGTGCAGGATTGACCGCCGCCGCAGTACAGGATAAAGAGTTCGCTGGCGATGGAAAATGGACCCTAGAGGCGGGGGCATTGGTCCTAGCCGATATGGGGTTCTGCGCCATTGATGAAATCGAGAAAATGAACCAAGTCGATAGAAATTCATTGCACGTCCCGATGGAAGCACAGGAATTGGAAATACACAAGGCGGGAATACACGCGAAACTCCCGTGCAGATGTGCAGTAATGGCAGCAATGAATCCGAAATACGGGAAATTCAGCAGGGATGACCCGTTGATTGAGCAAATCAACCTGGATGGACCGCTACTTTCCAGGTTCGATGTGATTTATATCACGCTCGATGAACCAGAAGTTAAGCGTGACAGCGATATCGCCACGCATATTCTGGGAAATCACCAGGCGGGACAGAAAACAGCGAAGAACCACACGACCGAAGTCAATGACAAAATACCCGACAGTGAATTTATGAGAAAATATATCAGCGAGGGTAGAAAGATTATCCCGCAATTCAGCGAAGAAGTGGTGGAGTTCCTAAGACGGTCATACGTCGAGCTACGCAACCGCACCAATGGTAAGAGGGGAATCAGCACAACTCCAAGACAGTTGGAAGCAATCATTCGCATGAGCGAAGCGAGTGCCAGGGCGAGAATGAGCGAAACCGTAACGATAGACGATGCTCATCGTGCAGTACGCCTTATGACCAGCGCAGTAAGCAAGTTGTGTCCCGATGGCGATGTAACTAGCATAATGACAGGGTTTACAGTAAATAGCAAAGAGAGAATTAAAATAGTGACCGAGCTAATATCTATGCAGGAAGGTAAGAAAGTGTCAAAGGAAAAACTAACTGAGTTAGCAAAGACTAGGAATTTATCGGAAAAGGATGTTGAACGAGCATTGGAAAAGATGCGTGAGAATGGCGAGTACATCGTTCCGAAGCTGGGATGGGTGGAGTT
>DATIKF010000063.1:0-28971 GCA_035477855.1 Dissulfurispiraceae bacterium
GCGTCATAGAATACGAGATAGGAAACCGGCCCCCTCCATGTAAGCGTGTAAACTGTGCCTGTTTTAAGGGTCGTTGTGTTTGCCGTTCCGTCCACGTTCACTGTGGCATCGTAGCACAGTTGCCTTTGCACCCCACCGCCGTATCTCAGTAGGGTCACACTGCCACTCAGAGGCGCACCCCTGACTGTCAAGAGGTTGGAGGCAATGGCCGACACCTGCCCATAATAGACCACGCTCGAAATTGTATATTCAAGCGTCATACCTGCTTTGATTGAGGCGGTCATATCCACGCCCATAGTCAGGGTACTGGTGGACGCAGGGGCGGCGGTGAAGTTTGCGGAGGGGACGGTTGTCCATCTGTTCACGTTCCTCTGGGTCAGGACGTAGACTAAATCGTCGGCTGTCAACGCTCTTGCTGTGTCCGTGCCGGTCAGGGCTTCTGCATTTGTAGCGAGTTCCAGCGCCCCTTTCAAATCCACAGTCCCGGCGTTTATAAGGGCCGTGAGTTCGGTCACAGACAGGGATTTGATTGCTTCGCCTGTGAGCCTGCCGACAACGGTCTGTTCTGTTATTGTGATGGGCACGGGCGTATCATCCGCCGTCGCCATGAGGATTGAATAAGCGTCATACAGGGACTTCGTAACAAGGTATTGGAATAGATTGTCCCGAGTGATGTTCGCCGACAGTGGAGTCCCGGAAGGATCGCTCGTAAACGGTATCTTGTCCGATGCCGCGATTGCAGTTCGGACGGGCAAGTTTTCAAGTTTGATGTCAGCCATAATCTACCCCCTTATGCGAACGTCAGGGTCCAGGTCACGAGCATCGCGTCCGCTGCGCCCTTGTTCACAACCGCAAAGGATGAGTACAGAAGCAAGTCGGTCGTGTTTTGCGTCACCACGTTAAAGACTCCCGCTTCTGTCACAGCCCCTGTCCCTGTCCCTGCCGGGAAAGTACAGACCATCGTGACGATAGCGTTTGCCCCTCGCGTCTTTGAGTCGAGTGCCGTCCGTGATCCGGCTATATACGCCGCGAGGATTGATGATGCCGCCGTCTGCCCCGATCCTGTACCGAGTTCCATCCATCCGGGAGTCACAACCGCCGGAGCTGCAAGTAACTGATCAGCGGCCATCTTATGACAGAGCGTCGTCACGGTGTTATGGACCTCCCGCCTTGCCTTCATGGTCCCATCCGGTCCGTACAGCACTGCCTCCATCTTCCCGCTCATAATCAGGCCGTCTTTCCATCCCTTGTCCGCCTGGAAGCGCATTTCGTCTTTAATCATCATTCCGTCTTTGTTCATTTTCTCACCTCTCGTTTTTACGCAGTTTTGACGATTATATGGTTCCCCGATTCATCCGTGATATGGTTCCCCGATTCATCCGTCAGATATCCCTCTTGGGTTATTTCCATCAACATCGAATCAGACATTGTTATGGAATCCGCTCTATTCTTCCTTGTTCCGATCACTGCTACATCTGACATCGATATGATATCCGCCGGTGTCATTATCCATGCGCCATTCATCATGAAATAAAATTGATCGGACATCGAAATGGCATCGCCTATCGTCCGATTGTAAGCAACTGCCCTGCTAAACAGATCGGTCATCGAAAGAATATCATATAAGGACTTTTTCCGCCACGGTAAGATGAATAGCTCTATCGTTATCCCTTCCAATAATATCTGAATCGGATATGACCGTATTTCATCAGAGTTCCAGATATGCGCAACCCGTACATTTCCGCTTACATCCCTATAATCAAACGGGTTCGCGCTTCCGTCCACAGCGTCAAGAAACGCAAGCAGTTTCGCCACGTCCGCCACGGTCATGACGTTCCATTTCAGGATTTCTATGTCCCTGACGAGGGATTTGTCATAGACGAACGAAACGCCGGCGCCGGACGCCGTGGCCGGATTCATCCACCTCCGATTGATGCTGTAGCCGCCCATCGGCGGATCGCGCTCGAACTCGCATACCGTCGCGGGTGATGTTTCTGAATATGTAAATTTCACAGCCATTACGCCACCTCGACTTCCAGATAGACCTCATGCAGGCCCGCCGACACTTCCCGGTGGGACATATTCCCACTGTTAATGATCCGGGCTGAGGCATAAACTGCCGCATCAACATCCGTGAAGGTGAACATATATCTACCCCCGGCCATAGCCGCAACGAAGGTCAGCAAAGAGGTCAAGTCCGCGTCGGGCAGCGTGCCCCATTTCAAATAGCGCTTGCCCTTCTTGCCCTTGGAATAGACATAGGGATCGCCACCGTCGCTTAAGTCTTTCGGCTGATACCATTGTCGGCCCTGCTGATAGCCGGCATAGTCGGGGTTGACTGTCGGGGAAAAGTTCCCGGAAGGCGCTGCGACCCTTGCGAAGGTTATCAGGCCCATCAGCATTCCCTCATGGTCAACGTGATCATGTCGTTTCGCATATCTCGTATTCCCCTAAGTAATAATCTCGGTCAATGTTTTCTCAAGTTCCTCTTTAGCTATTGGCTCCGCTTCCTCTGCTGACATTTTCTCTTGATATAAGGCAATGACCAAATCGTTAATTCTGCCGACGTGCTGTTGGAGCAGCTTGTAAAGATGCATCTCGTTCATATTTTTCTCCTAATATTCCCTCATCGTTATTGTGATCATGTCGTTGCGCATATCCCTGCCAGACCCTGGCGCGAAGTTGACCTTGCGGACTTCGCCCACCAGAGCGCCCAGCGGCGTCACGGTTATCCCGCCGGCAAATTCAAGCTCTGCGTTGTCAAGGAACAGGTCCATCGTAACGACTTTTTTCCTGTCTTTATATCTTGCCAAATAGAAGGCCGCCACATCCGCCGCCATAGTCGCGTCCCTGATAAAATCGAACAGGAACAGCTCCGGCTTTTCCTTCTCGCCATAAGCCGTGATTGAGGTCGCGTCGGATACGGATGTAATCGCCTGATACGCCTCCCGTCCCTCCGGCTTGCTCCAATCCCTCGAATAATAGAGGCTTATCTTGTTGATGATCTCATCCAATGGCGACCGGGACGGCCCCCTGACGCTGGTCGTGAAGTCCTCATTCATCCTGATCATGGCCGCCGTGATGGTTTTATCCGATGCCAGAGTATCGGGCCGATACAGCAGATGCGCCTTCCCGCCGGCAAACCGGAACCAGCATCGGCATTGAAGGGCCATGTAAGCGAGCCATTCCTTCATCCTTTTTCGGGTGTTGATAACGACGGAAAACTTGTAAGCGTCGGCGGCGAAGGGCGTTGCTGCGTCCGTGGAGAAGTTCGCGACGGGCCATGCGACATAGGTATAAAGGAAGTGCTTAAAGATGTGATCCGGGCGCTCGATCAGGGCCGAAGCAGACCCTGTGAACGTCCCGTCGCCGTCGTCTTGATAGCCCCCGCCGGAGATCAAAAGCCGGTCGCCGATAATGACATCGGTATATTGATTTGATGCCGTTGTGAGCGCCACCGTACCAGATTTTGATGCTGCGCCTGATTTAGATGCTGCGCCAGATTTTGATGCTGCGCCATCACGAGAAGTCGCGCCAGTTTTATTAGTTGAAATTTCAGGGACGCGCCGCTGACATTGTTTCCCGCCAGAAAGCGAAAATTCTATCGCGCCACCCGATCGCCCTGTATCGTAGTGCTGCAAAGTAAAACTGCCAGTGGGCCAAGAATCAGAATTGGCTTTTGGGCAAACTACCCTGCTTGATGCCGATGGCACCCACCCGGTAGTATTAAGCTGCCCAATAGTGAAGTATGTTCCTGTCGCTGCAATACAAATTTTTAATTCTGTATAACCAGACGTTGTGGCCGTGAACGATCCGACAACCCAGTCGATCTCAAACCATTTCACTGTTGTTGTCCCGGCCGGCATCGTTACATAGTTTCCCGCCGCCGTCTGAGTATTTGCACCACGGATGAAGCCAGACGACGGCATCCCGGTGCAATGACGCTCCTCTGTGATCTCTGCGGTAGTGGACGCCGTCACGCCGATATTATCGGACACGGTTATCGTATCATTGACTGCAATGGTGTCATTTACGGCGATGGTATCATTTACGGCGATGGTGTCCGCCAGCCCGATCGCCACCGCCTGCGCGAACGTGATATAGCCGGGACAGGTAATCACGGCCTTCCCTGCGTATCCGGCAAGGTCATTCGCGCCGCCCTGCCCGGTGTATTTTGTGCAGAGCGACGTCACATCAACGTGAACGCCATCATGCCGGATTGCATAGATATTGCCGATGTATTTGACGGGATGATCCGCGTAGAGAAAAACCGACGTTGCCTGCTTTTCCAGAACCAGCGCTCCCCTCACATGCGCCACCGCCGTTGTGGAGCCATATCCCCGCGTGCAGGCCGTAATCTGATTGCCGGATATGGTTGTGATTCGGATTTGTTCGGCCTCGATCATAATATCCGCGCCGTTGGCTATCCCCGTGCCGGAGGTGATATAAAAAGAGGTCGCTGAAGATGTGATGGCGTCAATAAGGCTTGTCTTGCTCCCCACGTCCATCCGTAGCGCCGGGGATTTCTCGATCGTCCCATACAGAATCGGCATTTGATAGCCAACATCGTCCAGCGAGGCATACGGATAATCCGCAAGCGACAGCACCCGGCCCGGATGCTTGTCGATCCTTACGGATTCATCGGCAAGGCGGACGTTATAGACCAACTCATTCAATCTCTCGAAGTCAACGATGTTGCCCGCCCACATCAGCACCATCGGGTCTGTGGCGACAGTTAAGCCTTCGAACCATAGGTATAGTTCACACCGTAGCGTCTCGACCTTCTCAGACCACAAGAGGTCATGAATATCGGTTGCTTCATCAGGGTCGATGATGATGTCCACGGCGAAGTCTGACACCTGCGGCGCGCCCATTTCGTCAGAGATTGATTCATCAATCGTTCCCCAGTTTGCAATCCACGGCTTTATGGTGATCCCGGTATAGGTGAAGATGCGGTCAGATAAGTAGAGTGTCCCGGCCACGAAAGGAATTTTCAGAATCCAGACAGGGGAAATGCCGGTTTTTTTGTTCTTCTCGGTATTAAAGTTTGCGTCAAATGTTTTCATTTTTCCTCGTGTGCGCGGGCGTCCACTTCATACGGATTGTCTTTGTATCCCCGCGTGACCAGATACCAGAAATAAGTCAGTAAAAACACAAACACACCCCGTTCTGCATACTGCGCTTTGTGTCGATTTTCGTGCTTGCGCCACTTCGGGCCGACGTCCGATTCTGATACGCTGTAATGCGTCGTCTGCCCCAGAGTTACAGCATACCCGGCCTTTGCCCCATTCAACCAGCCGACAAGACGCGCAAATGTGCTGTTGTATTTGTCTTTCATCAGTTCATTACGGCAAGCCGCCTCAGCTCATTTTGTAATGGTTTTACGATCTCCCGCGCCAGTTGCTCCGGCGACTTGTTCGCGCCAACGATGTTAATCGACGGGCTGAAGTTGATTGACTGCCCGCCGTTGCGCCATTGCGCCGCCTCTGCTTTTGTCAGCACCGCCTCACCTTCATGCAGCCGGGCCGGGAAGTTATCAAATGGAACATAGTCAAGGCCCAGCGCGAATCCTGCACCGCCGAAACTGCCGCCGAACGGAACGCCCGTTCCAATATCAATACCGGGGACAAACGCACCGCCGCCCGTATAAAAATCAGCGCCTCCTGTATAGCCGCTCCCACCAGTGCCCGTTACACCACCGCCGCCTCCAGCGCCCGCGCCTCCAACCATTCCAACTGTCACTGTAACAGTCTTACTCTGGATCGAATCCAGCAACGCCTTGATCGCGTAGAGCGACGACATTGCCTGGGCATCATCGACGCTGATAGCTATCTTCTTGTCCATTTCGTTTATCAGCTTTGACAGAGCGATGACCTTGTTAGTGTATTCATCCATCCCGGCCTTCGCCACCGCCATCGCCTTCTCGACTTCCGCTTTCCATGAGGCTACCGCCGCCGCCTCAGCTTCTTTCGCGCTCTTTGCATCGCCGTATGCGCGGTTTAGGTCGCCCTGGACGGATTCAACGTTTTCCATTGCCTTCTTGATGGATTCAACCGATGACTGGACCTCGACGTTTGCCTTGACATACTTCCCTTGCTGCTGGTCATACACTTCGGTCTGGACAGTCACCGCATCCGTCAGGGCCGCGTATTTGTCCTTGACTTCTTTTAATGCCGTGATCTGCGCCTCGCCGCTGAGTTTGTTGGCATCCGACCGTTCCTTTTCAAGTTGCGTCAGCTTCATGATTCGGATTGATTCATCCGTGGCGGCCACGCCCTGAGCCAGCATGAGCTTTTCCTGCAACCCCTGCATCTGGGTAGCATGGGCCTGCCTCTGTGCAGCTATGGTGTTTTCCAGCGCCGCCAGCTCTTTCGTCTTTTGCGCCATCTGGTCCGTGGCCTTCGCATGCATCCCGGCCAGCGTGTCATAGTAAGTTTTCCATCCCTCCGCGCGGGTAAGGAAATACTCTTTCTCTGACTTGAGGATCTCAAGTTGCTGCTTCAACACATCTTCCGGTTTGGCTCCGGCCTTTTGCATGGCCTGTTCAATGGCCTTTTCTCCCGCAACGCGAGCCTCAAAAACCTTTGCAATGACCGAAGCATATTCGCCCATAGCCCCTGCCATTTGTGTCACGGTCACAAGCTCTGCTTTTAGCTTCTCCCCGAAGGTTGACTTAGCTAATTTCAGCTCATCCTCACCCCACTTATCGACGGCCTTTGATAGCTCCTGCATGGCCTTAACGGTAGCAGACAGCGTCGTTTGGCGTTCTTTTTCGGATATTTTCGCCTGATCGGTGATTGCCCCCTGTTTGGCCGTGGCGCGGGTTAGTTCCTCGGTCGAGGCAGTTGCAAGGCCGAAGGCGTTTACGGCCTTGACGCCGAATAGCTCCGCTTGTTCATTCGCAACGTCACGCACGCCATCCAGCTCCGCTTTGAGCCTATCCATGCCGAGCTTCCCGGCTATGTAGGCGCCCAGGCCGGCAATGGCCCCTAAAACAGAGTTGATTGCAGATGTTAGCCCGTAGAAAGCGGCGGCGGCCCCTGCCCCTGCCCGGATGATGCCCTGCCCCATTGTCAGCTCAAGGTCTTTCAGCGTGACCTGGAAAGTCTCCATCTTGTCGGCCAGCGACTGCTGTTCACCCGCCAGCTCTTTCGACACCTTGCCCGACACCTCCATGATTGCGTTGTAGGCCATGACGGCCTTTTGAGCCGGAGTCATTTTCGTCAGCATTTCATCCGTGGCGTCCGTGACCGCGTTGATACCCACCGCAGCCGTGATTGATCGCGTGCGGCCTGTTTCGAGAGCTGCGGTGAATTGCTTGAACGCAGTCTCCACTTTCACGCCCATGACATCGCTCATCACAACCGCAGCCCCGGCAAGGTCGGTCAACTGTTTCGGCGTGATACCTTTAGCAAGCGCCCCGGCTGCTACCTGAGCAGCGTCCGCCATGCCGATCATGCCTTCCCCTGCCTTTGTTACACTATCCACGATAGCCGTTGAAGTTGTCCCGTGCTTTCTTGCGAGCGCGTCGAGCAGGACCATTTGCTCGTTATAAGCTGCCGCCGCCTCCGCTAAATTCCACGCCTTGCTTATCAGGGCAATGGCGGCAGTGATCGCTATCGTAGCGGCGACCCAATGAGCCTTGAGCTTGTCGATCATGGATGTTTGGGCGCCGAACTGCTGGTCGTCAATGGATTTTATCTTCGCGGCGGCGGATTCCTGCGCCCTGCGAATTTCATCGGCGCTGGAAAGGTGTGATTTTTTAATGGCGTCGAGGGAGTTCTGTATGTTCTTGCGCATAGCGTTATACATTTCATCGCTCTGCGTCCCGACGGTCTTGAAAACCCGGTTGATGTCGGCGCTGTTCTTCTCAGCACCGGCAAGAATCTCTTTTTGGGCTTTCGTGTATTTCGTGGCGTCGAGGTCCAGCTCGACATACATTGTTCCTACGGGATTTCTTGCCATTTATCCACCCTCTATGATCGAGCTGACCTTCCCTTTTGTTGCTGCAATAGCAGGACGCATAAAAGGCTTCGCCCCGCCTTTCCACCCACCCCGGCCATATTCCATCTGAGTCGCCCACCACGTTTTTTTATTCCCTGCGATAACAAGGACGTTATTCTTGCCCTCCTTGCGGACAACGCGGATTGTGGCTTTCATGGCGCCGGGACTTCGTTCTGTCCAGAATTGACCTTTAGCTGGGCGTGTGATAGCGCCGACAACACACCTTGATTTTGCGGCGTCACGAATAACATCGGCGGCATTCTCGACACGTGACATGGCCGTTTTAAGAAATTCAGCGTCATATTTCGTCAGGTCAATGTTAATCCTTGACATTACTCACCATCCCGTGTCCTCAAATTATGGTGGAATATCCTTCGCACCCTCATCAGGCATTCCTTTTGGTCCCGGACTCCGTGTAAATCCATCGCTATCTTGACCGCCGGGATTGAGATGTCCACAACCTGCCCCGGTCCGGCAGTGACGTATTGGCCCCGCGTCACTAAATAAATGTGCGCTATTTCCTCATTCTCCACCATCAGCTCGACCCGGCAGGATTCGCACGGAGGCGCTCCGGGGGGCGTCCTTTCTGCGTAGATGCTTCGGCATCGCTCGCATGCGGTTAGAACGGTTCCATCTTCAAGAACGATTCTGGATGCAGCCTGTTCATCCTGAAACTGCACCCAGTCAATCAGTTTTTTTCAGCGGCCTTGTCTGCCTCCGCCGAGACGCCGGACAATAACGACATGCAGCGATTCACCCACCGGAGAAAGGCCGGCACCCTCGTTATCAGCAGATATTTGTTTTCGGCTGTGCAGGGGATGGCCTCTTTCGTCCGGGGATCGATAAACGTCCAGTCGGAGATTGCGTTATCCCAAAACTCCACGCGCTCCGCCTGCTCCTGTTCCGCCGTCTGCTCGTAAACCGTCACAATTTCCATTGCTTTTGTCCGGCTGTTCAACACAGGGGTATTGACCTTTTTCCCCCTGTGCCGGTTCTGGATTTCCCGGAACTTATCCGGCGGCACCTGCCTGAAGCACGCCATCTCCTCAGCGTCTGGTTCAAGCCATGTCACTTCCCCGGATTCCGGGTCAACATGGGAATCCTGATATGGAAACCACTCCCCGCCGCCGATTTTCGATATATCGAATCCCATAATCTTCTTGCCTTTCTGCCCGAACAAGGGCGGTTACGGGGCGGTTACGGTGAACCCTTCCGTTTCGGTGATACCCATGTATGTTGCCGTAATGTCGGAAGTCCCGGAGCTGATTCCGGCAACCAAGCCGCCTCTTGTAATAACGGCCTTCGCCTCTGTCGCTGAGGCCCAAAGCACGACGGCAGTTAAATCCTTAGTCGGCCCGGATGTATATGTGCCGGTTGCAACCAACTGCTGCACCGCACCTGCAGCGCATGTCAATCCACCGCCCGTTATTGCGATAGACACCAGGGCAGGCATAAGCACCAGCTCCGCAGAGTCCAGCTTGAACTCATAGTCGCATGTTTCGAGCTTGTTTCGCCCCAGCCCCCGCCCGCCGGATTTCGTGATGAGCAAATAACCACCCGTCCCGATAGTCCAGTAGGAAGTCGCGTCCCGCATAAACTTGATCTCATCCGGCCCGAACTTGGTTCCCGCGCTGATCGCGGCGTCAAGCGCCGCCTGCGCCGCTGACGTGGGATCGCTCAGAACATTCGGGATCGTGATTGATCCCGCGTCAAGGCTCCCATAATCGAACCCGTCGATAGCCACCCCAAACTCTGACGCCTCAATCGTTTTCCGTACCGATCCCGACGCCTTATATTCGTTCGCGCCGAGAAGCACGTCACTCCCCACCATCACTCCCGCCAGTAATCCGTTCTTAATCGCTGCTCTTGCCATTGCCGTTCCTCCTTGTATTCACTCGTTATTGGTCTTTGTTTACTCCATCCTCTTAATCGAGGGATGTCTTAATGTCATAATCCACCGCGTAGTGATAAATCTGACTCGTTCCATCCGGCGTTTCAACGTCCTCAACCATGAACTGTGTGTTCGCTCTTTTCATCCAAACCAGCGTCGCCCCTGTAATGGTCAAGGCGCATTCATCGTAAAGGCTTTTCAAGGCTGTATACATATCCTCGATTTCCGTAGTAGAGGACGTTGACGAAAACAGGGAGAACTGCAAAAGCACATCTTCAAAGTGTTCCGTAAACGTGAGGTCGGGAACGTCAGACACAACGAAATAGACCGCATAGGGAAACTCGGTGTTTTCCGGGGCGCGGCCCTTGAACATCCTGCCGCCTATGAGGGTGTCCAGAGAGGACCCGGCCAACTTCCCGTATATGCTTGTGGTCAACGCTTTCATGCCGTTTCCTTCGCTGTAATATCCATCCAAGCCCGCCGCTCCACTTCAATCGGTGGCCCGATGATCGCCATGAGCTTGTTCCCTTCCTTGATCCGCCATGAGCTGCGAACGTCCGTTCTGTATCGAACCCGGAAGTTATGAATCGCCGTCCCGGTCGTTGCCATCGCCTGCACTGCCTCGTCGCTTCGATGGGTCGTCTTCTTTGCCCAGACGGTCGCCATGTCAGTCCAAACTACAACCGTTCCGCCCATGCCGTCAGACACCCTTGTCTGGCATTGCAGAGTGATCCGCGTGTTTAGATCGCTCGGGCTCGTCACTTTCATTAGAATCTCCAAAGCCTGTGAGTATAAAGAAGGCTATCTATGGCCCTGTTTAATGCCTCTCCCCTGTCGCCGTGGTAGTAACGATTCTCGGCAATAAATAAAATTGCTGTGACTATATCTTCCGGGACATCCGCCGCCGTTGCCCAGCCTGCCGTAAATCGAATTGTAATGGGATTCGATGGGTAGAGGCTGCCGGAGGGCCATGATTTTCCATAAGGCAAAACCACCCGCCCGCACTCTTCTCCATTTGTTTCGACCAGATAGTCAGTTCCTGCTGTCAAGGTTGTTTCCGTCCCAGCCGTGTCCTTCCATTTGACGCTCGAAACGGTCTGAAGGTTCCCGCCGGGAATCTCTATGTAATTCTTTGCAGGCCATTCCGTGACGATGAAATCCCACGTCTGTGTGAGTATATACCGCCATGTGCGGTGTTCCGCTTCTCTCCGCGCCCCCTTCCTTAATCTTTCGAGGGCGCTATCCTCCGCCGTCACCGCCTCATTGACGAGGATGGATGTCCCGAACTCACACGCGGCCAGTAAAACCTTTGAAGCCGTCCGGATGTATTGCTTCGCCCCGGTGTAGGCTTTTTTATAGTCCGTGTTGTCGTTTGCCGTCGTGACCTGGGTAAAAGCGCCCCCTGTCCAGTCGGTATAGGGACCGGCCAAAGCATCGGCCTCCTGAATCTTCGTGTCGACGGTTCCGGTTGCCCCGTTGGTTCCGTGGTGGATAAGGACTTCCGCCTGCTTGCCGAGGACATCAACCCCGGCTCCGAGGTGGGTATAAGCTCCCCCCGCGCTTATACCCTTTGATCCGTAGGCAAGGGATTGCGTCAGCGTCAGGTTCCCGTCGAAGGTTCCGGAGTCAAGGCGGAGATGGGTCTTTAGTTCTGCCAATGTGATTGGTTCGATTACGGGAGGGGCAACGCAACCGCCGCCACTTGCCACACCTACATCCGGGATTTCTGCAACGGGCAGGATTCCGTCCAGCTCATAAAGCGAGCCCAGACTGCCGACGATCCGGCAGGTGATGAGGTATGAATGGCCGCTTGTCCCGGCCCGGACCCAGCCATAAACGATGGTGTCGGCGTTCGATTCCCTTAGTGGGTCAAGGATGATTTCTGTTGCATCTCCCCCTGTCGCCTGATCAATCGCTGAAATCTCAAAAGAGGCAATGACTTCCGCGCCCAAAATGCCGGCAAAATCAAAGCTGATCGCATACGCTTCATAGGGCTGTTTTGGAGAAAATTCTGTCGTCATATTATACCCCTGTTATTCTTGTTCCGGCGGTGATTTCCCTGATCTTTGCAGATGATTCCACGCCTGATGTCCGTGCCTCGCTGCTTATCCCTGTAACCCTTCCCCATGATGCCAATGAGGTATCTTTCTGTCGCGCCACTGTCTGATTTTCTAATCTGACTTTAGGTATCCAAAGTGCCTTGCTGGCACGTCCCGCGATTAAAAGAGATACCGTTTTCGCATACACCCCTATCTTTGTCGTATCAATTTCCACGCCATATTGAGCAAGTGAAAGTGCATGCAATCCCGCCTGTACGTTCATCCTCGCATTGACTATGGCCCCGCGCCCTGCTACGGTGACAGGATCAATACCAGCCGAAATGTTTGTGGAGATATTTAATCCGACAGCGCACGATGCCAAGTGTAGCGCCGGAGCGCTTGCGGGCACTCCCGTAGCAACATTTACGTTTGCCTGATGTTCCGCAAGTGAAAGTGACGCCGTGGTCGCGTCAACATCTACCACCACGGATGAGGGCGCGGTGACTATGGTGTTTTGAGATTGAATAAAAAGGCCGCGCGAACCCGCTTGAACCAATGTTTCCGCATTTGCTATTACGGGATAAGGCAAGACTGCAAGCGCGTTCGCTCCTGTGTTTATGTGTACCGCAGCATTGATGGAGGCGGGCAATGGCGATAAAGACAGGCCGCGTGCGTTTGCCGCTATGTTCTTCTTGGCGTTGACTCCTGCGGCATTAGCGGCAATTACAAGAGCATCTGTGCCCGTGACAATATTAACCGCAGCATTGACTATCGTGCCACGTGGCGCAAGCGCAAGCACATCGGCGCTTGCAGATACCGTCACTGGCATGGTCACCCCGGCAGCGCGGGGCGTTATACCAAGCGCAGCTACGCCAGCCTGCCTGTTTATTCCAGCGTTCACCCCGGCTAATTTGCCGGAAACGATTAAATCATCATACCCCGCGTTGATGTTTGTGTCGTGTTTTACCGTTGCCGTTTTGGGAATGAGGGACAGAGGGGCCGTTGCTGCTTGAACATTCACGGAAAGCATAACCCCCGCAGCGAGGGCCACCAGCGTCATTTGCCTAAGTGCCGCGCCGATATTTATATCGGCTTTGATGGTCGCGTTTTTATTGCTAAGGGCAAGGCTTTGCTTTGTAGCCGAGACATCAATAATTGCCTGGCTCTGAAGGTCTGCCGAACCCGGTAAAAGTGGTTGATAAAACCAGCTCACGCAATGCTCCTTAAACTCCAACGAATTGACCGGTCAGCCCCGGCCAGCCTTAAAACGGTGACATCCCATCCCTCACCAAGCACGAAGCTCGGCATCACGAACATCGGCTTGCTCTGCGCCCCGGTCAGGATCCATTCTTCGACAAGCCGCTGAGTACCCCCGGAATCAGACTTCTCATATAATCGCACCCGGTATTGATCCCCGGCAACCATCGCGCCGAAGTCAATCATCACCTGATAAACCCCATCCGTGGTCTGTGAGGTCGGGACGCCTGTCGTGGTATCAGCCGGAAGCGAATACTCGCTTGTGCTGATCGTTGCAAAATCATTCGTAAAGGTGATCGCCATCTTATCCTCCGATTCCTACTGCCACAGCTTCGGTCGTTTCTGCCGTGCCTGTCGCACTCCCCCGGACATAAAGCGTGGCCCCTGCGGGAACTTCCCAATAACCATCAAAAAGAGGATTGTTGGACTGTTCCGCTGTGCCGGGATTGAACATAGGCATGCAAGGGATGATGGTAACTGTCCCGCCTGTCGTTCCGTCGCCGACGCCAAGTTCGGCAAAATACATCTGCGCCGTTGTCGTGCCGACATTATGGCCCCATGCAAGTTGCCAATACCACAAGGGGCGAGTCGTCGTTCCAAGTGAAGTCCACGATGCCCATGCCGCTGAATTGCCGCAGGTGAATGGAGTCCCGCCGTTGCCGCTTACTCCGATGGTTTCAGAATACATCCCAACCGCTATGTTTTCCGGTTTTGTCGGCTGTCCATAGAACCGGGCCATGCACCGGAAGGTAGAGGTATTGTTCGCCTGACCCCTGACACCGACACTCGTTCCGGCTTTGATGAACAGAGGGAAATAGAACCAACGACCACTCTGAATAGCGTTCCCGATTTGCGGCACGAAGATGTTATTGATGCCGCCCGTTTGGGCGTAGGAAGTGCCGCCAGCCGGATCAAGGCCGATGTCTGCAAGGATGTCCCTGATAGTGGCCGTTGTATTTCCGGCTACGAACCACAGCAGAAGGCCGTAGCAATCTTGTGAAAGATTCGCCCCGGAAGCAAGCTGGACATATGCACCCTTCGACCCGGATCCAGGCGTAACGGAAACACCCGGCGTCGTTGAGGGCGCCGATTGTAAGCTATACGACCAGCTAAAACCGCATTTTCCGACTGCAAGCATTGCCAATCTCCCTTAATCCAACGGCTCTCATGACTCACGTCAGGTGATGGTAAAAATACCGCTTGCGTTCCATGTAATGGTCAGATCGCCAGCCTGCATGTCTATCGGGCCAGCGAGGTCGATCATTGCAATGGCCGCGTTGCTCTTGGTCTTGTTATAGACGATCCCAAACATCGCAGTCTGCGGATTGCTTGCGTGTTGCGCCCATGTCGCAGAAGCATCCGTGTCGTCAAAGGTCATGACTCCACCGGCCTCTGTGACCGCGTTGGCCAGCGTGCAGAGAAGCTGTCCCCCTGCTGCATAATTCCCGGCGGTAGCGATTGCCGTGAAGTTTGTAGTCCCGCCCGATCCGTAAGCGGGAACCGCCGCACTCGCCACCACCGCAGGGGAGTTGGTGACGAGGCCCAACCATATCTCATCCGCTCCCGCCCACCCACCGTCAACCATGTAGGCTTTTGCTTCCTCAAATACTGTCACGTCACCCCTTGCCATGATAAACCTCCTTTACTTCCTCTTTTTCTTTTTCCGCTTCTGCCTTTTACGTTTCTTCGCGTCGGCTATTTTGTTGACTTTGCCTGTTTTCATGTTCTATAAAGGCGGGGGCCGGGAAGTTCTCCCCCGCCTGAGAAGGGGTTATCTCTTGAATCCAAAAATGTTCGCCGCTACGGTATAGGACTTCGTGTCCGATACAATCGTTCCGGGGTCTGTTGCCGCATTATAAGCCACCGCGATTCCCGAAGTATCAACCGGGATGGAAAAGGTGTCCGCCGTCAACTTGGTGATGATGTGCGACTTATTCAGTGCCGCCGCCCAATCATTCTGAGTAATGCCAGCGATTGTTACGGTGTCCAGAGAGTTCAGCCCATGCCCGACATACGTGATGATGCAGGGATTCGCTTTAGAAGCCCCTGCAAGATCGATTGCCGTCTGAGCCAGGGTGTAATTCAGTCGCAGGAATTTCCCCAGCTCATCGGCGTTGAGCGTCTTGTAAGTGAGGATATTGGCCCCCACCTGCGTGATTGCCCCATCCACTACGTCCGTATAGGCCCGATCCTTCGTGATATGGAATCCGAAAGCGTCGGTATTGACGAAGGCCACCGCACCCGCGTGGATGATGAAAGAGCACTGCTGGGAAACGTACCGCGTCCCGACAACACCCGCCGCCATTGCGCCGGTCGTGCCGCCCGATACCGCGAAGGCCGAGGCGCTTGAAAGCGTGACGGTGATGGTTTCATGAACCGCGTCAGGGCCGACTTCGATCTCCGATATGACTCCGGTTCCCGTTCCTGCGTATGTCAAGGCATCAACCGGAACTACCTCAGATGATTCCTGTAGTTTGATGTCCATCGTTGGAGTCGTTCCCTTTGTGTTGAAAATGGCGGCATCCACCAGACACTTCCCGGAAAAGGAAGTGCTGTCTACCCCCGGCGAGTTCCCGTCTGCCGTGATTGCCGTGGGCGTGACAAGGACAACTTTTTGCACTTCACCTGCTACGCCTGCTAAATAATCAAGAGATGGCATGTTTCTTTCCTCCCCTCTTGGCCGGCGCGGATTCATCATGGACATGATCCTCCGCGACTATCGGCTCAAGTTTCCCCGCCAGGATATACGGTCTGAGCGTCCGGGCCGGTATAAGCGCGGCGTCAATCACATCGCCGGGGTAAACATCCCCCACGACGGGACCGAGACAGAAGCCGCGTAAAATTCTGAGTTTATTCATGGTCATTCCCTCCGTTGCGGTGAAGGGGGCTTTTTTACGGCCCCCGTTCATTCAATCCGCTGTTAGACAATGGTCGCTCCGGTCGCCTTACAGAAGGCCGCTCCGTGGCGGATGGCGATGTCGGCCATCTGGAACCCGGTCACCTCGATGAGTGCCTGTTTCTTCTTGGCATAGGGGTCAACGATGATTTCCAGCCCCGGCCCGAAGAGGCCGATCAGGAGTTCGTTCCAGCTCCCGAAAATGAGGCCATGCGAGGTGCCGCCCGTCGCGTCTGAGGCGTTCATGACCGCGCTGATCTGATTGCTTGCCAGTGCCTTGTGGCCGTTCATCAATCCTTCGATGATGGAGCCGGTCCAGATCATGTTCGATCCTGCAGCAGATGCGACAAGTGTCTGCATCATCTTTCCAGCCATGCCAGGCGTCGTGACATATCCCAGGTTAGACAGGATCGCGTTGTCAATCGCGCACTCGGTGATCATGTCAATGAGTTTCCCGAAGGTGGGGATCCCACCCATGGCTACCGCGTTCGGCCCGGTCGCCTTATAAATACCTGTTGGTTGGTTGCTTGCTCCCGATCCGTGTATGCCGGCTCTGTCCCATGCGAGGGAGCACGCCTGCGCTAAATCTGCCCGCACAATCGTTTCCGCATCCATGACGGCCATGTTCATCAACTGCCGGGAGAATGCCGTAGTGGAGAGCAGGGTTTTCTGGGTCAGGGACACCGTGTCAAACGTCGCATCGGATTCACCAACATCCGATCCCGGATTTTCCGCCACCCACGTCGCCGCGCTGCCTGCGGTCTGCCTGGGCCATGTTACGGGGCCGGTTAATCCGGGAAGAAGCCGGGCGCCCATGCGGACACATACCGACATATTCCGCAGCAGGTCGATCAACTCCCCGCCGTACTGCGTGAAGATAAACTCCGCTCCAGCCGTGGATGTTTTGGAGTCAAGCCCGGTTGCCTGAATCTTGTAGGGTACGAAGATCCCGCCGTGCGGAGTGTAACTGTTCGGCATCTTCGCGGCGATCTCGTCACTGATTTCCGTGGCGAAGTTGGAAATCTTCTGCCCTTCCCGGTTGCCGATGGCCGCCCGGATCGCGTCGGTGTAGAAATACTTGCTTGCGTCCCTCGCATTCAGGTCCAAAGCACCGCCGCCGGGGAGCTGGCTACGCGCCACCACGGTCTCAAGCGCCGTGAGCTGCGCCTTCATCTCGGCCAGTTTGTCAAGTTCCGCCTTGATCTTTTCCACTTTTTCCGTCAAGAGAGGGTCCGCGCTCCCCTTCGCTTCGATCTGCTTGATCCGGGTGTCATTTTCCGCCTTGAAAGCCTCAAAGGCTTTGCCGATTGCTTCGATCAATTTTTTTAACTCTTCCATTTTACTTACCTCCTATGATTGCTATGGTTTTTTTGATTTCTGCTGCCACTGCTTCAATCTCGTCGCTTGCGTCGGCGCGTTTCGCTGCCACCGCTCGCGCATATTCACGGCTCGCGCCCGCCTTTCGCAGGGCGTGCTCCGTTTCCTTTCGTGTTAATTCCCGCCCTTCTTGATTCTCAAACAGTCCTTCCGGCACGTTGGCAAATATGGAAAGGTCAAAGGCCGCTTTGACAGCCTTTCCGTCGATGATGGCGTCAATGAATCCTTTTTCTTTCATCTCTTTGGCGCTTAACCATGTTTCCGCCTTCATCATGTCGGCCATTTCGCGCTTGCCGATCTTCGTTTTCGCCGTGTAGATGTCCTGCATGTTGGCATCGATCTTTTCGAGGAGGTCACAAATTTCGGCCAGATCAAAGCGGTTGCCGACTGCCATAACGAGGCTGTTGTGGATCATCATGAGGCTTGACGGGTAGGCTTGCACTTCGTCGCCCGCGAGGGCCAGAATGCTTGCCGCGCTTGCCGCTAATGCCTCAATTCGGACAGTCACTTTTGCCGGATGATTCTTGATCGCTTGATATAAAGCGAAGGTGTCGATTATATCCCCGCCCGGACTATTTACCCGGACAAGTAAACTTTTTGCTTTTACGGCAGACACTTCGCGGATCATGGCGTTGATGTCGTTAAAGGGAAAGCCAAGGATGTCAAAAATGAAAAGCTCCGCGTTGTCCTCATCGGCAAGCGAACTGATTATATAGGGTTCTTTGTTTTCAATCGGCTTACCCCAAAATGCTGCGATTGCCTTTGCGTTATGTTCTGTCCTGTATGCGAACTTCATTGTCATCCTCCTGCGATGGCAAGGGCAAGTGAGGGCTGGAATGGCTCCTCGATCTTGTCGCCCTTGCTCCTATTTTTTGACGCCTCCATCGGTTGAAGGTTTTTAAGTGACCAACACAACCGGAAGTCAATGTCATCCGGCCTTTCAAAATTAAAAGCCGCTATGGGCGTTCTGTGGTCGATGTGCCAAACGGTTCCGTAGTTTTCCCATGACCATCCGGGTTTGAATAACTTTTCAAGGTGTGCTTTGAGTTGGTCAACCGTAAAGTCAACTAATGTCTCCCAATGGCGGCCCGCCTTCATCCCCTTACGGAGAGATTCGTTCATCCGCTTTGATACGGTGCTGCTTAAATTCCCCTTCGGGGTGCTGCGGATTTTCCGGTTATACTTCCGGGAAATCTCAAGTCTTTTTTCGGGATTTGCCGCTGCCCATGATCGCCCATATTCTGCGTTTCTTTCAGGGTTCGCCTCATAGCGTTTCCTCTCGCGGATCAAATAAATTTCCTTGTTCTCGTGATAGTGCCGCCGCGATCTTAAAAGGTCTCGCTCCCTGTTCTTTTCGTGGGCCTGTTTCTTTTGTAGAGCGATCCTTTCTCTATTTTTCTCCCGATATTCCTTGTTTTTCGCAAGAATTTCGGCTTTATGGGATTTGTAATAGGAGGCTTTCATGACTGTGCGCCTCCTTGATCGGCCTGTTCGCCGGTGTCCTGTTTCACTGTTGATGTCCTCGTTTTATAGGTGTCCCCTCCATCGTAAGGATTCAAATCCTCAAGCCCCCTGCATTCGTTCGGATTCATGATCTCGGTGTTGACCATTTCGCGGTAGAATGTTGCCCTGGCCGCAGAATCGCCCCGGAGCAGGGCTTGGGCTGAAAACTTTGCGAATAATGTTTTCTTCTCCTCTTCCGTCAGCAGATCCCTGGATATCGCCCTCTCGATATTGACCAGGCGGGGCATTAGGGTATAAGTGACGAACTGCAACGCGAATTGTTCGGCGCTGGCGTAGGTCGCCACCTTATCGCCGCTTTGCAGCATGGACAGCGGAAGGCCGAAGAACAGGTCAACGATCTCCTTTTTCTGAAAGTTCCTTGCTTCAAGGAACTGAGAATCCACGGAGGTCATGCCCATCTTTGTCCAGGTCACGCCGTTTTCGAGCAGCGCCGCTTTGTGGGCGTTCGTGACAGTTGAATAATTTTCATTGAAATCGTTAAGAAACTCTTTGGCCTTGGCACGGTCCTTAAAAAATTGGCCCGGCGGCATGGTCAGAACGCCGCCGATCATGGTTCCTTGTGAAAATAGTTTTGCGCCGTGCTTCTCGGTCGCCAGTGCCAGGCCGATGGATTCTCTTGCGTACTCGATAGGATTCAGGCCTATGATTCCGTCGAGGGTAAGCCCCCGGAGGTGCATGATCCTATCGCCCGGAATGGTGTCGGTTATGGTTCCCGCTCCGGGCCGGATGACTTGATAAAACAAGCCATAGTCAGGCGTCTGGACTACGGACTGGACCGCCCCGACGGAAAGCGGGATGAGTTCCGTTGTGGGTCTCCCCGGTAGTCCACTTTTAAGCGCGTAAAAATTCCCGCGGAGGTCAAGGCAGGCAGAAGCCATGCCCCAGAACTCAGGGGCCGTCATCCAAGCGTTGGGTTGGTCATGTAGCAGGCGATACAGGTAGTGATCTCTGGCTTGGTTTTTTTTCTCTCCCTCGGTGCGCATGAGGTGGCAGGGGAGCTGGCCGATTGCGTTGGCTTTGATCGAAACGCATGAATGCACGGCCATGGCCCTCATGGCGGAATTTGTATTGACGGCGACCCCCGTGGATGTGCCGCCACCGAACTGCCTCAGGAGGTCTATTGTCCTGAGTGTGTATTCGCCGGACGCCCTGGGGCGGATCTGGTTTAGAAATCCCATCACTTGACCTCACGCAGAAAAAAACCGGCGAGCAATAGGATCGCGCCGGTTACGGAGTATGACAACCACGGGTAGAGCTGATACAGCCCCCACGCAAGAAGGCTGAGCCCGGAAATCAACAGGACCTCCCGGAGGCCAACCGCGTTATTGATGTTTTCGCGAAGTTTGTTCACTATTCCATCACAATACGACCATAGCCATTAAAAATGTGGGATTCATGCGATGGGAGTATGACAGGTGAAAAGGGAATAAGTCTAATAAAGGTGAAGAATTTGAGAATGTTTATTCGTCTTGCGCGTCCAAAATACGCTTTATGATAGATTCGCGGAATATTCTGCGGGTTCCCCGTATTTTTATGGCCTTCAGTAAGCCACTGTCACACCATCGGTAAACCGTAGCCAGTGAAACGCGAAGGAAGGGGGCCGCTTCGTTGGGCCGTAATAGGGCTTTGTTCGGCAGGTCGGTCATGTCAGCTCCTTATTAATCCGTGAGTATCATAAACATTCATTACATCCTGTGGCTCAGGGTTCATGTCCTTTGACTTCAATCCTATCGCCATAGCAAGAGCGACAGCCCCGTCAATCCTGAAACGAGTTTTGGACTTGTCGAGCTTTCTTCCACCTGCTGGGTCGCTGATCGTCATAGCGTTCGAGATGTTCCAAGTCAAAACGGGGTTTCCGTCGTGGACCAGTTTCCGCTCAAGCACCGAAACCTCCAAGGCCTCGACGGCCTGGGTCATGCTTGCGAATCCCTGGCCCCAGGGAACCATCCGGAGGGCGCCCGCTCTTGCCTTGTCCTTCCCGTCGATGTAGGCGTCCAGGTCGATCTTCCCCATTGCGTTCATGAGGTCGTCGATTCTCCACCTATCAAAGGCCAGGCCGATGACGGTGTATTCTCCGATGATCTTCGCCAGCCGTTCAGCCACCCATTCATATTGCACCGCCCTTCCCGGAGTCGTTTCGATATATCCCTGTTTCTCCCAGGTCGGATATGGCACCCGGTCCCGCTTCTCATGCTCGATCATGGTTTCCTTCGGCTTCCAGAACCACGCCCCTACTCGGTCCTGGTCGCCGTTCGATATCCCAATCAGGGCCGTCAGATCTGTTTTCCCGGAGAGATCCAGGCCGAGGTAAATTTCGGATCCGGGTTCGATCTCAGCGTCGCCCTGGCATCCTACCCATTCGGCCCGGGGGATCAATGGGGACTGAGAGTCAACCCTTTGGTTCAAATAGAGGTTGCGGAAGGACTGCTCAAAAGACGGCATCCGCTGCGCCCGCTTTGCCGCTGTTCTCATTTCGGACAGGGACCGGAAATCTCCCAGGGCCGGGTTCGCAAGTCTCCATAATTTTTTGTCGGTGAAGACGTTCTCCGCGTCATCCGGTACGCAATAGAGGTGACAGACCGTGGAGGGGTCCCGCCCGGATAGGCCGTCATCAATCAGGGTTGAGAGGATGTGTTGCGGGTCGTTGCTCTGGGTTGAAATAACGATAAAAAGCGGCTCCAGCCGGGCGGCCATGGAGGTGTCGAGGGCGTCATACAGGTCCCGGTTGCGCGCCTGTGCCAGCTCGTCAAAAATACAGACTGTAGGATTTAATCCAAACTTAGTTCCCGCTTCGGCGGATACGGCTCTATATATTGACCCGTTCTGGTAACTAAGCATTGTTTTGGTACTATCAACGATCTTGATTCTGCTGGATAATTCATCATTTAGCCTCACCATTTGCGCCGCATATTTGAAAATTAATGCAGCTTGATCCCGATCATTGGCCGCACTATAGATTTCGCCATTGGTAATACTTTCGGGTCCGATAAGATGGGTAAGGGCAAGGGCTGCAATAGTCAAAGATTTCCCGTTTTTCCTCCCCATAGAAAGAATCGCCCTGCGCACGATTCGGACATCTCCCCGCGTCGGCCCGTAAATATCCCGGATGAAATCTTTCTGAAATTTACGGAGACGAAAAGGTCCGCCTTCACCCTTACCCGAAGGGATTTTTAGGAAGTGTTGGATAAACTCAAAAATATCTTTTACCCTTTCTGTTTGCACTATCCCGCAATTCAGGCACCGCTTTTTATCAAGCACTATTTCGCTCCCTTCCGGCCTTGTAACAGTTTATCATATTTGCTTTCCTTCCCCTTACCTGGGTCCACCGCCAGCCTTGCCCTGGCTGAGGGTGTCAATCCGAACTCCGCCGCATACTTCACCATGTCCCCCGCCGCCTTGTTCGCTATCCCGATTAAGGGCTGCTGTATCCAGTTGCCCGAGGTAGTTTTCTGCACCAGGGCCGCGATGTCTCCGCCCTTCCCCGCCGCCAGCTTCTTCAGCTCCTCTTCCGCGTGCCGCCATCTCGAGTATGCCCCGCAATATGCAGCGAGGGTCTGCTGGTCGATCCGGTTCAATACTCCCATGGCGCACAGGCCGTTGACAACACGGTTCCATTCCTCCACACCGTAGGCGTCCAGATGGACCGGAGCTGTGGGGATCTCCCCTTCGGGCGGGATCGGCTCCTGTTTCAGCTTTCGTCTTCCAGGGTTCCCGGTCTTGAATTTGATGATATTTGAGGTCGGCTTGCGGCCTCCTTTCCTGTGGCCGGCCATTATCCTTTCCTCCAAGGATGATTCGGATCAATCGGGTTTCCGTTCACGTCGCACCCTTGACTATACCCATGACGCTGCTGCTGGCCTTTGCCGCCGAGTTGATCCTTCGCCTTATGGCGCCATCGGGTCGTTTGGTATCGGGGATCACTCATTTCTGCCTCCCAAATCCCCGGAAACCCTTTATAGGTGTGGCTTTCCGGGTGGCACTATTCGTTATTGATTTCATATCTTTAACCCCTCTCGTCGGGAAACGTAGTGTGGACGGGCGGCGTAGAGCCTTCGGAAACGCTGTCCAGTTGTGACTTTGCGGGCACAAAAAAGAAAACGCCTTAAATCGCTGATTTTGAGACTTCCCCGATGCACCCAAAAACATCCTCGGGAAACCTTGACGGGGTGTGACTTTGCGGGCGTCGGGAATCCCTGTAAGGGCGTGACTTTTAGAGGCTTTTTATTCCGTTGGCCGTGACGATTAAAGATCGTCTGACATTTATCGAGCATGGCCGGCGTGTACCCCAGGGCGAACAAGAGGTTTTTCGGCAAGCGCCCCATGCCGGTCTGAATGAAGGTTAGGAAAACAGTCAGGGGTGTTCTTGCCCTTTTTAGAATGTCCTGTAGGTTGATCACCGGGCTACCATAGGCGTCGCAATCCACAATGTGAAAATGGGAGTAGTCGACTTTGAATTTCCTGTTGTCCCCCTGGAGATAGATCAACGGCATTCCCGCTTTCTTGCCTATACCCAGGACGTTGATGGTGCGCCCGGTTTGTTTTCGGACCTCATCCCATATAGACCCTGCGCCGTGGAACATATCCAGGACGTTGACCGGATCGGCGTCCGGGAGGTTGTCGGCCCGGAGCTTTACCTTTTCATCGAAAAATGAATTGTCTGTTTTAGTTGGCATATCTTTCCTCAAGTGACATCTTTGGCAAAGTGCAATATAGTGATCGAGGTTTTTTTCATATCTGTGGTTTGTATTTGACCATTGAATAAGACCCCGACGAGATCCGCATGATGAGCAATGTAACGGCTTTCCCTTTTTTCTTTGTACCCATGCATGAATTGAACGGTATTCCGATGTCAGCCCTTGTCTAATTACTGGACTGCTCATACTCAACCCCTTTAATTTTGATAATCTTTTCAAGGTGCTTCTGAATCTCCAGGAGTTTTTCCGGGGGGAAACTCAAAAGGACGTGAGACATAATGTATGGACGAAGCTCTTTCTCCTCATGGTCGAGTTTTGGTTTTGTTGATTCCTCGTCGTCGATGCCTTTTATACCCCAGTCGGAAAGCGGGAGATCATCCCACCCACTCAGGGCGTCCCAGTCCCATTCACCGAAAGCTGAATTGTCCTTGACGACAAACTCCCGCTTCTGCTCCGGCGTGAGGCCCTTAACGATCTTCGCCCTGGCTTCCTTCGCGCCGATCTTCCGCAGGGCCAGGAGGCGCATGTTCCCACCCAGGACGGTCATGGTTTCATCAACAACAATCTCCCGGATATTGAGCATGTCCGGGAATTCCTGAAGGGATTTGACGAGGCGGTCCATGTCTTGGTTGGAGATCCGCCTCGGGTTGTCGGGATTCAGATTGATCGTGGAAAGCTTAACCGCTTTGATCTGGATTTCCATTCTATTCTCCTATTTCCTATTTAACTCCCTGTCTCTGAATTGCGGCCGCTAAAGGAAGAGAGCCAGTCCGGTTAATCGTCGCCAGAGCTGTAGAGATTTTGACCGCCCCTACCCCTGTTCCACGGATGATTCTTATCGATCGGTTGCCCGTCAACACCCGCCGCCTGACTATACCCATGTAGTTCCTGCATCTGCTTGACTCCCGAATGACATGAAGCGCAAAGCGATTGCCAGTTATTGCTATCCCAGAACTTCTCATAATCGTCATTGTGTGGGATGATATGGTCAATGACCGTGGCTGCAGTGTCCCTGCCCTGCTGCAAGCACATGACGCAAAGGGGATGACTATTGAGCCACCAGATGCGGGCCTTGCGCCATCGGACTGAATCATAGAGTCGTTTCACTTTACCCACTCTCCTCATCCTCCCATTTCCCGCTGTTGATCTTTGGTCTCATTCCCAACACCGCTTGACTTCGTTGCTGTCACGGTCTTTCTTGAACACGCCCCGCCAGTCCTTACGGCTGCACTCCCTTTCACATAGGGTGCAGATATCCAGAGCCTTATCTGTATGGTTGCCCTTGTGATAGCAGATGTAGTCCACCACAATCTTGTCATCATTTACCCTGGGATTGACATAGCCATTGCGCCGCAATTCGGCGAATGTTTCCGCAAGGATGCTGCTTATGTCTGGGGATAGTTTTGCCGCAAACTCTTTCCATGTTGTGAAGTCCTTGGCCTTACCCCATCCCATGAGGGTTTTTTTAATCATGTCCTCGTAGTTTCCAATGATTTCATGGGGGGTCTTTTGCGCTTTTATCATGGGCCTGCGCCTTAGCGAGCCTGTTTGCCTCTGCGATATCTGCGAGTATGTCCGCAGATAGTTCGGCTGGCTGTCGTTGTCCTGTGTTGCGATAGGCGGGTTGAGAACCGCGCTTAAAGGTGTCATCGTGTTTATTTCCATTGCCGTTTCCTCCTGTTTTCCCTATCAATGATTCCGGATCATCTTCCCACCTGGCCTTTTTTATCCAGCGTTCAGGATCGGGCCATTCCGATGTGAACTGTCCCGTTTGCGCGGCTTTTGCCTTCGCTCGTTTTTGATTTTCAATCGCAGACAGAATCACGTCAATGGATGGCAGCAGTCCAGTCGCTTTTGCTTTTTTCCATTCTGCAAATGCGCTTTTTTTGGCTGTGCTTTTTGGGTATAAGTTCCAGAAAGTTTCAAAATCTTCTGTGTAAACGTGTAGTGTTCTTTTTACTTCCTTTACTTCCTTTACTTCCTTTAGGGATTCCTTCCCGTAGAATTCCACCTTTTGTGTCGTTTCTACATGTAGTAATGCGGGCTTGGTTGGTGTTTCTACACGTCGATTGGCATAAACGGCCCTTAAACCGGCCACAAAGTTTTCACACCACACAACCTTTTTTGCCCATAATTCAGGGTCGATCGCCTCCAGTTTTGCCAACAGATCAAGGATGCTACATGTAGTTATCCCGTCCAGCCGGGTTTTTGCCTGTAAAAATTCCATCTTCATCCCATTTCTTAAATCAAGATAATGGCCCTCTTCCTTGCCCAACATTTCAAGCAGCTTGAACCAGAAGGCATAACCATCATTCCCGTATTTCTGCTCAAGAACAAACATGGTCGTCTTGTGATCGCAATAATGGGAAAAGTATTCAACTGTCTGTTTTTGCTGTCTTGGCATTTTTCACTCCCATCTCACGGTGACTTCGGTTCTTGGATTTTTCAGATCATGGTAGAGCCGGGATCCGTCCCAGCTCACGATTTGACTGTCATTGGCCCAGATGTAGCCTTCGAGGGCGTCGCCGATGGATTCCAGGGCGCCGCTCAGATCCGGCTTCCCGCCTTTGTAGTAGATGTGTGCCTCGACGTGGACATCGCCGTCGGGCAGCAGGGGCCGCTGGTAGGCATGGCTGCAAGCGCGAGCGATGGCAAGCTGCACCTGTCGCTCCCATGCTACATATGCTTTCGATGGGAGGATTATGCGCCTGCTGCCCGCCACGATGATTCGCTTTGAATTTTTCTTACTTCGGATGCTGCCGGCCAATGTGAATTGTATTTCCTTCATTTCTCCCCCTCAACAATCGCCATAGCTATCTCACCCCAGCGGCTCATCACTTCATGACATTCCGGGCTGAAGGTCGAGTCGTCTTCACCGAGTAGCCTAAGGGCCATTGTTAGGGCGTCGGCTTCCAGCTCCTTGATGCGTTTCTCCGCGTTCTCATTCAGGGCGGCGATCTCGGCAAGCCAATCTTCATGCGTTGGTTCTTTGTATGTTTCGGGATATTTCTTCCAATCTGCATACTGTATACTTGCGTTAGGTTGTTCTGCCATCACTTCCTCCCCTCCAGCGGAGTTCTCCCGCATTGAGCGCATACACTCAAATTAGACCCATTCCAATGACCGCAGCCGCAATACCAATCATGGGTTTCGGCGATATTGGCTTCCAGTTCCCTGACGCGGGCTTGCAGCCTCAGGTTGTCCTCCATGTATGTCTCGGCCATGTCGTCGGACATTGCGGGAACAAACACGAGATTGCTGGCCTTTGATGCGGAAAGTTCGGCTTCCAGTTCCTTGATGCGGGCGTTGGCTTCATTTAAGCAAGCGCAGCACTCGTTTAGCTGATCCTCATCAACGGTAAGGCCATTCGTTGCTACCTCCACTTGGCGATATAGACGGCCATGCCGTTTGATGTCACAGCCAGCCCTAACGTCGCCGTGGAAGACTTCCAGTTCCTTGACCCTCTCCCGCATCCTTTTCACAACCTCCCACGGCGGTTCTAACTGGCCATCGGCTCTTTCGCTGGCATGGATAGGGTCGCACAGCAATATCTCGCTGATTATTTTCTGGAAGGCCGAGGTCGCCGGACCGCATATTCCACAGTAGTTAATCATCATCTTTATTTACTCCTCCCTGCTGGCCGAGCTGATCCCGGCCATATAATATTCATAGCCATCATTGCAGCAATTCTACCCAGTTCCTTGATCTTCGTGGCAGCGTAGTCAAGCTCCTGTTCCTGATGGTCAATCTCAAGGTTTGCCACGATGAGTTTATCCTGCAGGGCGGCCTTCTCTTGGCACGTCTCGCACAAACCCCGCCATTGTTCATCTTTCGTTTCAAGGTAGGCGACCCGTTTTAGCAGGGCGGCAATCTCGGCAAGGTGGTCGGTGTAGAGGATATATTTTCCTTCAATTCTATGCACCATATCGCCATATTGATTCTGTTGGTATCTATCCATTACTTCCCTCCTTCCTGCTGGCCGAGCCACTCCAACGCTAACAGAGCCAGTTCCCCGGTCTTGTCGAGGATGAGGTCAACTGGGATAGCATCACCATAGATAGTTATACAGGCATCCCGAAAGTCAATCCAATCCTCTCTTGCGAACATCGCCTCAATGACAAGGCGTGGGTCGCCGCAGTAGTCGGGGTTTCGATGTCTTTTATCTATACTATGATCTGACCATTTATCTCCGCACGAACAGACACTCCACATCCATCCATCACTGTCTGGATTAGTATCAGTAGTAATTGTGTGCGCTTTATATCCAAGTGCCAAGTGCAGCCTACGGTTGATCTGTGTCATGTGGCCTCCTCCTTGTCGTCTTAAACGGATCACGAGGTCTCTTGTAGCCAGCGGGCCGGGCCTTATATATCCGGTCTCCCGGAAACACCACGGATACCAGATACCGGGTCATTTCCTGCTGTTTCGAGACGGGCAGGAGGCGGAAAAGGAATAGGATTAGTTTGGTCATTAGGCGGCCCTCCGTACAGTCCTGCGCCAGAACCGCGACGCCTTCATCAGCGTTTCTTTTCGTTCCTGCCATTTGCCTGTGACCAACCAATCCCCGGCCAGGATCTTCTCCCGGCCCTCGACGGATTTCTTCACCTGTTCGTCAATTTCATCGTATTCCTTTTTAATCGGCTTCAGTTCTTCGAGGCGGTCAAGCATCGTTGCCAGCTCCCCGGTGTCAATCTCGACCTCTGCCCCGGTATGATCCGGCAAACAGATATGCACAAAGGCGCAATCTTCACAGGCGCGGTCGTCGGCGATCCGGTCCGGGAGCGTTCCGGCGGCGACGTGCTTATTGATAGCCTCTGCCCGCTGCAAGGTCTCTTCCCCTAACTGATAGTCGAGATCCATCCACACCTCTTTGTAAGCGCCGGTCGATTTATTTTTGAATAGGAATACGGCCTTGTCGATGCCCTTCATCAGCATGTAAAGATTGAGCTGTGTCGGATAGCGCCGAAGATAGGCGTATTTGCCTTTTATCAGGCTGTTGATGTCCTGAATCGAATCGAAAACAAACGGCGACATGGATTTGATTTCGATGGGATAAGCGCCGCCGTTCACCTGGACCAATCCATCGACGTGGCCGGTGATCTGATAGTCTTTCCATTCAAAGGACCGCTGCTGTTCGATGATCCTGACCCCGGCTTCGGCTAATTCCCGGAGCGCGATCTGCTCAAAGTCATTGCCGAGGTCAAAAATCTGCTGTAACCCTACATCATGCAGGGACTTCTCTGCCCACCTGGTTCTATTATAGACGTGGTATCTGACGCAGGGATTGCC
>DATIKF010000064.1:0-2621 GCA_035477855.1 Dissulfurispiraceae bacterium
GCTAAACCAGAAGGGGGGTTCGCCCCCCCTTACTTTATCAATGGAGATGAACTATGGCGACCATAGGTAGTTTTCTCAGAGGAAACTGGAAGGCGGTTGAGGATATTTTCAGGAGTATCTACGCCGACCTTGTTTCTATCAAAACCGTCGGTGACGAGCTTGTCACAGATCACGCGACGTTCAAGACCGTTGTGGACGATACGAAGACCTTGCTGAACAGCATACGTTCTCAGATCGTTTCGACGGCGATTCTCACAAAGCCTGGACTCAAAATAGGCAGCACCGCGCAGAACGTGAAGAACGAGACGTTCGAGTTCGCCATTGCGGGAGTGCGGTACATCAAGGATGCCGTTGCCGCCGGAACCGCTCCGGGGAATGACGTTATTCCTCAGTCGAAGTACGGTGCAGTGGCACTTGACATCGGGGCCGACCTTACGATTGACGTTATCGAAGCCGCCGCAAACGCCACCGGGTACGACTCGGCCGCGCTTGCTATTGCCGGTATTCCCGCAGTTGCGGCGAACCACGTCAGGATGGGTACGGTTACGGTAATCAAGTCAGACGGTACGTTCACTTTCGGCACGACCGCTCTTTCTGATGCGAACACGACCGAGGTCTATACCGACGCGCCCACGCTGTTCGAGGGTATCGGTGCGGCTGTTTCTTCAAGCTCGCCTGCGACGCTTTCGAGTTCTGTGGGTACGCTGCACACTAATACGCTCTAGGAGATTTTATGGCGCGATTCAGAAAAGTCAAGGTGATGAATAACAGCCCTTGGACGAAGAAGTCAAAGTCAACCATCGTTGCGACCGCATGGGGAAACACGCTTGTCGAGTTCAACAAGGAAATTGAACTCGCCGAATGCGTGATCGAAAATCTTCAGAACGCCGTAGTACATAACTACGACCCCGAAGACCCGAGCGATCAGAACAGTATGCCGGTTCAGGGTGAGGCTATTCCGATTTACCCGATTCAGTTCTTGGGTGATTGGTTTGAGCGACCTCACAAGCTTTACGACAGGGTTATCAACAAAGACCTGAAGGATAAAGTCGAGGCTCCGGCGTTGCCGGTGTCTGAACTGGTTACGGCGTTGCGCGAAGTCTTCCAGCCGAAGGACTCTGAAAGTCAGGCCGAGACGGTATGAACCTCTTAGAAGTCTACAATGTTTCGATGTGGCATGTGTTCGGAACTGAACAGCCTCCGGCTGCGGATACCACTTTCTTGCAGGCCGCAGCCGAAGGTATTATTTCGAACAAGCACCGCAAGATTCAGGAAGACTTCAATTACTGGTTCATGGAGGCGTCGTACAGCCAGCCCTACACGGCCTACGACAACACTCTTGCCTTACCCACTGGATTCAAATGCGAGATGCGCCCCGTCCGGGCGCTTCTGTTCGACACCGTAAACACCTATACCACGGGGACCGCAACGTGCGCGGGTACAACCGCCGTCACCGGAACTGGTACGGGATGGCTTACGGAATGGACGGGGAAGCGCTATCGCATTTCGTTCGATTCCGGTACGACGTGGTATTTTATTAACAGCGTCGCGTCTTCGTCAAGCCTCACGCTTGAAAGCGCGGGGCCGACCGCAACAAATTCAGCGTTTATCATTCAGGCGTGTAACAGCATAGTAGAGCTCGACAAACAGGGGCCGGGGCGTTCGCAGCTTCACGGCCTCGACGTTTTGGGTTACGGCGATCCCGCGTGGTACGAGATATTCGACGACACGCTTTCGATGTATCCGCTGCCTCAGTACGACGGACAACTCGAATATCGCTATTATAAGTACCTTCCGCGACCCACTGTTTTTGCGACACACACGGACGACCTCACCACCGAGGCCGCTGATCTTTTGATTTACATGACCGTGGCTGAAATAGCCGATTCTCAGGGCGACGACAAGAAGGCCGCGAAGTACGAAGAAAAAGCCGCGCAAGAACTCGGCAATCTCAAAAAGAAACACCTCCACAGAACGGCTGCGAACTTCCGCACCCGGTACGTGGAATAGGGGGATAAATGGCATACCCGGTAGTTACGTATCGCGCGGCGTGGGATGAAGGTTCTCCCGATTCTTCGGTGCTTGGCGGTAGCTGGTACCAGTGGTTCCAGTACCTAAAACAGGACTTGCGCGAGCGCGAAGAACTCCGCGAGTGGCCTATCGCCGAAAAGATTACCGCGATAGCCTATTCTTCTGGTACGCTCGACATCGACTGCGCTCTTGGGAACATTTTCAAAGTCACGCTTGGTGCGAACGTATCGGCAATGACCATTTCAAACGTCCCCGCGAATACGCACGAGGCGTCATTACGCATTTACTTCATTCAGGACGGAACCGGCGGAAGAACTATTTCGTGGCCCGCTTCGGTTCGGGACGCATGGGGAACCGCCCCTGTTCCTTCGACGAAGCTTTCGACGATGACGATGTACCAGCTTACGTCGATTGACGGTGGTACGATATGGAACCGACAGATGGCGTGGACGGCCGTGCCGATTTCATAAAAATGCTTGACTTATTCCGGGGTGGTGGTTATATTTGCATAAACTACCACAAAGGAGGTAAGTCATGGATTGGGAAAGATTCGGTATTTATGTGTTTTCGGCGTTTTACGGATACGCTTG
>DATIKF010000065.1:0-3115 GCA_035477855.1 Dissulfurispiraceae bacterium
CTTTGCGGGCTTGGGCTGTTCTTGAGCCTCGACTTGAGCCTCGACTTGAGCCTTGGGCGAGGTCTTGGACTTCTGGGAATTGGGCATGACTATTTCCTTCCACTTCATTGATTGACTGTGTCGTCGGGTTACGCTAACGTGAAATCCCCGCTAGCAATTCTATTATACTGATTACCTCATCTAGTAGCAAGAGGCTTTTGATGGTCTCTTTGAGGTTCGGTTCGGTTCATACTTGGTGCTCGCAGGTACATATCGCTGTTTGCTGGAAAACCCCCCAAAGCTGAGTCTGCCCACTAGGGGCGTGGTGCACAAAGCTAGACCTGTTTGACCTCAACAAGACAGTAGGCCTCGCGATTGCCCTGTTTGCGATTCTGAAGCTGAAAACCTGCTACCTGCTCTACCATGAACTTGTGACTCTTAATGTACCTTGCCAGTCGGCGAGCATTGACAAGTAACTGGTTATCTTTGTATTCCTCTGAAGCCAAGGCCCAGGCAACTACATCATCAAGGGTAAAGACCTCTTTCGGGTTTCGCGTGAGGATAGGCTTATAGTAGTCGGCGAACTCTTTGAGACCTTCCATTGTCCAGTCATACTCGCTGACCTGTCTCTGAGCAGTGCCCGCGAGGCTGGTACTTACAATGTCAATGTCTGGAGCACCAATAATGTTACCTATCAACTGGAACATCTGCTCGAAGTGTGCAAGTCGGTGTCCTGATCGCTGATCAGGTTTCCATTCTCCTTGATCTGCGCGCCGGAAGAAATGGTGAAGAACAGCAAGTTGATGTGCTAGCCAGTTGATCCTACCGCCTAAGGATTTTAGAGCATTTCCCGCCCAGTCCGAAACATGCTCCTTACCTACGGCTTTGACCTCCATAATCAGGCTACGTTGCAGAATGTCCGCATTGAAAAACGGCTGCTGAATTGCTGTCATGGCAAATACAGTCCTGACGGGTATGCGATAATTTTCGGAGGTCGTGAAGAGCTTTCTCAGCTCCACGTAAGGACTCGGCTCAGTAGTGATTCTCGCCAGTTCATCTGACAGTCTTTGCCGGAGCTCCTTGTTGATCAAGTGCACGTTGTCTACTACATGTAGACCGTCGCTGCTAGTAATGCTAGCATACCAATCCCTCATATCTGCCGGTTGATTCCTAAGAGTAGGTCGACCGTTCAGTATCTGCAGGCGAAGGCTATAACAACTTGACTTACCGCTGGCAGGCTCACCTATCATCAGTTCGATAGGCAATTGAGTCCCGTTCCAGCGAAGTAACCAAGGCGATATATAAGATAGGCACGCTAATATCTTTGCGTCGCCCTCACGGCAGAACTGCATCTGCTCTAGAACTTTGGGCCAGTACATCTCCTGATAACTAGGTTTAGTAGCTAACCAGCGAATCTGGCTTCTGACTTCTTGCTCCAGAGCCCTAGCGTCTATAGGCTCCACCTGATCAGCTCTGAAGAGAAGTCCCTCAGAACCGTTCTCGTAAATGGCAATGGGGTTCTTCGGGTCGCCTGAAACTACGACAAAATGGCCATCATCAGTTTGGTAAGCTAGCCTATTGCCAGGTAATAGTGCTAGTACACTTCGTGGTTCGACTAAAGAGATAGGCTCCTCGCCTGTAAAGGCTGCAGCCAACCAAGGTATGAGCTTAGTATCTGCCTGACCAATATCATACTGCCTGTACAGAAACTCGCCAAACCGGGTCTCGTGCAAAGGCTCTTGATGGTGGTGAAGGAGATTCACTGGGAGAAGAGTCTTGCCCCTAGAGTCGAAATAGTAAGGTGTCCCAGTGCCTTTCTCGACCATACGAATACCATGCCGATCTAAATCCGCAGTAAGCATGAGACTTAGCCCCTTGGCCTCAGACCGTTCCAAACTACCAGACAGACGCTTGTTGACTAATTGTTTCAGGTTCGGGTGCACGGGAAAAGCCGACTTAGCACTCACGCACCTATCTACCAGCTTGTCTAAACTGGGTGCTCCATGTGCTACCAAAAAGTCGTCCAATCCCATCTTCTGATCAGGTACCGTCGGGAGATCCAGAGCTCTGATCCGGTGAGTAGGAATGCCCCTGACACGGAACTCAAAGCCCAATTCTGCCCTTGCCTTGACCACTTCTGGGTTAGCGGGGCTGTCAGAGTCAAAGGCGATAATTATTTGCAACTCGTGCTCGACCAATAGTCGTAACAAGTCAGCAAACCCAGCAGCTAGAACTGCCTTCTTGTCGGATGTAGCATCTACTGTCAGCGCTCCTGATGGAAGCCTCGCTACGGTCTCATTGCTGGTGTTTTTCAGGAACTGAGTACCTTCAGGGAGAGTAACTATATGACTCCGCCAGCTATGGACTCCGCCTACAGCACAAGTCGGGAAACCCTCCTGACAAGCTTTAGCTGCCTTCTTCTCACCTTCCGTGAGTAGGATTGCTCCTGGGTAACCGTTGACTTTTGTTCGCCCCTTGCCTTTAAGGAGCTCAGCTACTAGAGCAGCAAAGCTTGGAGGGTAATATATCCATGTACTAGTATTTCGAGGTTGCAGGTATCGAGCAGCATTAGGTACTGGCCTAAAGACCTTAATCCGGTAGAACGGGGCCCTGGCCCCTCGACAGTCGTAGTAAGGAATCACGTAACCTGGCGCCCCTACTTGAGGGCCATCCAGGTACAGATGAGGTCGGAGTCCTACTGCTGCTAGCTCGGTCTCTTGAGCTAGGTAGGCTTTTAAGCTATTGTCATTGTCGTCTAGTCCACTTTTCTTGAGGTCCTGAATCAGCAGTTGATCCGCGCTAGTGTTCGTGCTGGTACCTGCATTCACACCTACGTTCTCGTGCTCGTGCTCGTGCTCGTGCTCGTTTACGTTTACCGTTCGCATGCTTTTGCCTATGAAGGGAAATAGGCGCCGCCGTCATAGCCAAAGTCTCCGGCATAACAAACGAACTAGCGTTTAGGTGATTAATTATAAAGTAGTCCCTAAGAACCTCTCAAGAGGAACTTTGTGGGCTACCTTCAACGAGTCGGGGTAGATCGAGGACAGTATACTCGCCTCTCCCAACGATCCTTCGCTAGAGCGCCGGCCGCCGACTTGATCTCGTTTGGTAGCCACTGCAGATTGATCTGACTATC
>DATIKF010000066.1:0-10440 GCA_035477855.1 Dissulfurispiraceae bacterium
TATTGTCTCAACAACGACGGCATGGCAAATAATGAGCTGAAAGCAACGATTAAGAGCAAGCAAATCCGGAAAAAGAACAATCGCAGGAGAGTTGGACCTGAACTGTTTGCCAAAATCAATAGTTCAAGTCCGACAGGCTCCGAGCAAGACTAGTTCACCGAGTTCAGGTTTCATGCTGCCTCCAATGTTTGACCCCTGCTGTCAATAGTGGACCCCAAGGCACTCAGGCAGCGGGCAGTCCCTTTTTGTGTCCACTCTTTTCAGCTAACCTGAGTTTCTGCCCCTGACTCCCGCCTTCTGCCTCCTGTATACTATTAATTCCATGTTTGACGATATTGCGAAAAGGTATGATATTCTCAATCACCTGCTCTCGCTGGGGCAGGATTTCTACTGGCGTCATAGAATGACGCGGGAACTCGGCATAAAAGCGGCAGAGCGGGTGCTTGATTTGGCTGCGGGCACCGGCGACAGCTCGCTCGGGTTTCTGAAAACTGGAGCTCACGTGGTCGGGCTCGACCTGAGCTACAACATGCTGAAGGTTGCACAGAAAAAGATAGCGCATCCTGCCTTTCATGTCATGCAAGGTTCGGCTTACGCGATGCCCTTTCTTGATGCTTCATTTGATGGGCTGACCTGCGCATTCGGCATAAGAAACATGCACGAAACGCCGCAGGCTCTGTCCGAAATATTTCGCGTGATCAAGCCCGGCGGGCGCGTCGTTATCCTTGAGTTCTCGATGCCGGACGGGTGGTTCAGCCCTGTCTACCGGTTTTATTTAAAAAATGCCGTCCCTGGCGTCGCCGCCCTGTTTTCAGAGCGCTCGGCCTACGAATATCTCGGCGACTCCATCGGGAAGTTTTACACGCCGGCAGCTTTCCGGAAGCTGATGGAAGAGGCCGGCTTCATCAACTGCCGCCAGACTCCGCTCAGTCTTGGAACTGTTTACGTGCACCGGGCGGAGCGGCCGCGCTGAAAAAGCTCAGGCGAGGTAGAATAAAGACGATATGATTCAGTATCCGAACATCGACCCGGAAATCATTCGCATCGGCCCGCTGGCAATCCGCTGGTACGGCGTGATGTATCTGCTCGGATTTGCCGCCTCTTTTTTTCTGGTTCGCTCGCAGATCCGCCGGAAAGGCCTTCAGGTCGAAAAGGACTTTGTCGAATCGCTCTTCACCTGGCTCATTCTCGGGCTCCTCCTCGGCGCCCGGCTCGGGCATGTGCTGTTCTACGGGCTGCCGTTTTACCTGCAGAATCCGCTTGAGATTATCGCCGTCTGGCATGGCGGAATGTCGTTCCACGGCGGCTTCATCGGCTGCCTGGTAGCGGGAATCCTCTTCTGCCGCAGCACAAAGCAGGATTTCTGGCTCATGTCTGATATTGTTATCGCAACAGCGCCCATCGGACTCGGACTCGGACGTCTGGGCAACTTCATAAACGGAGAACTCTACGGCCGCGTAACAGACGTTCCATGGGCAATGATATTTCCCGACGGAGGCCCGCACCCGCGCCATCCGTCGCAGCTCTATGAGTGCTTTCTGGAGGGGATTCTGCTGTTTATTATTCTCTGGTTCGCAAAAGATCGCCTTCCACGCAGCGGCATGGTGACCGCTCTTTTTGCGATACTCTACGGATTGTTCCGTTTTCTTGTCGAGTTTGTTCGCGAGCCCGAAGTGAGCAATGTTTTTGACCTGCTTACTATGGGACAGGTGTTGAGCAGTATAATGATCTTTTGCGGAGTCTTTCTCTTCTGGTTCCGCAGGAAGGCGGCATCGTGACAACAATGCTAAACAGCCTCAAGCGGAATGTCTTTTACGAGCTGCTCGACCTCGTCGGGCGTGTTTTTATTGTCGTCAATTATGCGCCGGATGTTCTCCTCGGCAAACGTACGTTCAGCGAAGAAGAGAAACGCTCCGGCCTGACGCTTGTTTTCACTCCACGGATGCCGGTGCAGTGGGATGAACTTGGCATGAATGCGACGCTGACCTTTGGAGAGCGGGCGCAGAAATGCTTTATCCCGTCGAGCAGCATTGTAGCCGTCTACTCACCCGAGCTGCAGGTCCAGCTTACCGCGGTTCCGCAGGCAGAAGAGCCGGCAATAACACGCCCTGTCCGCAAGGAGCCTCGGGTTATTGACCCGGCGCGGCTGCGGCGCGGTCCGCGGCGGGCCGCCATTGGCGAAAACGGGGCGCACCACGGAAAGCTCATCGAAGTGGACTTTGCAAATAAACTGAAAAGAAGAACAGACGATGCTCCCGGGAAGGAGGAAGCTTGAATAACGAGAAACTCGTGCATGATTTGATTGTCGATACCATGCGCAGGAAGTATGCGCGTGACTACAAGGAAATCGTTGTCGATGAGAATGCATGCCCTGAGTTAATACTCAAGAATCACGGCCTCGTGCTTGCCGTCGTTGCTGTTGAGACCGATTCGACCATTACCCCTGATAAGGCTGACCGGTGGAAGGAAGTTGTCGAAGAAGGCAACAAACTCATCCTCATGGTGCCGAAAAACTCCCGGGTCAAAGTTACGGATATCCTCTGGCAGAAAGGCATAATGGATCGCGTGAGCGTCGGTTCGTACGAGATCGCAATCACCATGCCGTGAAGTAACCTCTGCGGGCAGTCAGCGGTGAGAAAAACAGCGCGGACGCCTCAAAAAAACTTTGGGACGAACGTGTCATAGCAAAAAACAAAAACACGCAGCGCGGCTGCTCAAAACTTCACGTACTGATACATTTCAATGTTCATCTTCCGTTCTGACGGCTCGCCCCGGCAAAAGCATACAGCCAGGAACGTTCCCTGACATCTTCAAGCCTCCAAGCCGTCTTCTGTACCCAGTTCGGATGCTGGTTCACCGTGCCCGGCAGGTTCTGCTGGCTCTCCAGTCCCATCAGGTCATCGAGCATCACGCTCAGCATCTTGCTCGGCGAGCGCGCCAGATATGCGTGCGCGGCAAGCGCAATTTCCGGAGTCATGACCGGCAGGTCGTCCGGAGCCTCCGGAAAGCCGGGAGGCAGGAGGCCCTGCTCCTTGAGCGCGCGCACCAGGAGCGTACGATCAGTGCGGCGCTCTTCGCGATGCCTCGAAATGTTCTCGGGATGCGGAAAGAGGTGCAGCTGCTCCTTGACGTCTATATCACGGCCAAGCCAGAAACCGGCAAGTGTCGGCAGGTCATGCGTTGTGACAGCAGCAATCGCCATGTCGGGATAATGCTCAGGCCGCTTGAAGTTCGGATCAGGATAATAACGTTCAAAATAAAGCAGCCTGAAAGAAAGCATGCGGAAGGACTGCAGCATTTCTCGCATCCCGTCGCTGAAGGTCCCGAGGTCCTCTCCGACCACAATCGTCTTGTTGCGCACGCTCTCAAGTGCAATAATGCGCAGCAGTTCTTCCGTAAAGCACCGGACGTAAGCTCCTTCAAGCGGAAGTTTTCCGTCCGGAATCCAGAAGAGCCTGAAAAGCCCGAGTGCGTGGTCGATGCGAATAGCACCACCATGGCACATGTTGCTCCGGATGGATTCAATAAAGAATCGGTAGCCTGTTTCGCGGAGCTGCTCCGGAATCATGGGGGGAAATCCCCAGTCCTGCCCGGAAGGGTTGAAGTCGTCGAGCGGGGCGCCGACACTGATGCCGTGTGCAAAAACCTCCTGAGCCATCCAGGCATCGCTGCCGCCGGCAATAGAGCCGACAGCAAGATCGTGATACAGCCCGACCGGCATATGCAGTTGCTGCGTCAGCGCTGCTGCATTTTTATGCTGCTCATGCAGCAGCCATTGCAGATACTGATAATAGAGGATGCTTATTTCATGCTCCTTCCGGAACGCCGTCACCGCATCGCTCTGCGGAGTATGATACTGCTCAGGCCAGTGCTGCCAGGCATCGGACTGCTGTGCCGCGCAAAAATGGTCGCGCATCGCACACCACGTTGCAAAAGCAGAGAGAGACTCTCCCTCAGCCTGCATGTAGTCCCGGAATCTCTGCGCACGCTCAGACCGGAGTTGCCAATGGTGCTCATAAAACCATTGAAAGGCGCAGCGCAGCACCTGTTCCTTCAGCGCTGCCACGGCCTCGTAGTCCAGCGTATCGGCGTTTCTGATCGCTTTCTCCTGTTTCCGGTAATTGTCAGAGCCGGTGAGATTCCTGCACGCTTCGGACTCTTGCACCTCCGCAATAGCCTCTAGGGCAAGATAGAGGTGATTCTTGTATATTCTGCTTACGGGGGAATATGGGCTGATGCCGTATGGATAGGTGTTCGGAATGGCATGGAGCGGGTTGATGCCGACAAACCCTCCTCCGCATTCGCCCGCCAGGCGGACAAGTGTTTCAAGGTCGGCAAAATCGCCGATACCTTGATTGCGGCCGGACCGGACAGCATAGAGATTGGCTGATACGCCCCATGTGCGGCCGGAAACAATCTCCGGAGGGATATAACATTCGTCCGGCGTTATAATCAACCGCATGACACCGCTGACTTCTGATGCCCCTCCTGAGAAGACCGGCTGAGCATGGCGGCATACGACCTGCACATCGTAATAACCGATTCGCCTCGCGCCGCTGTCGGGAAGCAGAATCCTGACAAACCGCACCCCCCCGATGACAGCTGATGCAGCAGGAATAATTTCCTCGCCCGGGAGGATGCAGCTGCAGGCATGTCCCAACTCATCACGTATGGTCCAGGATATTGTCAGCGAACGCTCCAGTCCCTCTTCAAGCGGAATGCACAGGGGAATGGCGACCGGCTGTGCCGTGACGGAAATTACCCGCACCGGTTCCAGCAGGCGGTTCCATGGCCGCCCCTTCTGTTCGGCTATTTCGCGCTGCAGGCACTCGACCGAATCGACATTGATGCGCATGGCACGGAGAATCGCTTTTTTTGTCTCCGGCGACGCCCAGTGGCGGGTGCCGAGAATATCCCAGTAGTCAGGGATAATGCCGCAAAGATCGGCAAGTTCGAGAATCAGCTCGTTGCACTCAGGCATGCAGCCTCCTTCAAAGCGATTTGCACCGTTTCCTGCAAGTGTATCAGAGAAAAAAAGCGCTTCCTACTTCTTGCTGAACAACACGTTGAAAACCGTGTCCACGCCTTTGAGCGCATTGACAATCGCTGCCGCCTCACCTGCGCTCAGCAAGGAAGTCTCAATCGAAGCGACCAGCGCATATGTTGCATCAAATGCCTTGCCGATGTTCAGGTCATCGTCCATCCGGAGCCGGAATTCAGCGCTCAGCCTGTCTGCAAGGGAATTTTTTTCGGCAGCAGCGCCCGCGGCCTTTTTTGCAATCGGACGGATCAGGCTGCGAAACGATTGCAGGCGGGACGCTGCACGCTGTATATGCTCCGCCCTGAAGTCGAGTGTTTCGCGGTAGTGTACGTTGAGCAAAAAAAAGCGGATCTCGGCAAAACTGTACCCATCCGAACGCAGCGTGTCCGTATAGACAATATTCCCTTTGCTCTTGGACATCTTGCGGCCGTCGACGTGAAGATAGTGGCCATGCAGCCAGTAGCGGGCCATCGGGTACGGCCGCACCGACTCAAGAATAGCGATATTGTAATCGTGGTGGCGATAGAGGTTGTCGACGCCCCCGCAGTAGATCGAGAGCGTATCATTGAAGTACTGAAGCAGCGTGCTCGCGTCCTGCACGTTCCACGACGGACGCCCCCTGCCGATGACAGTGTCCCAGCAGCCGTCCTTTCCCCCCGGACAGCCGTGCCAGAGGATAAAGTCTCCCAGATTCCACTGCGCGCCGGGGTATGTGTCCTTATGGAAGCGGCGCTTTTTCTTCGGCCATTTGGTCATATCAAGGCCGAACAGCTTGCCGAACCCCTTGAACCTGAGCGGATCAAAATAAACATTGCTGTTGTGCCAGTACGCGACCCTGCGCTTCAGCAGTTCCTGAATAATGGTAACGGCATGCTCCACATGTTCGGATGCAAGCGGCAGATAGTCCGACCGCTTCATGCCGAGCGCATCGGACTCTTTCAGAAATTGACCAATGTTCCGGTCGGTCAGTTTTTTTACGGTTGTTTTTTCTTTTTCAGCCTCGCGGAGCGCCTTGTCTTCAATGTCGGTAATAATCATGCCGCGCCGTACTGCAAACCCTGAATATTCAAGATACCTGACGAGAACATCTTCAAATAAAAAGGTGCGCATGTTGCCGATATGGGCGCGCTGGTATACGGACGGCCCACAGGTAAAGATAGTGACCATTTCCGGATTGACCGGCCTGAATGTCTCGATCTTCCGACCGAAGGTGTTGAAGAGTTTCAGCATGAGCAAGTCTCCTTCTGCATGGAAAAAAGCACTTGAATAATATTGTACCGCATAACCGCGCTTCTCACTGCCTGATCGCGACTCCCCGCCATGCTCCTCCGCGGAACCGGCGAACCATGAGCACCGTCTGAATTGCCATTGAAACAACCATCGCAATCCAGACGCCTGTTGCGCCGTATCCAAGCCAGAAGGTCAGAACAGCGGCAAGCGGAAGTCGGACTATCCACATGGCTGTGATAACAACCCGCATCGTGCCGCGGGTATCACCGGCTCCCTGCAGGCATCCGCCGAGAATGACGCTGATGGCCATGAGCGGGGCGACCGCCATGTTAAACCGCAGATACCGCGCGGTCTCCTGAAGCACCGAGAGGTCGCGGGCGAGTATTGCGGCGACGGAATCTGCTGCGAAAAAGATGCCAATTGCCGGAATGCTGATACAGGCAGCGCCTGCCAGCGCTATCTTCCAACCAACCTCTTGCGCACGGTCGGGGTTGCCGGTGCCAAGGTTTTGCCCCACCAGCACCGAAGCAGCCATATTCAGGGCAAATGCCGGCATGAACAGAATCGCCTCTATCCGCAATCCGCTCGTAATGGCTGCCAGTGCGGTTATACTCTCCTCTCCAAGGCGGCCAAGCATGTTGTAGATAATGATAGTTCCCGCATTCCATGCTGTTTGAAGAGCTGCCGACGGCCAGCTGATTGCAAAGATGCGCTGAATCATTCCTGTTGAAAACCGGAACGGGCCTCGGCAGAGCGGGCGCCAGCGCGAGCTAAGAAAGAGAAAAAAGAGGACAAGCGCTCCTGAAATTACTGCGACGGCGTTTGCCAGAGCGATTCCGCGATAGCCGAGCCCTATGTTGAAAACAAAGAGCCACACGGCGCCGACATTCACCGTCATGACCAGAAACATCGTCACGAGCGGCTTCATCGGCTCACCACTTGCGCGAAACACCGCATTGGCTATCAGAAGCAGATAGTTCGGACCGAGCGTCAGCCCGAAAATCCGGAGAAAATCGGCGGCTATTTCCTGCGTTTCCGGCGGAAACCCGGCAAAAAGAACAATCTCACTGCTGAAGAGCGCAACAACAACCGTTAACCCGGCCGCAACCGACGCGCCGAAAACAAGCGACTGACGTGCGACCGAAAGCGCCTCCGGAAAGTCGTCGGCGCCGATCGCCCGCGACACGATGGCAACCGTTCCGATGCTGATTGCATTTGCCAGAATAATCACGAGAAAATATATCTGGCTGACAAATCCGACCGCAGCCTGCACCGCCGGACTGATAAGACCGGCAACATAGACGTCGACAAAGATGATGACAAAGTTGAACAGCATGATAAGCACCATCGGCCACGACATCTGCCAGATATTTTTCCATGGGCTTCCGGTGGTAAGGTTCAATTGGTCAGTATTGGGCCGCATGAGGACTCCCTGCATTGGGCATAGTAGTTATTCTACCTGAAAAAATGCACGGACAACCTGTCTTTCCCCTGCCTCAGAGAAAGATATCTCTGCTTCCGGCTTTTTGAGGTAAAATATCGCATGGAGCCTTTCAACCCTGCAACGGACATGATTGGCCTGTTAATCAGCCTGCTTGAGCGTCTCGGAATTTTTGCGGTCGGGTTTATTGTGCTGATGCGGTTTAATGCTTTCAAGCGCCTGATTACCGGGAAGGCGACCCGCTATGAAAAACTCACCCTTTCCGTTGTGTTCGGACTCTTCGGCATCGCGGGCACCTATCTGGGGGTGCCGGTGCAGGACGCTATCGCAAACTCGCGGGTAGTAGGCGTTGCGCTCGGCGGCATTCTGGGAGGCCCGCTCGTCGGCTTCTCTGCCGGACTCATTGCAGGCGGACACCGGTTCTTGATTGACATCGGGGGGTTCACCGCAGTTGCGTGCGGCATTGCGACCATTGCGGAAGGATGTTTCGGGAGCCTGCTCTATCACAAAATCAAGAAAGAGCGCTTTGATCCAAAAGCTGCATTTATTGTCGGACTGGCGGTTGAGATCCTTCAGATGATCATTATCCTGCTCATCGCCAGGCCGGTTGACGCAGCGTTTCAGCTTGTTCAGGTGATTGCGGTCCCGATGATCCTCGCCAATTCCATAGGCCTCGCCGTTTTTGTAAAACTGGTCGAGTCTGTCTCAAAAGAGCAGGAACGGTTTGGGGCGTATCAGGCGCAGACCGCGCTGAAAATTGCCCTCCGCACCCTCCCGATACTGCGCAGCGGGCTGAATCATGATTCGGCCGCAAAAAGTGCGGAAATCATTCTCGAGATGACCGACCTGGACGCTGTCGCGATCACTGATGAAGAGCAAATCCTGGCACACGTCGGCGCCGAGGCGAGTCATCACAAGCCTCACACTCCCTTGCTGACATCTGCCACGCGCCAGTCCCTCTCTTCCGATGAAATAGTGGTTGCATCAACCAAGGATGAAATAGGCTGCAAGCATCCGGCCTGCGCCCTGGGCTCAGCCATTATTGTTCCGCTCAAGCGCCGGGAAAAGACGATCGGAACATTGAAGCTCTATCGACTGAAGGAACAGCGCATCAGTCCGCTCGACACGGAGCTTGCCAACGGGCTGGCGCATCTTTTCTCCAACCAGATTGAACTTTCGGAACTCGACAACCAGCGCAAACTTGCACAAGATGCTGAAATCAGAGCCCTGCAGGCACAGATAAACCCTCACTTTCTTTTTAACACGCTGAACACTGTCAGGAGCTACATGCGTACCGACACTGAGACCGCCCGGCGGCTTATGGTGAAACTTGCGGAGTTCCTGCGAAAAAATATCAATCCCGGCAACGAAGACATGCCGCTTGCCGTCGAGATTGAGCATTGCAAAACCTATATTGAAATTGAATCGGCCCGTTTTGACGACCGGGTAAAGGCGCGTTTTGACGTTGAAAATGCCGCGCTTGACTGCCGGGTTCCGCCGCTGATATTGCAGCCCATCGTCGAAAATGCCCTGAAGCACGGCATTCTTCCAAAGGAGTGCGGCGGAGAACTCCTTGTTTCCGCCTGCCGGGATAACGGCGCGCTGCGGATCAGCGTTGCCGACAACGGGATCGGCATGCCGGGCGCAACACTCTCCGGCCTGTTCAGCAATGAAGGCACCGCATCCGGCGAGTCGTCGGAGAGCGGCTCCGGAATCGCGCTCCGGAATATCAATGCGCGGCTTGTTGCGCTTTACGGCTCACGCCATGCACTGTCGGTCGAAAGCACTCCGCAGAAAGGAACGGTTGTTTCGTTTACCGTCCCGGTGCATTGACCATGACCATTCGTGTCTGCATTATTGATGACGAAGCGCCCGCGCGGCGTGAACTGAAGTTTCTGCTGGGCCAGATTGACGATGTTGAGGTAATCTGCGAGGCTGCAAACGGAACCATCGGCCTGAAAAAGATTCGTGAACACTGTCCGGACGTAATTTTTCTCGACATCAACATGCCCGGACTCAACGGGCTGGAACTTTCACAAATTCTTGCGGGCCTGCCGGCGCAGCCGCTGATCGTTTTTGCTACGGCTTACGAGCAATATGCTCTGCAGGCGTTTGATGTCAGCGCGTTTGACTATATTCTGAAGCCGTTTGAGCTGGAGCGTCTCCAGAAAACCTTTGCAAAGATGCGCAAAACCCTGTGTCTGCCGGGCATCCCCGCAGACACTGCGCCGGCGCTCCCTGCCGTGGAGTCCGGAACCCGGCTCCTCAAAATACCGGCGTACAAAAACGACCGCATCATTCCGCTCGCGCCGGACAGGATTCTGTATGCGCGCGCGGCTGAAGGAGACGTGCTCATCCAGACATTTGACGGACAGTACATGACAAAATCCACGCTGAATGATCTTGAGCAGAAACTTGCTTCCCACGGTTTTATCCGCACGCACCGCAGCTCACTGGTGAATCTGCAGCATGTTGCCGAAATCATTCCGTGGTTCAACGGCAGCTATAAGCTTGTCATGAATGACCGGCAGAAAACCGAGATTCTGGTCAGCCGCTACAATGCGAAGGAACTGAAAAAGCATTTTGACCTTTAGCAGGCTGCTGAAAAAGTCCCTCTGCGGCTCAGCAGGGTCAATTTCGGGGGATGTTCTGACATGGATTGACCCGAGTTTTTCGATTCTTGAGCCTCTGAGAGAGTCGTTTTTGGCAGTGCATTTTGCATCAAGAG
>DATIKF010000067.1:0-20735 GCA_035477855.1 Dissulfurispiraceae bacterium
TGCAACAGAGCGGATTTATTCGGCGAAGTAGTCGCTTACATGGAGGTAAGTGCCGGGCGAATACCTCGGAGGATGGCTGGATGCCGTCCGAGAATGAGCGGCGTTGCACGTCCTGTCGGGCTAATGACAATTCCCGGATAAAAATACTGCAAACGCTAATAACAATGCCGGATTTAGATAAAAAAACACCAAGTCATTGATTAACATGGTGTTTTTTGGTAGTCCCAACGGGAGTCGAACCCGTGTTTTAGCCTTGAGAGGGCCACGTCCTAGGCCACTAGACGATGGGACCGAAATGGCTGGGGAGAGAGGATTTGAACCCCTATAAGCAAATCCAGAGTCTGCTGTCCTGCCGTTGAACGACTCCCCAATCCTCAACAGAATAAATAGATTACTGAATAAAAGCCGCGAAAGTCAATCTTTTCTGCCCGTTTTCGCGTCGAACAACGTCTTCACTTCATCGATAAGATCGTTGATATCCTTGAATTGACGGTAAACGGAGGCAAAACGGACATATGCAACCTTATCGACCTCTTTCAGGGAAGCCATAATCTCTTCGCCGACCCATGAACTCTGAATTTCCTTGACGCCGAGCGCTATTGCCCTCTGGCTGATTGAGTTCTCTATCGCATCGAGCGTTTCGATCGGAATCGGACGTTTCTCGCACGATTTTTTCAGTCCGGTCAGAATTTTATGCCGCTCGAATGCCTCACGGCGGCCGTCCTTCTTGATTACCATGGGAAGCGGGTCTTCCACCCGCTCGTAAGACGTAAAGCGCTGCTCACACTTCAGGCATTCGCGGCGGCGGCGAATAACGTCTCCGTCTCTGCCGGAGCGTGAGTCGATGACCTTATCATCAATGCTGCCGCAAAAAGGGCATTTCATAGGCTAATAAATCGGGAATCTGTCACAAAGCTCCCGTACGCGGGCATTCATGTCCTGCTGCACGGCGGCATCATTGATGTTCCTGACGACGGTTGTAATGATTTCTGCAATTTCATCCATTTCCGCAACACCCATGCCGCGGGTGGTCACGCAGGGAGTGCCGAGACGGATGCCGCTCGTCACCATGGGCGAAAGCTTGTCAAACGGGATGGAGTTTTTGTTGCAGGTAATGCCGGCACAGTCAAGCGCCGCTTCGGCATCCTTGCCGGTGACCGCGAAGCTGGTAAGGTCTACAAGCATGAGATGGGTGTCCGTGCCTCCGGAGAAGATCGAAAAACCTCGTTTGATCAACCCGGCGGCCAGGCCTTGCGCGTTGGCGACCAAACTTTTTTGATAGGTTTTGAATTCGGGAGTCAGCGCTTCTTTCAACGCGACCGCCTTGGCGGCGATAACATGCACCAGAGGACCTCCCTGGATGCCGGGGAAGATCATTTTATCGACCGTTTTTGCATGGTCAGCTTTGCACATAATCATGCCGCCGCGCGGACCGCGCAGCGTCTTGTGCGTAGTGGTTGTAACGAAGTCGGCATACGGGATCGGCGACGGGTGCTCACCGGCAGCCACGAGGCCGGCAATATGGGCAATATCGGCAAGCAGATAGGCATCGACCTCCTGTGCTATTTCGGCAAAGGCCTTGAAATCGATGATGCGCGAATAGGCGCTGGCCCCGACCACAATCATCTTCGGGTTCAGCTCAAGCGCCAGTCTTCTTGTTTCGTCATAGTCGATGCGTCCGGTGTTCTGCCGGACACCGTAGGAGACAGACTTGAAAAACTTGCCGGTGAAGTTGACCGATGCGCCATGGGAAAGGTGTCCGCCATGGCTGAGGCTCATGCCGAGAATCGTGTCCCCCGGGCTGAGTACCGAGAAGTAGACCGCCATGTTCGCCTGGCTTCCCGAGTGCGGCTGCACATTGACATGGTCCGCGCCGAACAGTTCCCTAGCGCGGGAGACAGCGAGGCTTTCAACAATATCGGCATACTCGCAGCCGCCATAGTAGCGCCTGCCCGGATAGCCTTCCGCATATTTGTTGGTAAAGACCGATCCCTGCGCTTCCATAACGGCGCGGCTCGCATAGTTTTCAGATGCTATCAGGAGCAGTTTGTTCTTTTCACGCTCTTCTTCACGCGCAATCGCATCGAACACCTCGATGTCGGTCTTCTTCAGATAATCCATGTTCAGGCCCTTTTCCTATGCAGACCGCGCGGACAGCTCAGCTGCAGGGTTTTTCAGTTTTGGTTTTTGCGATCTTCTGCTCTATCATACTGATCTTGCGAAGGCGTGAGAGATGGCGGCCGCTCTCAAACGGCGTCGTAAGCCAGATGCGGACAATCTCCTTGGCAAGGTCTTTCCCGATGATGCGCCCGCCGAGAACAAGAATATTCGCATCGTTGTGCATGCGGCACATTTTCGCGGAAAAAAGCTCGTTGCAGAGCGCAGCGCGCACCCCCGGAAACTTGTTCGCAACAATCGACATGCCGATGCCTGTACCGCAGATGAGAACGCCGCGTTCAACCTTGCCGCACGATACCGCTGCGGAAACCTTTTCGCCGAAGTCCGGGTAGTCAACGGACTGCGGCGCGTCCGTGCCGTAATCGATGTACTCGTGTCCGAGCTCATCCAGTATTGTGATTACGTCACGTTTCATCTCAAATCCGGCATGATCCGAACCGATTGCCACCAGCATAAGCCCTCCGTGATATTTCGGCGGTTTTCCGGCCCGCTCAGCGGGCTGATGTGACCGATACTATGAAACAGTTATCTTACAGCCTGAACTGTCCGGCACGTCAACAGGGACGCTTACCTGACAAGGTACTCCAGCAGGGCTTTTTCCGTATGCATGCGGTTTTCGGCCTGGTCGAAGATGACGCTCTGCGGGCCGTCCATCACCTCATCCGTAATCTCCTGCCCGCGGATTGCGGGGAGGCAGTGCAGAACGACGGCGTCGGGTTTCGCGCGGCGCAGCAGTTCCTCATTAATCTGGTAGGACCGGAACTTCTTCGCTTTCTCTTCGGCCTCGCCCTCCTGCCCCATGCTGACCCACACATCGGTATACAGCACATCGGCATTCTCGGCGGCTGCACGCGGATCGGCAACCAGGGTTATGCTGCCCGTGCCTTCGGCACGGGCTTTTTCAAGCAGCGATGCATCCGGGCCATACCCCGACGGCGAAGCAATCACAAAATCAATGCCTGTCCGGGCTGCTATCCCGACAAGGGAATTCGCAACATTATTTCCATCGCCGATATAGGCAAATCTGATGCCTGCAAGGCGGCCCTTGTGTTCAAGAACCGTCATAGCATCCGCCAGCGCCTGACACGGGTGGTGCAGGTCGGACAAGCCGTTGATGACCGGAATAGTCGCGTGCCGGGCAAATTCGACAACGCTCCGGTGACTAAACACACGCATGACCATGCCGTGCAGATAGCGCGAAAGCGTTCGTGCGGTATCGCCGATGGTCTCTCCGCGTCCGAGCTGGAGTTCCTTGGGGCTGAGATAGATTGGCTGGGCGCCGAGCTGATAGACCCCCACCTCAAACGAGACTCTCGTGCGGGTCGACGGCTTTTCAAAAAAAAGTCCGACGCTCTTGCCGATAAGCGGACACTTCATGGCGTCGTCGCCCGATTTAAGCGCAATGGAACGATCCAGCAGGGTCCGGACTTCTTCAGCGGAAAAATCCCCTATGGTCAGAAAATCCTTTTTCGTCATTTCTCCAGCACATCCTCCAGTGTAGTAATGAGCACATCGATATCCTTTCCCTCGACGATCAGCGGCGGGGTAAACCGGAGTACATTTCCGCCTCCCGCGGTGCCGACAAGAATGCCCCGCTCCAGGCATGCGTTTACGATCGGCAGGGCATCCCGCACCAGTTCGACCCCAATCAACAGTCCCATGCCGCGCACAGCAATCACCTTGTCGGAAAAGGCCGACGCGAGTTGTTCAAGACGGCCCATAAAGTACCGGGAAATCCGGTTCACGTGATCGAGCACGAATCCGTCTTCAAGGATAACGTCAAGCGTCGTAATCGCGGCCGCACAGACGAGCGGATTTCCGCCGAAGGTGGATGCATGTGTCTTCGGCTGAAAGGAAGCCGCAACCTTGTCCGTCGCCAGCATGGCCCCGATGGGAACCCCGGCTCCGAGTCCCTTGGCAAGCGTCATGATATCCGGCACAATACCGAACTGCTCATGCGCGAAAAGCGTGCCGGTCCGCCCCATGCCGGTCTGCACCTCATCAAGAATAAGCAGAATTCCGTTGTCGTCGCAGAGCTTCCGTACCCCCTTCAGGTAATCGGCGGACGGTACGTGGATGCCGCCCTCAGCTTGTATCGGCTCCAGAATGATTGCGCACGTTTCCGGCGAAACTGCGGCCTTCATCGAATCAAGGTCATCGAAGGGGACATAGGTGAACCCGGGAACAAGCGGCCCGAACCCTTTGTGAAACTTTTCCTGCCCTGTCGCGGACAGAGCGCCGAGCGTCCTGCCGTGAAATGAGTTGCGTGTTGAAATAATGCCGCTGCATCGTGCCCCGAGGTGCTCCGACGCGTATTTCCGCACAATCTTTATCGCCGCCTCGTTCGCCTCCGCGCCTGAGTTGCAGAAAAAAACCTTGTCCGCAAACGAATGGGTGCAGAGCAGCCTTGCCAGCCTGACCTGCGGTTCGATGTGGTAGAGATTGGAAACATGAATCAGCCGCTGCGCCTGCTTCTGGATAGTAACGACAACTTTGGGATGGCAGTGGCCGAGGACGTTGACCGCGATGCCGCCGAGGAAATCAAGATACTCTTTGCCTGAAGTGCTCCATACCCGCATGCCCCGCCCTTTCCGGAGCGCGACCGGAAACCGGCCATAGGTATGCATCACATATTTATCTGCTTCTTCAAGAAGCTTTTTGGTTTCCATTCGTCATGATAGCATAAACACCGCTTTGCAGAAAAGCTGTGGTATGTTTCTTGAATGAGTCTGTTATGTATACTAATACAGAGTGTTAAATCATCCCGAAAAGAAAAAAAGACTCTCCCTGCTCATGTCAGATAATTCGGTCGTTTCCACTGCGCAGACTGCAAAGCAGCTCATCAGGCTGCACTACCGGAAGGTTCGCGACGGCATCGCTCCGACTGGTCGAGAGGAAAAGAACCGAGCGCTGCATCGTTCCGCATCTCTCCTGCCGGCCTATCTGCAATCTCGCACCGTCCTGCTGTACGCGTCATTCGGCTCTGAGGTGAACACCTGGCCGCTGATTGATGATTGCCTCGCCAGGGACGTCAGGACGGTGCTTCCCCGCGTCGACAAAAAAGAAGGAAAGCTGGTACTGTATCGAATTCTCCGCAGAGCGGATCTTCAGCCCGGTTCGTTCGGCATTGCCGAGCCGCAAAGCAGACCGGAGATGCTGGTGCTTCCGGCTGAAATAGACTTTGCCTTTGTTCCCGGAGTGGCTTTTGATCGAACCGGGGCCAGAATCGGCTATGGAAAGGGCTTCTATGACCGGCTCCTTGCCGACTGCCGTGCTTTCTCCGCCGGCCTGTGTTACCGGGAGCAACTGGCGGAGAACATTCCGTGCGGACCGCACGACCGGCGGGTGCAGATAATCGTTACTGATGAGGGGGTCATTGACTGCCATGGACATGAAAAAGATTGAAGAAGGCGTCCGGCTGATTCTGGAAGGTGTCGGCGAAGATCCCGATCGCCCCGGACTAAAGGACACCCCGACGCGGGTTGCCAAAATGTACTCCGAAATCTTTTCCGGACTCCGCATGCCGGTTGAAGATATTCTGAAACCGATAAAAGACGAAAACCATGACGAAATGGTCATGCTGAAGGACATTCCGTTTTATTCAATCTGCGAGCATCATTTGCTGCCGTTTATCGGCAAAGCTCACATTGCATACATTCCGTCCGGACAAATCGCCGGACTGAGCGATCTGGTGAAAGCCCTCGAACATCTGGCCAACCGGCCCCAGGTGCAGGAGCGCCTCACCACGCAGCTTGCCGATGTTCTCATGCAGCGTCTCAAACCCAGGGGCTGCATGGTCATCATCGACGCAGAACACCTCTGCATGAGCATGCGCGGCATCAAAAAGCCGGGGTCGCGCACCGTGACATCGGCGGTCAGGGGAACATTCAGAAGCCGCCAGAGCACCCGCGAAGAGATGCTCGCGCTTCTGAACAACCGGCCCCAGTAATAACCAGGAGAGATGCGAACGTGTCAGCAATAATCATTGACGGAAAAAAAATCGCAGCCGGCATCAGAGACAGCCTCGTTGCAGACATTCAGAGCCTGAAATCCGCAGGCATAACGCCCTGCCTTGTCGCGATCCTCGTCGGCGACGATGCAGCGTCGCGGAAATATGTCTCATCAAAGGGACGCATATGCGAAAAGCTCGGCATGCGCGGACTGGTGCATCGCCTTCCGGCGGCGACGACCCAGCAGGAGCTGCGCGGCCTCATCGACCGCCTCAATACCGACCGCTCCGTGCACGGCATTTTGGTGCAGTTGCCGCTGCCTCGCGGTCTTGATGAAAAAGAGATCATGTCCCGCATATCGCCCGACAAGGATGTTGACGGGTTCAGCCCCGTCTCGCTCGGCAATCTGGTGATGGGCCGTCCGGGATTTCTGCCCTGCACGCCGCACGGCGTCATGAAGATTCTCGAGTCCTCCGGTGTTGATCCGTCCGGCAAGCATGCTGTCGTTGTCGGCAGAAGCATTATTGTCGGCAAGCCGCTTGCGCTGCTGCTTTTGAGGAAGAACGCCACAGTCACCGTCTGCCACAGCAAGACTGCCGACCTGCCCGCCGTCTGCCGCACTGCCGATATACTGTGTATCGCGGTCGGCAAGCCCGCAATGGTCACCGCCGATATGGTCAGGGAAGGCGCCGTCGTGATAGACATCGGCATCAACGTCACTGCCGAAGGCACACTGACCGGCGACGTCGATTTTGCGCGCGTTCGGCAGAAGGCATCGATGATTACCCCGGTCCCCGGCGGGGTCGGCCCGCTTACCATTGCGCTGCTCATGCACAACACCGTGCAGGCGGCGAAGCAGCAGAGCAGCCTCCTCCGGCAGGCGGAGTGACAAAGGTCCGGCAGTGGGGTTCTTCCCGTCCGTCATTCCGGCTCGTCCGGAATCCTTCCCGCGAAGCTCGTCCCGGAATACGGCAGCAACGACTCCTGACATCCATGCCGGAACAAGCGTCGGAGTGAAAGAAATAGTCCAGAGCTGATGACAATTTTCCGTTAACCCGCCGCTGACGTCTGCAGCCATGTATAATTCAGAAGCAGTTTAAAATGGGCATTTTTATCACTACTCCGAACACATAACTTGATATAATCCGCTATTGCTGTTACTCTCTGAGAATGAAAACAGAGATTAGTTTCCCCGGCATTGAAGAATACATGGCACCATACTATGGGTACTCCAACCGCTCAGAAAGCCGAGAACGTGCGAAGTGTTACCTGACCGGCCTTCTTTATGGATGGAGAGCGCAAGTCAGTAGAGCCCATGTCAGCGAAGGCAAACGCACCTGAGAGAAGCATGCAGCGTCTTCTGAGCACAGCAAAATGGGATGAATATCAGGTTGCTGCTGCGTATCGGCGAAGGATGCTTGCTTTCACATCCGATTCTCAAGGGGTTCTGATTATTGATGATACCGGATTCCCGAAGAAAGGGCATGACAGTGTCTGTGTTGCCCGGCAATACTGCGGTGCATCAGGCAAGACTGACATCTGAAGTGTAAGAGTAGTAGTAACTGTTTCGCCATTTACTCCTGTAACCGTTCGGGGGCGGCACACCCTCTCTCCTCAGCTCTTTTATATATTTTCGCCGCTTCTTCGAGATTTTTTTCAACGCCAGTTCCGCGGGTATAGAGCCTTGCCAGTCCGATATATACATAACAATAATCCTTGTCGACCTCCAGCGCCTTCCGGTACCATTGCTCAGCTTCCCGGGGACTTTTTTCGAGCTTCCCCATGCCATCTTCGAGACAGCGTCCGTAGTAATACATGCCGCCGGCAATGCGCTGCTCCGCTGCGGAATAATACAGATCACAGGCTTTTGTTTCGTCCTTTTCTACTCCCGTGCCTAGGCGATACATGTGGCCAAGTCCGACTTTCCCGGCAGCGTAACCGGCAGCGATAGCCTGCTCATAAAGCTTTATGGCTGCTGCATAGTCCATTTGAACCCCTTGTCCCAACCGATACGCGCGAGCAAGGCGCCCCATCCCTTCAGCGTCGCCGGCATCTGCCGCCTTCCGGAACAGGGCAACCGCTTCCTTTTGTTCGTTTTTGTCGCCTCTCGCAAGTTTCCGCCCCTGGCGGACCAGTGCCTGTAAATCTTTCTTTGCATCCTTCACATCCGGAGCAGAGGTTTTCTCGGAAGAAACACCGGAAGAACGCGAAGTTCCGGTGCCGGGACTATCGCTGCACGCAAGCATCGTTCCTGCAAAAAAGAGCGCTGATAGAAGAAACGCGTAACTGCGCATTCTGACCACGGCACGCTCCTTTTGGGGAGATAATCTTCTCGTCATATTTATACTTTACGACACCATCAGATAAAAAGAACAGAGAGCACGCTCGTTATCACCGATTTGGCATGGCCTGCCTGAAACAAGTACAATATGCCTTTATGACAAAGGATAAGAAGACGTTTGTTGAGATATTTGCCGACGGGGCATGCAGCGGTAATCCGGGGATAGGCGGATTCGGAGCCATTTTACGTTCGGGCGGCAGGGAGAAAGAACTTGCCGGATATGAAGTAATGACGACCAATAACCGCATGGAGCTGATGGGAGTGATAACGGCACTGGAATCCTTGAAAAAAACCTGCACCGTAAGGGTTACCACTGACTCAAATTATGTTGTCAAGGGGATGAATTCCTGGATTCACGGCTGGCTGAAAAACGGATGGAAGAATGCTCAGAAAAAAGAAGTGCTGAACCGCGATCTCTGGGAGCGGCTGCTTCAGGTCTCCGGGGCGCATTCCGTTGAATGGAAATGGATCAAAGGGCACAACGGCCACCTTGAAAACGAACGCTGCGACCGTCTTGCACAGGAGCAGATTAAGCTCTGCCGCTCAGTGAGGTTCAAATGAGGCTGCCTGAACTTCTTGCGCCCGCAGGAGACTTCGAAAAGCTACGCACGGCAGTTCATTACGGGGCCGATGCAGTCTATCTCGGCGACTCCCGCTTTAGCCTCAGGGGCAAGGCGGGCAATTTCAACGACGAAGAACTCGGGGCGGCTGTTGCATATGCCCATGATCACGGCGTCAGAGCTTATGTCACCGCAAACATCCTCGCCCATAACCGCGACATCGGTCTCGCGAAAGAGCATTGCGCGGTGCTGCGCCGCATCCGTCCGGATGCCGTCATCGTCTCGGATCCCGGCATTATGGAGATCTTCAGAACGAATCTACCCGAAATCAACCTTCACATCAGCACACAGGCCAATATCACCAACGTTGAAGCCGCCCGTTTCTGGCAGCGCTTCGGTGCGAAGCGGCTTATTCTCTCCCGCGAGCTTGCCATAGATGAAATCCGCGAAATCCGCCAGGGTGTTGATATTGAACTGGAAACCTTTGTTCACGGGGCTATCTGCATCTCCTATTCAGGCAGATGCTATATCAGCAGTTTTCTGACCGGACGCAGTGCGAACCGGGGAGAATGCACCAATTCATGCCGATGGAGTTACACGCTTATGGAGGAAAAGCGTCCTGGGGAGCACTTTCCCGTATTCGAGGATAACCGGGGCACCTATGTCATGAGCTCGAAAGACCTCTGCATGATCGAACATCTTCCCCTGCTTGCGGAGGCCGGCGTGGACAGCTTCAAGATTGAAGGCCGGATGAAAGGAATCAACTATGTTGCAGGCGTTACCAAAGTGTACCGCGAGGCGATTGATGCCATGGACAGCGGAAACCTCATGGTCAATGACCGCTGGCTGCGGGAACTTGCCATGTTCAGCAGCCGTGGGTACACCACCGGCATGTTCTTCGGCAGGCAGCCTGCCGAAGACTACAATTTCAGTGGTGAAGTCTACCGCATGAGCCATGAACTGGTCGGTATTGTACTGGATGTGAACGACACGACCGCAAAGGTCGGCATGCGCAACCGGGTGCATGCCGGCGATACGGTGGAATATTTGACGCCAGGGCTTGAGGAACAGCCATTTTCGATTGTTTCGATGAAGGATGCAGAGCAACAGGATATTAAGTCGGCACGGAATGAAGACACTGTTTACTTCCCGGTGCCGTGCGGGGTGCGGGCCGGAGATCTCATCAGACGTCCCAAGCAGTTTCGCGCTCCTGAGGGTGGGAACTCCGGGTACTCGCCTGATACAGATCAAACCTGACAAACTGAATCGCCCTTCTTTATCCAAAATTGTCATGAGCGTTTGTATTGCTTCTGTCACTCCCGCGCTTGTCCTGTCAAGGTTGCCGGGAGTCTTTCCGCCGGTTCCGGACCAGCCGGCATGACAAAAAAAGCAGCGAAACAACAAGTTATAATACCGGCCTGTTTCCAGGGACAATTCCGGGATTCGTTACAGCGCATCAGAATCCGCCTGAACTTTTTTGCTCCGTTCGGGCCGATGTGGTAGATTAATCGTTATGGACATTAAAAAATATCAGCATGATCTTGCCTGCTTTGCCGCTGAACGCGATTGGGACCAGTTTCATACACCAAAGAACCTGTCGATGGCGCTTGCAAAAGAGTCTTCAGAGCTGCTCGAGATCTTCCAGTGGCTGAGCGATAAACAGTCAGCAGCCATCAGAGAGCAAAAAAAGGAAATGCTCCGTGTGTCTGAAGAAATGGCCGATGTGTTCATCTATCTCATGAGACTGGCGGACAAGCTGGATGTCGATATTGAAACCGCCGTTGCGCAAAAAATGGAGATGAACCGCGCGAAATACCCTGTCGAACTTGCAAAGGGAAACGCCGTCAAATACAATCGCAGGAAGCCGCGCGCCTGACCATCCTTCGAGAAGGTCAGGAGAACAATCTCCGTTAGTGATGCCAGACTGTTCCCGCCGGACCATTCCGTGATATAGTGTATTCATGACAGATACAGTGCCTCTGCAGAGGGCTCGTCTGGCACACACCAGGGCATTTGCCCCTCCCCTTTCTATTTGCTTCTTTTCAGGCTTGCCCGTGTCGTATTGTTTACCGCTGTCCGGCCGGTTGCCTTCCTTGAAGGCTGCTTGCCGGTGCTGCTGCGCTCTCACGCCAGAATACTGCTGTTCCGGGAGGCTCATAGTGCGAAAGATTTTTGTACTCGACACCAACGTTCTTATTCACGATCCCGAGAGCATCTTCAAATTCAAGGACAATCATGTTGTAATCCCTTTTGTCGTTATTACCGAACTTGACCGGCTGAAACGGGGCCATGGCGAAATTGCGTATTCCGCACGCCACGCACTCAAGATAATCGACCAGTTGCGTGAACGCGGCAATCTGGCGGCGGGTATTCCGCTCGATTCAGGAGGCACGTTTTGCGTTGAGTGTTCGGCGTCAACCGCCGAGACGACCAACGACAACAAGGTAATTTACACCGCTGTCAATATCCATAGCGGAAGCGGGTTGAGGGAGGCAGAAGATCGCGGCGCGGCATGTCTATTTTCATGGAGCGGCGAAGCTGATGAAACGCCGGTTATACTGATCTCAAAAGATACCGCCGTTCGCATCAAGGCAGTAGCGCTCGGCCTGCAGGCCGAGGACTATACGCATGACAAGACAACCATTTTTCAACGCTACGGGCATGTTTTGCAGGGCGAAGACTACACAAACGGCATCCATTCAACCCGTTACTACAAGGCTGGCGATGATGTTTACCGACTCCAGGGCGCAGGCAAACAAGTCAAAATCAAGAGCGGAAAGTCGCTCGAAGGAATTGCGCCTCGCAATCTCGAGCAGGAATGCTCCATTGATGCGCTCACCAGTCCCGACATTGAAGTCGTCGTGCTGACAGGGAATGCCGGAACAGGCAAAACGCTCTTTGCACTTGCAGCAGGACTTCACCAGACGACGAAGCGCTCCCCCCTCTATGAACAGGTCCTCGTGGCGCGGCCAATTGTTCCGATGGGAAAGGATCTTGGCTACCTGCCCGGGAGCATCCAGGAAAAGCTGCAGCCCTGGATGCAGCCTATATTCGACAATCTGGAAGTCATTATGGGCACGCCGAAAAACATGGATAAGGACGGACAGTCAGGGCGGTATCCAAGCTTTCAGTACCTTATCGATACAGGCATTGTCCAGATAGAAGCGCTGACCTACATTCGCGGAAGAAGTCTGCCGAAGCGCTATTTTATCATCGATGAGGCACAGAATCTGCGACCGCTCGATGTGAAAACTATCATTACCCGTTGCGGCGAAGGAACGAAGATAGTCTTTACCGGCGACTTGCAGCAAATCGACACCCCGTATCTCGACAGCATGAGCAACGGATTGTCCTATCTGATTAGCCGCTTCATCAATGAAGAAAATTTCTGCTACCTGAACCTGAAGAGCAGCGTCCGTTCGCGTCTTGCAGAGCAGGGGGCACGGTTATTGTAAAAAAATTCGAGTTGCTCCTGAAATCCTTCACAGGTATAATTCGATAACGCCTTCATCATAGAGCAGGTTGAATACAGAAAGATAATCAAGCATATCAGTTCCCGTTTAAGGAACAGGTTATACAAGGATGCCGCATGAAAACAGTTTTCGGAGCGCTTGTCGTCGCTATTCTGCTTTTTGCCTGAGATGCCCTTGCCGCATCAACTTACCACACTCCGGGCGGAGCCCAGGTCACCTGCAAGTTGGGCGCTGGTATCAATTTCAATGATCATGGCCGCGTAACAAGCTGTTCAAAAAATGTAAGCATCAAAGAGAGATGCGGGCGAAACTGTACTCAAGAATGCAGCCTATCATTTATAAATCAACTCCGGTTTCTTGATAAATACCTTCGTATCCGGCGGCACTGACTCAGTAAGCCAGACGTTGCCCCCGATGACCGAACGGGCGCCGATAACCGTTTGTCCTCCGAGAATCGTTGCGCCTGAATAGACAACGACATCGTCCTCTATGTTCGGGTGACGCTTCTCGCTTCGTAACTTTTCGACCTCGTTTTTCGACAACGAAAGGGCACCGAGCGTGACCCCCTGATAGATACGCACTCGGGTTCCGATGATCGTTGTTTCACCGATAACAACACCGGTTCCGTGATCGATGAAGAAGCTCTCGCCTATCGTCGCACCCGGATGGATGTCAATCCCGGTCTCCCCGTGTGCATACTCCGACATGATTCGCGGAATCAACGGCACGTTCTGCCTGTAAAGTTGATGAGCCAGTCGATGGACCGTCACCGCAAAAAGGCCGGGATAACTGAAGATGATCTCATCGTAGCTCTTGGCTGCGGGGTCTCCCTCAAAAGCTGCCTGAACATCCTTTGCAAGAACCGTCCTGAGTCGAGGGAGTTCTTTTGTGAACTGCATTGCAATCTCCTTGCCCTGCTCATCACATGAGACACATGTCATGCTGCGACGGCGGCATTCATAGCGGAGTGCAAGCGCCAGTTGCTCCGCAAGCATCTCAAAAAACAAGGTGATTGTCTGGCCATAATAGTAGACGAGATTCACCCTGTTAATGCGGCCATGTGAAAAGTATCCGGGATAGAGAAGCTGGCATGCTATTCTCGTAATTTCGATAATCGATGCTTTCGAAGGCAAGGGCTCAGAGTCAACATGGGCAAGTGCGTTCTCTCCGTTGCACGACTGCACCAGCTGCTCGACAATAGCAGGAATCTCGCGGCAAATTTTGCGATCCTTTTCCCTCGCCGAATCACATTGTTCGGATGTGGTTTTCTCCATAGAAAAACACCTCGCTTATTGAAATCTCATCAGTATTGTAAGGATTCCGACCCGACTTCACAAGAAGCAGTGTCGACGCTCCTGCGATCACAGTCAGGCACCATTCCGGGCTATCGGGTAAAAAAATCGTGGGATGCTCCAAAAACATGCCGCACATGCAACAGCGTAATATACTCAGCCTGCAAACCTTCCGGCGGAGCCAGGAGCTGTCTCTCTGCTCTTATGAACGCATGCTGATTAGACATCCCTTATCCGAAGACATCAAATTAATACTTCGCGTCGGCAAACTCAACCCAGCCGCCCGCCTTCACCAGCGCCTTGTCGAACTCGGCGAGGCGGTACGGGAATGCCTCTGTCCCTTTCGGGGATGTGATCGTCAGAGTATCTTTCTCGAAGTCAATCGCGATACATGCGTCTGCACCTTTATGCCGGAAAAGCTCCTCAATCTGAGCCTCCGGCATCTCGATGGCAAGCATGCCGCAGTTGAACATGTTCTGGCGGAAGATGCGGGCAAAACTCGATGCAATGACGACGTTGATGTCATTGACTTCAAAAACCCACGGCGCATGTTCGCGCGATGATCCGCACCCAAAATTGGCCCGGCTGACAATGACTTTTGATAAGAAAACTGCCGGATCCTGAGGGTTGAAGCCATCGAGCTTCAGGTCTTCAAGCATATGCGGCTTGAGCGCTTCCTTCGAGATCTCGGTCAGATACTTCGCCGGAATGATCTCGTCCGTATTGATGTCGGCCCGGTCAAGAAAAATGACTTTTCCTCCGAATGTCTTCATTTATATGTTCTCCTTTGCAAACTTTCTCGGATCGGCGATCTTGCCTTCAAGCGCTGTGACGGCAGCCACTGCCGGGCTCATAAGATGCACCATTCCGCCCTTGCCCATGCGACCGTTAAAGTTGCGGTTTGTGGTCGAAGCACAGACTTCGCCCGGTGCAAGCACACCGTTGGACATGCCCAAGCATGCGCCGCAGGTCGGGTTGGTAACGCAGAATCCTGCATCCATGAATATCCTGATAATGCCCTCATCTTCCGCCTCGCGAAAAATCTTCGGGGTCGCCGGCGAAACGACTCCGCGAACGTACGGAGCTATCTTTTTGCCCTTCAGATAGGCGGCGGCGGCGCGAAGGTCTTCAATACGCCCGTTGGTGCAGGAGCCTATATAGATTTGATCAACCGGGGTCCCCTCAACCTCCGAGACATTTCTCACCTCATCAGGCTTGTAGCCCACCGTTACCTGAGGCTCCATATTCGTCACATCAACATCCAGTACTTTCCTGTAGGTGCAGTCCTCATCAGATCGCCATTTTGTGAAATCGGCAAGAGCCGCAGCCTTGTCGGCATAATCTCCCGAAATAAACGGCCAGAGGTAATCTACGGTAACCTCATCCGGCATGCAGATGCCCGAAGTGCCGCCTGCCTCAATCGCCATGTTGCACAGCGTCATGCGCGATTCCATCGACATCTTCGTTACGACATCGCCCCGAAATTCAATGACGCAGTCGGTTGCACCTTTCACCGTAAGAAGCTTGATGACATACAGGATAACGTCTTTGGCATACACCCCTTGCGGCAGCGTTCCGGAGACATTTACGCGTATGGTTTCCGGTGTGCGGAAACTGCAGACGCCCTTCAGAATACCGACTTCCAAATCGGTCGTTCCGACGCCCGCAGCAAATGCGCCAAATGCACCATGCGTGCAAGTGTGGGAATCTCCCATAATAACGGTGTATCCCGGACGGATAAACCCTTTTTCAGGGAAGATGGCGTGACAGACTCCATTACGTCCAATATCAAAAAAATCCTTGATATTATGTCTGCGAGCCCAGTCACGCATGATCTTGCCCTGCTGTGCCGTTTTGCTGTCCTTCGCCGGCGTTACGTGGTCAATAACAGCCTTGATCCTGCTTGTGTCAAAGACTCGGTCCTTGCCTCGTGCGACAAGATCATTAATTGCGATAGGGGTGGTAATCTCGTGGCACAATACCACATCAATATCCAGCACCATTGCCCCCGGGAACGGCTCATCCCGCAAATGAGACTTGAAGATTTTTTCCGCCAGTGTCATTGCCATGTTCTTCACCTTCCGCTGCTGAAGTTAAAGAGTCTTTACTCTTTGAATGTTCATAGAATATCATAAAGTTATGCCATATCAAAATTCATTCAACTTATGGAAACGATAACCAATAGTATGGATTTTTACCAATTATCCTACTTTAAAAAAGTGTGTGAAATGCAGAGCCTCAGCCGCGCTGCCGAATTGCTTCGCATTACCCAGCCTGCCGTCAGCAAACAGATTAAGGCGCTGGAGGAGGAACTCGGCGAGAAACTCTTTGACCGGATCGGTAGAAAGGTATTTCTGACTCGTGCCGGTGATGTGCTGTATGGACATGCTGACCGCATTCTCCGTTCAGTACAGGAAGCCAAAACCGCGGTAAGTGACATGGCATCCGAGTGCGCCGGCGAACTCATTATCGGCACGAGCGACCATATCAGCATCCACCGCCTTCCGGGTGTGCTGAAGGCATGCCTCAACGCATTCCCCAGAATCGACCTCAAACTCCGCTGCCACCGCTCCGAAACAATCCTCGACATGGTCGCTAAAAATCAGGTCGATCTCGGCGTGATTACGCTCCAAAAGACATCGACTCACATAATCAGCCGAACTATCTGGCAAGATCCCATGTCACTGATCGTGCCTGCCGGACATCCGCTTGCATCAGTCAGACGGATACGGCTAAAGGATATCATTCCTTATGGATTGATACTGACTGAAGCAGGCACCGAGACACGGAAAATGATTGATGCGGTCTTTGCAGGGAAAAGGCTGACGCCAAATGTCGCAATGGAGGTCGCTTATATTGAGACTATCAAGAGTCTTGTCAAAACGGGCCTCGGCATAGCGTTTCTTCCCGACAAGGCGGTTGAGGCAGAGCTGCAGAGCAGAACACTCGTGTGTTTGCCGATAGCCGACGCTTCGATCTCGCGCAACCTTGGCGCCGTCTATCTGAAAGACAAGTTTCTGTCGCGCCCGGCTGTCGAATTTTTGAGACTGCTCGAAAAGGCATAAGGAGAAATTGCCCCTGTGAACTTCACCTTTCATCTGCCCGCAAAAATATTCTTCGGTTTGGAATGTGTCGCAAAAAACAGTGCCGAGTTTGCCCTCTGGGGGAAACATGCCCTGATCGTTACTGGTCGTTCGTCTGCAATAGCAAGTGGTGCTCTTGCAGATGTCTTGGCAGCGCTGGGATCTCACGGCATGACATGGGAGATATTCGACCGGATCGAGGAGAACCCATCTTTTGCGACCGTTGAGGCCGGCGGCGCAGCTGCCCGTTGTTATAAGGCCGATATGATTATCGGCATCGGCGGCGGCTCGCCGCTCGATGCAGCCAAGGCAATAGCGGTACTTGCCGGAAACCGGATAAGCGCCCGGCAACTGTTCGACGGCAACTTTCCGGCACCGCCTCTTCCGATTATCGCAGTGCCGCTCACTGCCGGAACCGGCAGTGAAGTGACCCAGTATTCTATCCTTACCGATGCCGAGCGCCGGACCAAACGGAGCTTTGCGGACCGCGGCGTCTTTCCAAAGGCGGCTTTTCTGGATGCACGTTACACACAGTCGCTCTCACGGACGGTTACCATAAATACCGCGATTGATGCACTGTCTCACGCGGTCGAAGGCTATCTCTCCAAACGCAGCAACTTCATGAGCGATCAACTCGCGCTCAATGCAATATGTCATTTCGGCAAAATGATCGGCGCCCTGGGAAGGGACATCCTTTCAATCGATGAGCGTGAACGCCTGCTCTATGTCTCGCTCCTCGGAGGAATGGTCATCGCACAGACCGGCACCACCATGGTGCATTCGCTGGGGTACTCGCTTACGTACTTCCGCAATATACCGCACGGTCGGGCCAACGGGCTCCTGCTGGCCGAAGCGCTCCGCTATGCTGAAAAAACTGTTCCCGGTAAAATTGCTGCCATCCTTGAAGCCCTCGGACTGCACAGCATTGATGAACTCAAAGATACGATGCTCCTCCTCCTGGGGCCGGAAGAACCATGGACAGCAGAAGAACTCGAAACGTTCTCGAGCATTGCGCTGCAGGCAGCCAATATCGCAAACACCCCGAAGGTTCCCGATCAGGGCGACCTGAAACGCGTGCTAATCAATTCGGCAATGATGCGATAAGTCCGTTCACTCTTTTTTCGGGAGACTCCTGGCCCACTGCACAATCGCATTTACCGCCTTATCTTCGATGCCGAAAAAACCGTGATTGCTCAACGGTTCGCACTCATCCGACTGCGGAGATATCCCTCCATCGAGCTCCACAAACTGCACTGACGGGCTGTTTTTCATCCTCTGCGCCGATCTCCGCGCCCCTTCCACCGGGCTAACCTTGCAATAATCATTCTTGTGGTGCACAAACAACACTGGATACGGAGTCTGCTCAAGCTTCACCCACCGGAGAAATTTCGCATTATCCATAGTCGAGGTGAGAATAACGCCCTTGATAGCAGTGGTCTTCAGCTCTGATCCGAGATGAGCGGTCGATATGGTCCCCCTGCTGGTGCCGATAAGAAAAACATCCTGGTAGCCCATCTCATTAATCCGCTGCACCACCGCCTGAACATCAGCGCTATGCTCATGGGACGTACGATAATCGTCGGAAAAGACCCTCTCCTGATCAGACGGCACACCGAGCACCACTACCGCAAGCCCCCGCTGTGCAAATTGTAGCATGACACGGATCAGAAAATTTCTCGAAAGCTTGATCCTGCCATCTGCCTCTCTGAAATTCTGGCCACGTCCTCCCGTAAAAATCAGCAAAGCCGAAGTCGCACCCGGAACATCCTGCACATAGATAGGCACTGTTACATTCGGGCGGGTTGTTACCGTCTCAATCCTCTCTGCTGCATCGGCAGCCCCAAAGAGCGAAAAAAGACTGACAAGAACAAGCAACGCATAAGCCATAAACGCCTCCCGGAGTTGAAAATAATTTTGCCGAATGGTCTCAACAGCGCGTCCACTGCGGGCAAATCTGATATACTTATTTTATATGAGACTCGGACCTTTAATTGCCCACTTTCTGCTGTACGCCGCCCTTGCCATTTCCCCTGCTCTCGGCGGATGCTCCCAGCAGCCGGAACGCTCACCCGCGACATCCGCGGTTGCCGCAGCTCAGCAGCGCCACATAAGCGACACATGGAGGAACTACGTGAAGCCATCCAAAGATGAACTCAGGAAAACCCTGACGCCCATGCAGTACAATGTAACCCAGGAAGAAGCCACCGAGCCGCCGTTTCGCAATGAGTATAACGACAATAAAAAAGAGGGCATTTATGTAGATATCGTATCGGGAGAACCTCTTTTCAGTTCGACCGACAAATATGACTCCGGCACCGGTTGGCCGAGCTTTATCCGTCCGTTGGAACCGGCAAATATTGTCGAAAAAGAAGACCGACGCCTCTTCACAAAGCGGATCGAGGTGCGCAGCAAACACGCCGATTCCCATCTCGGTCATGTCTTTAATGACGGCCCCAGGCCGACCGGTTTAAGGTACTGCATGAACTCGGCGTCACTCCGCTTCATCCCGAAAGAGAATCTTGAGAAAGATGGATATGGGCAGTATCTGAGGCTGTTTCAAAAGTGACCGTTGCACTAAACGCCTTGTGCCATAACGATTTTGCCCTGCATCTTCCTCTTTTTCTCACGACTGTGATATAGTAAACATCTTGGTAGAGACGGGGCGTAGCGCAGTTTGGTAGCGCGCACGGTTCGGGACCGTGAAGTCGGAGGTTCAAATCCTCTCGCCCCGACCATTTTTTTTATTAACCGGAAGCATACCCAGTTCAGGGCAACCCGGACAATATGCCAGATACACGCTGCCCACTGCCGCAATCGCCTCAGGAAAAATATCCTTGCGAGCACTTCTTCCGCAGCCTCTTTGAACGAAACAAGGCGATGATACTGCATGAAGTGATGCAGGTAAAGGGACTTATCGGGCTCCTGATGAAACACCACAGTACCGGCCTTCCCTGGTCAGCCGATGAAAAACAGCAACTGCGCACTCATTTGATGGAATTGGCGAAAGCTGTCCCTGCCCTGTTCATCTTTATGCTCCCGTTCGGCACCGTTTTTCTGCCGCTTCTGGCCATGGTACTTGACCGGCGCTCTAAGCCCCGACAGGCGCAGCCCAAACAGAAAGAAGTCATCAATGCCTAACAGAATTGCCGTTGCTGTAATCGGAGCAGGAAACGCTGACACTAAGACAAGGGCTCTTGCCGAAGAGGTCGGCAGGTTGCTTGCAGAAAGCGGAGCCTTGCTCGTCTGCGGCGGGTTGGGCGGGGTCATGGAAGCTGCCGCCAAGGGCGCAAAATCAGCAGGCGGAACAACAGTGGGCATACTGCCGCAGCCGTACCGACATGACGCCAACGCTTATATAGATGTACCCATTGCGACCGGCTTTGGCGAAGGTCGCAATGTATTCATTGTGCGCACTTCCGATGCGCTCATAGCAATCGGCGGTGAGTACGGCACGCTTTCGGAAATTGCATTTGCGCTCAAGAGCGGAAAGCCGGTAATCGGACTGAACACATGGGATATCAGGGGAGTTCACAAAACCGGCTCGCCTGAAGAAGCCGTCACCACGGTTTTCGCCCAAATATAGCGGCTGCAACCCTCTGTTGTGGTAAACTAAAAATCTTCAAAGCCCCCGTAGCTCAGGCGGATAGAGCACAGGTTTCCTAAACCTGGTGTCGCACGTTCGAATCGTGCCGAGGGCACCACGCAGCCCTTCAGCGCAGGGGCATCGCCTCAAGTAACCGTATGCTGACGCCATCCCGCACTTCCCTTCACATCGGCAGAGCGTTGCCGTATCATTCCGGAATCTTCAAGGGCGCTCTACGGACAGTCCGGTCATGGGCAACCGGGCAGAAAACGGAG
>DATIKF010000068.1:0-4615 GCA_035477855.1 Dissulfurispiraceae bacterium
GACAAAACGCAGCAGCGTCATCAAATGCTCAAGCAGGCTGTTTGCAACATGCGGAGAGTTGCCGAGCACGATTAAATTATCAGCGTATGCCTTGCCGCCCTGATAGATAGCACTTACCGTCCCGATTATGCGCCCGGAGCGCTCATATATCAGAGCAATGCCGCTTGCAAGAGCATATGCCTGTATCGGCTCGACGCTGCACTCCTCGCAGAGCCTGACAATAGCAGGATAATCCTCAGCCCTGTAAGGTCGTATCTTGGTCATCACTCAACCACGAGCTTTGCCGGAACATCCTCAGCAGCAAGCACGCCTTTACGAAGCAGCGTACCATAGAGCTGCGCAACCAACTTCAACGGAGACGCTTCCGGAGATTGCGCTGTCTCTGGCTGTACCGGCAGGGCAGGGCGGGCAAAGCTCCCTGCAGCATAAACATCCCCACACTTCACATCAGATTTATCTGTTATCTCTACCACCTGAAACGCATCGCCATTCCATTCCGGCAGTTCTGCCGCCGTAAAAATCCAGTGGCATTTACCATCAATAATCTGTGCATATTTTTTACCTTCTTCAGCAATCATAATATCCCCCTTACCATTCTACAAGCACAAACCCTGCTGCACCACCCCCGCCATTAGCCCCATTAGTAGCCGTGGTACCGTTCCATCCTCCTCCACCACCGCCACCTGACCCACCATATGATGAGCCGCCAACCCCAGCAGTAGCGCCAATGCTAGCGGTTTGCGCTCCACAACCGCCTGACCCACCACCACCAAAGATATTTGAGTTGCCAGACAGCCCATAGTAGCCTTGGAAATTCCCACTGCCAGCATAATTAGCCCCGCCAGCACCAGCAGCCCCGCCAGCCCATGACACTAAACCTCCAAAAGATGTTGTCCCACCAGCGGTTCCAGCAGCACCAGCTCCTCCCGATGTTCCACCTGAACCACCAGATACTGCCGCAGCAACTGTAACGGTAATTGCATCTCCCGGAGTTACAGTTAAAACAGTTCCAATACCAGATGATGCAGGGCCGCCACCTGTGCCACCAAATGAAACGCCGCCATCTACTCCGCACCCGCCTCCGCCACCTCCACCACCTCCGCCAGCCCCTGACACCCAAACAGTTCTAACGCCAGCAGGAACATTAAATGTCCCAGAAGCCGTAAACACCCGCCTGCCATGGGCTTCGACTGAACTTGCAGCAATAAACGAAGTCAGCGCCGCATTTACCGAAAGCAACACTCCGCTGACGTTATAAGGCCCGATTGTTGTGCTGCTATATGGCAGGGTGATTGTAGTCTCTCCTGCATTTACTCCGCCTGCGACAAAGACTAATTCAGAAGCATTGGGATCTATCGTGATTGTTCCTGTGCCTGAATTATGAACCCAACAATGCCAATTCGCATCAAGTCCAGATATTGCCGCAATTGATAATGTCCATGTCCCACTTGTGGTTATCAACTTGCCCTTGTCGGCATTTACAAGAGTATAAGCTCCTGTCTTGTGTTCAACAGACGTTATTGCTCCGGCGGGTGCTGCTGCTGCTGTCCCTTTTTTCAGCGTTGCATTCGTTACATCAAAGATAACTGGATCATTATTTGCTGCACCTGTTGCGTCTATATGGTAATTATCAACCGTATTAGCATTGCCCGCATTTGTAGCATTTGTAGCATTTGTAGCGTCAGTCGCATTTGTAGCATTGTCCGCTATCAACTGCCCGGTCGTGGCATGGATATATCCCCACCGCACCCATGACGCATTATCCGACTTGCGGAGATACACCACAGCTGGACTGGCAGAAGTATCAATTTTGGTTTGGTACGCATAAGTGATTGCCGGATTGCCTGTGCCCGACTGATTTGTAGCCAATGCCTGAAGTGCGGCGTTGACCTGGGCGCGGAACGTAACCCCTGTGTTCGCATCGGCTGTCGTTATTTCCATATCATGCTGAGACATACTATTGCCCTCCTATAACTGCGATTATTATAAAGTCCACTACCTCAATGCTCGTGGCTGACTGATTGCTCAGCGTTATCTGCATCCGCCGTCCGCTTCCGAAGAGCGGCAGCTTGGTCGGCTGCTGGCTCAATGAATCCAGAGGATCAATATTGTCCCAATTATTAACACTATCTACATCTTCCGTGCCCGGAGATGTCACCGTGCCAACAATCTCAAAGCTATGCTCAAAACGCTGAATATCCATATCGTACCGGAACGACACATTCAGTTTAGTTGCCTGCGGAGCAGGAGCAAGCAGCAACTCCAGCGACTTCGGCATGGCAACGCGGGCGGAACGATCCAGCGCTATCCACGCCAGCGACCATACACACACCGGAGCCAGCCCCGCAAATGACCAGCCGCTGCCATACTTATAAACATAGCCGCTGCCGGTGATATACACATCCCCGGCAATCGTGCTGAACATCCCCCGCACATCTGCGCCAACCATGCGGCCCCACGCCTTTCTCTGATAATTGTAGAGCCACACCGTGTCTTTTATGCTCTGCATCAGCCATCCGAGACGCGGCAGATGAGCGCTTGAGAACGAACCGGCTGACCCCTCCTGAATATCTCCCCGGACAAGAGGATTAATCTGCTCCGACATATCTCCGACATCAAGAGACCCAGTGGCAACTACCTGCCGGAGTGTTTTAACGCCGCCCAGAGAGAGAAAGGACATATCCGTACCAAGCGCCTGCACAGTGCCGGTATCAATAACTCCGACACCTGATATACATTGCGTCATTGCGAAGTCCCCGGAAGATGTTGGATTGCTCCCGGAGTAAATTACAACATGATTGCGAAAGAAAAAAACCAGCAAATCAACAAAGGTTGCAATATCAAGCAGCTCATCTCCGGTCGGAAGAACATACCGGAAATCTATGTACCCTGCATTATTGGAAGTAGTCCAGTCTTCGGGGTTGCTCAGAGCGGAATGAGATGCCATCATCTTGTTCTGCCGCTCAATCGCCCATACCCGGCCTCTGTGCGCGTGCATCTTGAACGCCGTGGGCGGGGGCGTGCCTCCGAGATTTGAAAGTGTCGTTCCATCCCATTTTTTCGGGCCATCGGCAGAGATTCCGTTCGACATGATGCACAGGTCATTCATCTGCGTAAAAAATACGCGGGCTTGAGTATTCATGCCGGACTGAATTTGCGTGAGTGTTGTCCCGACGGTAAACACCTTGCCGCCGCCCGCCGCCAAAAGCTGCGTAGTGCCGCTCGCTTTGCGGTACTCAAACCCTGTTTGCAAGGGTTCCGCCACCGGCGTGCTGTTTACCGCGACATAGCCCGGTATTTTCTTTATCGTTCCGCGCTCTGATATGTGCATGTTCTGTAAAAGCGCAGAGTATTTAGATGGTGTATTGAACACCGGGAACATGGCGCTTTCGCCACCGGAGAAATCAGCAAGCCTGATTTGCCGATTATTGTTAGCCACTATACAACCTCCACATCGCGCCAGTTGCTCTCATTCAGCGTGCCGACATCTGCCGCGAGTGATTCCTGGAAAACAGACATTTCAACCTGCATATTCTCCCCTTGTTCACTCCGTGCCAGCATGACAGCCCCGGCAACAATGGTATCAGCATCGAGCAACGGAGCATCAGAATCCTGCACCAGCAGCGGCGGCTTGAACAATGTTTCGGCCTCAACGACATATACACCATCAGGGACAGGGAACACCTCTATGATTACAGACGACCGGCTGCGCTGATAATAACGATAATACCGTGGCACGCCCTGTATCTGACCGTCGCTTTTCTTGCCGCGGAACTGCTCATCAGACAACGGCTCTATCTGGCCTGCCGCCGCAATCCGCAGGGCGCGCACAGTATCAATCTCCCGACCGTTTGATATGGATATTGTGTAGAGTGACGTTCCCGCTGTAGTTTGGAACTCTCCGTACACCTTCAGCGCATCATACACTGCCTGCTTTGGCATGAGCATGCGCTGTACCTGATTGATAAAATCCAGAATCAACTGAGCGTGCTGGTCATTTGCAATGGATGACGAAGGCGGCAGGCGGAGAAGTCGCTGAACTCGCTGCACCATTCCCAGGGCTGTGCTCATAATATTGCATCCTCCTTCATTGTTGGTGTGCCGATAATATCAGCAAGCCCTGCGTATGCCTCTGCGCTGATCCCGTCCGTCTTCATTGTTGGTGTGCCGATAATATCAGCAAGTCCTGCGTATGCCTCTGCGCTGATCCCGTCCGTACCGGCCAGTCCTGAACCGATAACGGCCTGCTGCCTCTCAATTGCGTAGCGCAGCTCAACCAGGTGGCGCGCAATGATACGCACGTGATAGCGCAACTGCAATTCCTTGCCGGCAGATATGCGGCGGATGTCGTACCGGAGCTGGAGAGAATCTGAAACGGCCTGGCGGATGTCGTACCGGAGCTGTACTGAATCGGCCTGAGCATGGCGTATATTGTACCGGAGCTGGAGAGAATCGGAAACCGGAGTCCATACCTCAGACGTAAGATTATCGAAATCTATAATGCGATGCAGATACGCTACATCATCAAAATAGTTCGCAGCAATGTTGTACTGGAACTGCACCGAATCGGCCTGAGCCTGGCGGATGTCGTACCGGAGCTGGAGAGAATCTGAAA
>DATIKF010000069.1:0-1577 GCA_035477855.1 Dissulfurispiraceae bacterium
GTTCTTTAACAATCGAATGACTTGCCAGAGCAATAATGCTTGCCAATCTGCCATTCTTCAGAAATCTCCATTAAGAGGGCAGAGATCAATCGTAGACAAGATGCCTCGTTAGGAAATACACCCACAACCCTGGTGCGTCTACGGATCTCCTTGTTGATCCGCTCCAGAGAGTTGGTGGTGCGGACAGTACGGCGATGCTCCAAAGGAAAGTCAAAGATGGTAAACCCTTCTGCCAGGTTTTCTTCCAGCCAGGCCGACAACTTTGGAGCTGAAGCGGCGTACTTCTGGATGGCGGCTTGCAGGAACTCCTCGGCGGTTTTGCGGTCTGGGGCATTGAACATCGACCTGATATCAGCAGCCACCTCCATTCGCATTGCCTGCTTGGGTACATAAGCACCAGCGTTCTGCTGCAGATGGAATTGGCATCTTTGCCACGGGACGCTGCCCAAAACCGCTCGTCTGGCTGCTCCCAGACCGGAGTGATCGTCGCTGATCACCAGCTTCACACCATGCATGCCGCGATCCTTGAGCCCCTGCAAAAAGGCTTTCCAATGGGTTTCGTGCTCACTGAGGGATACAGAAACCCCTAAAACCTGCCTTTCTCCTGCTGGAGTGATGCCTGAAGCCACCAAAACCGCTGCATCGCGCACCTGGCCAGCCTCGCGCACCTTCTCGTAGCGGGCATCCAGGTAGAGATACGTGATTTCGCCCAGCAGCCGTTCCCGCCATTCTTGCAAGGTTGCATCCAACTGAGCCGTAGCACGGCTGACTTGTGCCGCTGAGATCTCAACCCCACACAGTTCTTCCGTGATGGCTTTCACCTTCCGGGTAGAGACCCCTTGCACATACATCTCCGCCAGGGTCATGGTCAATGCCCGTTCACTGCGCAACCCCTTCTCGAGTGCTGAAGGGTAGAAACCTCCTTCTCGTACCTGGGGTACGGCAAATGTGATCTCGCCCATGCGCGTTCGGACCGTCTTTGGTTTGTACCCATTGGCATGTCCTTTCCGGTCTTCAGTACGTTCGTATTCTCCGGCTTGCAGGTACTGGGCTCTTTCCGCTTGCATCACGCTGTTGAGCAGCACCCGCATCAACTCCGGAACTGCGTCTAATCCATACCGGCTTATCTCTTCAATCGTCTCCGTAGAAAGGTTATAATCATTTTGGTGAGTCATTTGGTTCTCCTTATTTGGTTTGGTTGCCGTTTAAGGATACCTCTGACTCACCGTTATTGTTAAGGTTCAGTAATTTACAGAAAGAATGTTACACCAACTTCATTAAGCATTTTTCAGAAACATAAAAGTGTTCTCCCAAACAGGAGAACGCTTTTATATTCTTTTCTCGAAAAATTGTTTACTGTGTCCCAGCCATCTCCGGCCTAAACTTATACCCGTACATCCAACTTAATCCGCGCAGAGTGGATCAGGGTTTCGGTATAAATATGCCGAGTCGGGATTTATAACCTCGAGTTTAGACAAAATCTAGGGCAGTACTGCCCTTGAGCAAAACCGCCCCTTGGTAGAAACTGGGAGTTGTGAACGACCAAAAATCTACCAAGCAGGACATTAACAAACTAA
>DATIKF010000070.1:0-14510 GCA_035477855.1 Dissulfurispiraceae bacterium
AACTCTTGATGCAAAATGCACTGCCAAAAACGACTCTCTCAGAGGCTCAAGAATCGAAAAACTCGGGTCAATCCATGTCAGAACATCCCCCGAAATTGACCCTGCTGAGCCGCAGAGGGACTTTTTCAGCAGCCTGCTAAACGCATCCGGGTTCATATGGCATGCCGGATGAGGGAGGCGTGATGGATGACACAGTATTGAAGATTGCAGTCGCCGCATATTTTCACGACATAGGCAAGTTCGCTGAAAGGGCCCGGATGCAGCTGCCGAAAGACTATGCTGAAAACAACGAGACGCTTTATCAACCTGTTCATAAAAGCCACTATTCCCATAAACATGCACTCTTCAGCGCAGCCGTCATCGAGCAAATGGCCGACCTTCTGCCCGTGCAGCTCTCAAAGGCCGGATGGGGCGAGGGCGAAGTGACGGATTCATTCATCAACCTTGCCGCGAAGCACCATAATCCTTCAACTCCTCTTCAGCATATCGTAACGGTTGCCGACCGTGTCAGCAGCGGTCTGGATCGCGAAAAAGCAGATACCGGCTACTCAGTGCGCGAGTATCGGAACGTAAGACTCTGGCCGCTTTTTGACCGTATTGATCTGTCCGGGCAAAACAAGGGAGATGATCACAGCGAAAGCGATTTCTGTTATCCGCTTGAGCCGCTCACCTCCCGGTCGGTATTCCCTGTCAGAGCCAAAGATGCAGATACCGGAGCGTCAAATTATGCACCGCTCTGGAGCGCATTTCTGGCTGATCTCGAAAAGATACCGCACAAAAAAGCGCTGCCGCTGTGGTTTGAGCATTTCGACAGCCTGTACATGCGTTACACATCGCACATCCCTTCGGCAACTATCGGCACTGTGCCCGACATTTCGCTCTACGATCACTCCCGCACCACCAGCGCGCTTGCCGCGGCTCTTTATCTCTACCAACGCGACACCGGCAGCCTCAATGATGCCGCGATCAGAGACTATGAGCCTCAGAAGTTTCTGCTTGCGCGGGGCGAATTCCACGGTATCCAGAATTTCATATTCTCCGAAGGCGGCAGCACGGCAAAAGCCCTTGCCAAGCTTCTGCGCGGACGTTCGTTTGCAGTCTCTCTTCTGACAGAACTCGCCGCCGACCGCATATGCACTGAGATCGGTCTGCCAATGACAGCGTTGCTGCTTAACGCAGCAGGTAAATTTACCATGGTCGTTCCGAATACGCCGAGGGCGCTTGATGCATTAAAGAAAGTTGACGAAGAGGCTAACGCTTGGCTGATGCGTCATTACTTCGGCGAAGCGTCTCTCGGCATTTCATGGACAGCGGCTTCGTGCGGGGATTTTACCGAAAAGCGCTATCCGGCCCTCATGCAGAGACTTGTCCGTGGCGCTGAAGAGCGCAAATGCCGGAAGATTGACCTCAATCTCCATGGCGGCGTTGTGGCGAGCTATCTCGATTCGTTCGACAACGACCTCGGCATATGCCGTTTCTGCGGTAAGCGCCCGGCACAAAACAAAATTCACGACCAGTCTGTCTGCGGCATATGCGCTGACCACATCTATCTCGGCGAGAATCTGGTCAGAGACAAACGGATAGCAGTAACGGCTGCCGATGCCGGAATTGAGGGCCGGAAGCTTGCCGAGCCGTTATTCGGCGTGTATCAGATCGCTTTCGTGACCGGAAATATGAACGAAGAGGCAAGTAAAGGAACGCTTCTGAGATTATGGGAAGTGAACAGTAATACTCAGAACAAAGCTGAGTCAATCATAACGATCAAGGCTCTGAGCGGGTATGTTCCGAAGTTTACCGATTCAGATATTAATGATGAGCAACTGATTGACGTGCTTCTGCACGGCGAAAAGAGTGAAGCGACACAGAATGAACTGTTTGATGCAATTCGCGAAGGTGCGCCAAAGACATTTCACCATCTTGCCAAACACGCTCTTCTTGAGCAGAACGGCAAATACACTGGCATCGAAGCTATGGGCGTCCTGAAGGCAGATGTTGACAATCTGGGCCAAATCTTCGGCAAGGGTCTTGGCAAGAGCCAGTCTATCTCCCGCACGGCCACCATGAGCAGACAGATGAACAACTTCTTTGCCATCCACCTGCCGTCGCTTCTGCAGAAAGAGTATCCGGACACCTATACGCTTTTTGCGGGCGGCGACGACCTCTTCCTCATCGGCCCCTGGCGGCAGATGTTTGCCCTTGCCCGGAGACTGCGCGATGATTTCAGCCGCTATACCTGCGATAACAAGCAGATTACCTTTTCCGCCGGAATCGCCCTGCACAAGCCCGGTGAGCCGGTTCACGCACTGGCGGGAACTGCCGAAACGGCGCTGCAGCAAGCGAAAGACGGGGGTCGCAACAGCGTTACAATGTTCGGCATGACCGTAAAATGGGATGAGTTGAGCCTGCTCGTGCAGGTTAAGGATAAGCTTGAAACATGGCTGCAGAGCGGCGTCATGAATAAAGCCATGCTCTACCGGCTGAACAAACTGGTAGAAATGGCCGAAAAAGAGCAGCGCGTGAACAGTGCCTCCCGTGGCGTTCTCCTGGAAGACATGGAGTGTCTGAAATGGCGTTCCCGCCTGACATACTCGGTCATCCGCACGGCAGCCAAAAACCTCAAGGGCGAAGAGCGCGACGAGATGTGGCAGTCAATGAAACAGTGGCTCCACGTCTATCAGGGGGCTTGCAGAATACCGCTTTGGCAGATTATCTACGAAAGACGATAGGAGGGTGTATGCAATTCTGGCAGAATAAACAAAAGAAAGCCATTCAGGCGGATCTCTTCTCGGAACAGGCGGATGGATTGGCCAAAAAAATCCATGAAGACGGTTTGGATGAACGAGGAAAAATAAAACACAACAAACCGAGCCAAATCAGAAAGTTCTACGATGAGGTCGTGCGGTTTGACAGCAGGCTCAAGGAAAACCAGGATGAATTTTCAGTATTACTCCCATACCTGATGATGCTGAACGCTAAAGCTGCATATGCGGAAGGACGCGGCCTTATTTCCAAGAGCTTCAAAACGTTTTTAAGTGAGTCACTTAAGCAGGTCAAGGATCGAGATGATTTCGAAGTTTTTGCGAATCTCTTCGAAGCTTTTATGGGGTTCTACAAATTTTATCGGCCTTCCGAAGGAGGTTCCAAATGAAACTGACTGCAATTAAAAAACTTGAAGGCACCATAACGCTGAGAAGCGGCCTGCATATAGGCTCCGGCAACATGGAAATGCGCATCGGCGGCACCGACAGCCCGGTTATCAAACATCCGCATACGCTCGACCCATACATTCCCGGCTCATCGCTCAAGGGCAAGGTGCGTTCTCTCCTTGAGATGGCGAGCGGCCTGATGATGCATACCGGCGGCACGGTAGTTGCTGTGAAACATCTCAATAAGCTCAGCGGCGCAGACCGTGCGAAAGCTGAAGCGATCGTCAAGATATTCGGTTCCGGCGGCGACGACAAAAACGAAGACGCAGCGCTCGGCCCTACGAGGGTCTCGTTCAGCGATTGTTACCTTGATCCGCAGTGGAAAGAAAAGGCCCGCGCAAACCGCTGGCAGCTCAGTGAGGTCAAGTCCGAAAACAGCATCAACCGCATAAAGGGAACAGCCGAGAACCCTCGCTTTATCGAGCGCGTGCCGGAAGGAACGCAGTTTGCTTTCCAGCTCACCTTCAGGGTGCTGAACGAAGGCGACGAAGCGCTCTTCGATGAAGTGCTGAAAGGGCTGAAGCTGCTTGAGCTGGACGCCCTCGGCGGCAGCGGCAGCCGCGGTTACGGCAGGGTGCAGCTTACCGGGCTGAAGCTGAATGCCGAAGACGTTCAGCCGAAGTTTGACGTCCTGAATCCGTTCTCCGGAGGCGAATAGCCATGGCGCACCCGGAACTGCTCGACAAGGTCAGGAAACGACTGGTTGACACGTATCAACCGCTTGCAGTCTATCTTTTCGGTTCGCATGCATGGGGCAGTCCTGACAAGGAAAGTGACCTCGACCTGCTCATCATCGTTGCCGGCTCGGACAAAAAACCCTACAAACGTTCACTGCCGGGCATAAAGGCGCTGAGCGGGCTTGGTATTTCCAAAGACATACTGGTCTATACCAGTGAAGAATTTGAAGAACTCGCCGGGCATGTGTCCTCGCTCTGTTACAAGATCAAACACGAAGGGGTAAAGCTCTATGAAGCCGCATGAAGCATGGCTGATCAAGGCCGGACATGATCTGGGCTCCGCCCGCAAACTGATGGAAGGTGCCGACCAGTATCCCGACACATCCGCATATCACGCTCAGCAGTGCGCCGAAAAAGCGTTCAAGGCGTTTCTGGCTTTTTGTGAGCAGCCGATACACAAAACGCATGACGTTGGGCTGTTGGTCGAACTCTGCGCAGCGCTTGATATGCGGTGTTCGGAGCTGCTGCAAGATGCGTCAGCATTCCGGTATCCGGATGTTGTCATGAGTCCGGATGTAGCCGATGTTGAGGATGCCATCGTCCGGGCGGAGCGTATCTATTCATTCATTACAAAGCTCATTGCAGGAGAACGTCTGCCATGAATACCTTGGAAATCACCATCAAACCGCTCAGCGGCTTCGGCACGCCGCTGAAAGGAGATACGATCTTCGGCCATCTCTGCTGGCAGGTTGAATATGATCCGTCGCTCTTCGGCGCGCCGCTGAATGACCTTCTTGCAGACTACGCCGAACAGCCTTTTCTGGTCGTCTCATCGGCATATCCGAAAGTGCAGTATGAGGGCAAAACCTGCTATGCCGTGAATCGCCCGAACATGCCGTTGCATATGCTGTTTGCCGACTCAGAGACAGCAGACCGCAAGGATTTGAAAAAACGCAGATGGATGCTGCTTGGTCAGGGCGAAGGTATTGCATCGTTTCGGGCGGCAACGTATCTCGACACTGCAGGGCTACTTAAAGCAATCGGGGGGGATCATGAAGTGTCTCCGATGCTGCTGAAAGAGTTCATGCAGCCGCGCAACACCATAAACCGGCAGACTGGCACTACGGGCAGCGCCCCGTTTGCTCCCTTTGCAGTGGAGCAGTCCGTGTATCTGCCGGGCGTAGAGCTTGCGGTGTTCGTTGTGACAGATGCGGCAATCACCGCGGAGATGCTCAAAGAAGCTTTCGGGCGGGTCGGCGACACCGGTTTTGGAAAGGATGCCTCGGTCGGCCTTGGCCGTTTTGCGGTTGCAGCGGTGGCTGAGCTCGACCTTGCCTCGCTCGGCAGCGCCAACCCGAATGCGTGCTATGCGCTTGCACCGTGCGTTCCGCACAAAGGTTCATTTGTGAACTCATTTTTCACGCCGTTTACCCGCTTCGGCAGGCATGGCGACCGGCTTGCGAAGTCAGGCAATCCGTTTAAAAATCCGGTCGTCATGGCCGACGACGGGGCTGTCTTCACACCGTTCAACAGTGAGCAGATGTTTACACAGCCGTATTTCGGCAGCGCTGTCATGAACGTGTCGAAAGCGCAGCCCGCCGCGGTTGTGCAGGGGTATGCGCCGATCATACCGGTGAGACTGGGGGACTAAATGGAAAAACCGTTCAGGATAAAGCTGCATGTGCTTTCACCCATCCATATCGGATGCGACGACGCCTATGAGCCGACAAACTTTGTCATAGACGAAAAAACAGGGAAACTCATCGAGTTTAATCCGATGGATTTTATCAGCTCGCTTTCCGAAAAACAGCGTGCTGAATTTGCCAAGTGCTGCGAAAGAGAAAACCTGCTTGACATCTTCAAATTCATAAAACGTGAATACACGTCACGGGTGCCCGGCCGCATGGTAGGCGTTGCATCCGGACTGCTTGCCCACTACAAAGATGTGCTTGCCATGTCGTCATTTGATAAAAAGGCTGTCATTAATCAGTTCAAACTGATGAAGACCGCATATCACCCGAACGACAAGCTGCCTTACATACCTGGCACGTCTTTGAAAGGGGCTCTGAGGACCGCGTATCTGAGCGCATTGTCGGCAGTTGAAAAGCCTGGCCCGCAAAGCAAGGCAAAGGACCTCGAAAGCAAGGACCTCGAAAGCGCTCTGCTTGGAGGCAAATTCGAGAACGATCCTTTCAGGTTGGTGAAAGTGTCCGACCTGTTCCCGTGCGCAGAGGCTGCAACCGAAATTGTATACGCGGTCAACAAGCGTTTGAGCACAGATGAGCGTGAATCTCAGGCAAGCAAAAAAGATGTGCATCCGATTTTTGAAACTGTCTCTCCCGGCGCAGTTTTTGATGGTACGGTGCAGGTATCTCCGTGTCCGAATAGCACAGAATCGATAAAAAAGGACCGTCTTTTTGCTGCAGCTCATAGTTTCTTTGACGGGCTGCTGAAAAAAGAGGTGGGGTCTCTGGAGAAGATCGGATTGAAGCATACCGGGCCATCGCTGATTGCGGAACAATTCGGCGATCAGCTGAAAGAAAACTGCTTTCTCGTGCGCCTCGGCAGGCATTCAGGTGCCGAGGCGGTGACCATAGAAGGACATCGGCAAATCAAAATCATGCAAAAAAGAGGCGATTCTCCGAAGACTCTTGACCACGCCACCACCATCTGGCTTGCGTCCGAAACTCAGAAGCCGACAGATACCAGCAAGCTTGTCCCCTTCGGCTGGGCGATGCTTGAGGTGCTGCCGCTTGAGGATATGAAGAACATCTACTGCGTCCGCACTATTCCTGACCGCCGGGCCGTGGATCCGCTTCCGCCACCGCCGCCGCTTCCGCCACCGCCGCCGGAATGCATCAGATGGGACAAGGCGCTCCTGGTCTGGAGTCCCCACAATCAGATCCTCAAGGCGACAAAGGATTCTTTCAGGGCTGAAATGCGGGTTTCCGACAAATCCGTTGTTCCTGTAGAACTGCATGAGCAGCTTTTTGTGAAAAAGAAATCCGTTGAGGCTGCGGTCGAGGTCGAAAAGCAGGGTAACGGATTCAAATTATTGAAGGTGTTCCCCTGAAATGCATGCGGGCGTAGCAAGCGATGCCCCCTGCGGTATCGAATGGATATCGTTGTGAATAATCCTTGCAGGTACGGGGCTTGCCCTGCCCATGTTTTTTCAGAAAGGGGCGCAAACATATGCCGAAAGCCGTTATCGCATCCATAGGCGGCACCCCCGAGCCCGTTGCAAAAGCGCTTGCGGAGTACGCGCCGGCGTTCACTGTCTTTTTCGCCTCGCAGGACTCGCTGGAGAAAATCAGCATCATCAAGCAGCACCTGCGCGACAAAGGCATTGCCATGCGGTCCGAAGTGACACTGGTTGACGATGTGAACGACCTGCTTCATTGCCACGCCAGGGCGCAGGAAGCCATCGGCAGGGCGCTTGCCAAGGGCTATGCCCGTGACGGCATTGTGGTGGATTACACCGGCGGCACGAAAAACATGTCGGTCGCGCTTGCGCTGGCTGCCATAACGCACGGTGTGAGTTTTTCGTATGTCGGCGGCGCCGAGCGGACGAAAGACGGCCTCGGGGTGGTCATGGACGGGCACGAGCGTGTCTATCACAACGTCAATCCATGGGACGTGCTGGCTGTGGAAGAAAAGCGCAAGCTGGAGATTCTGTGCGGGCAGTATCAGTACCGTGCGGCAAGAGACCTCATCAGCTTTATGCTCGAAAAAAACATCAGCAATAAGCCCGCATTCAAAAAACTCTGGTTCGTCATGGACGGCTATCATAAGTGGGATGCGTTCAGGCACAAAGATGCCCTGGATTGTTTCACAAGGGCAAAAATCGACGAACTGGCCGAGTGTGCTGATGCCGGCACTTGCCGGTTCGCCGCGGCAACCGAGAAACTCATGCCGTTTCTCAAACAACTGATCTCCGGCGGGAAGAATCCCTCCCGGGCATACATGCTCGACATATTCGCCAATGCTGAGAGGAGAATGCACGAGGGTAAAACCGACGATGCCATAGTGCGGCTTTATCGCATTGTGGAAATGATTGCCCAGGAGCGGCTGCAGACCGGCTACGGGATTGATGCCTCAAACGTAAAGGAAGAGCAATTGCCGGACGTACTCCGCAGCGAGTACCTGACGCGCTATCAGGGCGACGGAAAAATCAAAATCCCCCAGGTTGCGGCCTTCCGCCTGCTTGATGCGCTTGACGATCCGGTTGGGCATCTCTTTGAGGAGCGCAGGGAAAGCATGCAGAAGATCGGCAATTCCCGCAACGATTCATGGCTGGCTCATGGACTTGGCTCTGCAAAAGAAGAAACCTATGTGAAATTGAGGGAGTTTGTCGAAAAGCTGGAAGTGATTAATCCTGAGGATGCCCCGCGATTCCCCCCGCTGGCGGTCTGAGTGTCATGGCCTGTAAAGCCTGACGCCGGGAATGTGATCAAAGTGCTGATCATGGGTGAAAATCATCAGGTCGTACTGATGCGCCAGTGCCGCCACCAATATATCAGACAGCGGCACAGTTGTGCCGGACTTTTTCAGGCCTGCCGACAAATCTGCCGCGTAGTGCCAGGCGAGCTGGGTCATTTCGTAGTAGCTCAGCCCGCCTATTGCGCTCAGGATGCGTTTCTTTTCTGTATCTGACCGCACACCCTGTAACAGCTCAAAAAGAACCGCGCCGCAGACGCAGAGCGCATTGGCGCTGATCAGCCCGGCCATGTGGCCGGAGCTTTGCGGCGCTGCCTTCAGAAAGTCAATCCAGAGGCAGGTGTCGGCCAGCACTCCGTTAACGGCCTTCAAGGAACCGCTCCCGCTCTTCCTGCACCGACATTTCGCGCGCCTCTTCAGCCTCCCAGTCATAGTCAACGTTAATTGTGCCGCGCAGTGCCAGAAGCTGTTCCACCTTTTTCTGGCGGATGTATTCGGTCATCGCCGTTTCGATGGCTTTTGTTTTCGACTTCAGCCCCGAAAGCCGCTGCACTTCTTCCATAAGGCTATCAGATATGTTCAGTGTCGCACGCATTGAATGCACCTCCTTAATATGCTATTATTATATGCAATTATAATATGTTCTGTCAAAATCAACTTCGGAGGGGTGGCAGATGAAGCGCGTTCATGTATGTCTGGTATCGAAGGAGCCGATACCGAATCTTGTGCCATTGCGCTGTCCGGGTCTGGAGCCGGACAGCGTTGTTCTCCTTGTTACCGGCGAAATGTCGGCACAGGCCGGGAGGCTTGAGCGGGTTATGGCCAGATGGGGCATACGCGATGTCTCGCGCATACCGGTTGCCGCATATGACCCTTCTGCTGTTTCAGCCGTATGCAATGCTATTATAGCGGATCATTCGGACGATCATCTGTTGCTCAATGCCACTGGCGGAACCAAGATAATGGCGCTTGCGGCGTTTGAGACCTTTGCCCGCAACAACTGCGAGGCATTCTATGTAGATTCGGCAAACCGCAGTATCCTCTCCCTGTCCGGAGGACCGTCCGCATATCCCTTTGCCGATGTTGTTGATGTTGCCGATTATCTTTCGGCATACGGGCAGGAAATCACGGCTCAGCAGAGTGTAAACGCACAGGCGCCCGCATACCGCGCCGTTGCCGGCAGAATCGTGTCGGACGTTGATCGTTTTTCGGATGCAATAGCTATTTTGAACAGTTACGTTGCGCAGCACCGCGATGATACCAGATGGCCGCAGTCCGTACCAATAAAAAAAGTCCCCGCGTTTGCCGCATGGCGCGAGCTGCTGAACCTGCTCCAGAGCAATGGCATATGCAAAATGAAAGGCAATGCTCTGGAATTCGCCTCGCCCGAAGCAGTTCAGTTCGTGTCGGGCGACTGGCTCAGTTTTCATGTGTACGAAACCGTTATGGGCATCTCTCCGCGCGATGCACGCCTGGAAACGACGGTTCAGTGGGATCAGCGGGAAACAAAACCTCCGGTAAATAACTACGATGTGCTCTTTACGGTACGCAACCGGCTCTACCTGATTGAGTGTAAAACAAAATACTTCAAGGAAGAGCAGACCACCCCCTTTACCGTAGAAACAGTCTACAAGCTGGACAGCCTGCGCGATGCCGCCGGAGGGCTCTTCGGCAAAGGCATGCTCGTGTCGTACCGGGCGCTTCCCGATGACATGAAAAGCCGTCTGCGTGCCATCAAACTGGAATACTGTGAAGGAGCGGGAATCAGGAATCTTGCGGTACGCCTGAAGCTGATGATTCAGTAACCACTTTCGACAGCCTCTTTGGAAACATTTCCGAAACGTTTCTTTTGGTGCAGTGCCTGCCTGTCGCGTTCTACAATTCAATCATGGCACGGAGCCTCTATGTAATAGCATACGACGTGACAGACCAGTACCGCCTCGCGCAGGTGCGCGAATTTCTGAAGGGATACAGCACTGGCGGCCAGAAGTCGGTGTACGAGTGTTTCCTGACAGACGGCGAACTGAAGGAGGTTGCGTCGCATCTCGGGAGCCTGATAGATCACCGTGAAGATCGCCTTCATGTGTTCTCGCTTGACGGCAGAAGCCGCACACACACCCTCGGTATAGCGCTGCAGCCGAACGACCCTGAGTTTCTGTTTATCGGATAGGAGGCATCACAATGGGTACGCTCTATATAGACCGCAAGGGACTTCACATCAAGCTCGACGGCAATGCACTGGCTTTTTATGCAAACGGCGAGCGCGAGGGCAGCGCCCCTATTTTACCGCTCAAGCGGGTCGTCGTGGTCGGCGGAGTCACCATAGAAACCCCGGCACTGCACCGGCTGGCGGACGAGAATGTGAGCGTCCTGTTTCTGAGCGGCAAGAGGGCGCGTTTTACCGGGCGATTGAGCGGCAGCTTGCACAACAATGGCGAACTCAGGCGCACACAGTACCGCCGCTCACTCGAACCCTTTGCGATGGAAACGGCAACGGCTTTTGTTCGCCATAAAATACTTGCACAGCTTGATCTGTTGCGTGAAGCGCTCGACCGCCGGGCTGACCTCCGCAAGCCGCTGTTTGACGCCTCGGCTGTGCTGGCGTCTATTGCGGAGCGGCTTGAAACAGTGCCGGACTCGTCAGCCTCGCTGCTCGGGCTGGAAGGCGGCGCGTCGGCTTCGTACTTCGGCGCGTACACCACGCTGTTTCCCCCTTCGCTTGAGTTCACAAGACGGGTGCGCCGGCCGCCGACCGACCCGGTAAACGCCCTGCTTTCGCTCTGTTATACCCTGGTGCATTACGAGGCAGTGCGGGAAATAGAGACGATAGGGCTTGATCCGACCATCGGCTTTTTGCACGAATTTTCCTATGGCCGCGAATCTCTGGCTTGTGACCTGGTAGAGGGCTTCCGGCCTTCAGTAGACCGGTTCGTCTGGGAGCAGTTTCGGGAGCGCACCCTGACCGCGCGCGATTTTTCCCGCGAAGAGGGCGGCCCCGGCTGTTATCTCACCAAGGAAGGCCGGAAAAAATTCTATCCCATGCACGAAGAACACATGAAGCAGGTTCGGCCTGCGTTGACGCGCGACGTCAGGGAACTGGCACGGAGGATACAGGATGAATAAGGCGCTCTACATTCACCAGGCACGCGGCCTTGAAGTGCGGCGCGACGGGCCGTCGCTCATCATCAGGGAGCCCGACAAGGCCGACCGCCGCATACCGGCAAGAATTATTTCAAACGTTGTCGTTATCGGCAATGTTCGCATGGACGCCGGCATGGTGGCGCTATGTGCAGAGCAGGGCGTGCCGATTACCTTTATCTGTTCTCGCGGCAAGGCGATAGCAGTAGCGCTTCCGTATGAATACCGTCTGCCCCGCCACCATCCGAAGCAACGCATCTTTATGGAGTCGGAAAGCAACCGCAGGAAATTCGAGCTATGGCTCCGCGCAAATGTCAGGCGCCTCACCATGGTGTGCGTCCACAACCTGACAGGCAGGCACCAGGAAGCATACAGCGAGCGTCCGGAGCATGAACCCCGTGCTGTCGATTACGCCTACCTTGTGAAGCAGCTTGAACGCACCTGGCCGGCACAAAGCAGGATTGTGCGGGAAGTCATCGACCAGCTCTTTCAGGAGACCATCATGTCGGTATTGCTTGCAAACGGGCTCGACCCGCATGTCGGCATTATCCACCGCTATCGAAACCTCGGGCTGGTCGAAGACCTCAGAGTTTTTTTCAGGCCGGAGGCAGATTATCAGGCGGTCTGCTTTTTTCAGGAAGTCGAAAACCATGAGTGGTTCGATCTGGACGACGACGGCTATCAGCTCAGGCGCAACGGACTGTTTGCAATTGTGGAGCGTTTCGAAAGTCGCCGTGAATCAATCGTTTATGTCGCCGAGAGGCTGACTGAACAGATGCTCAGGATGTTCGGGTCCAGCGTCGGATGAAGAATAACTATCTTGTCTGTTACGATATTGCAGATGAATGCAGGCTGCAGCGAGTGCTCCGGTATATGAAAGCCCGCGGTCTGCATGTGCAGTACTCGGTCTTTTACTGCAAACTCGGCTGGAACGACCTGCAGATCATGAAAGACGAATTGAAAGCGATGATCGCCGAGCGTAAGGACGATGTGCGCATCTACCCGCTGCCCGCGAAGCTGCCGGTGCTGGCAATGGGCTGCGGCGGACGCATCCCGGAAGGAGTTGAACTGTATCTGACATGAACATACCGTATCGGAGATTCAGCTTTACTGTTCAGGCAAACGACCCCTTGTTGCTGCCGGCATATGCGGGGTCAACATTTCGCGGCGCGTTCGGAACGGTCTTTCGCCGCATGGTCTGCGCGCTCCGGCAAAAAGAGTGCAGCTCGTGCATGCTGGGCGGCTCCTGCAGCTATGCATACATTTTTGAAACCGCGCCGCCTGAAGGTGCCCGCTTCCTGAATATGGGAAAGTACACCAGGATACCCCACCCGTTCATCATCGAACCTCCTGCTACAGACGGCCGTGTTGTGCGCCCGGGAGATCGGTTGCAGTTTCACCTTGTGCTGGTCGGTCGAGCGCTTGAGTACCTGCCGTATTTTATCTGCACGTTTGACGAAATAGGGAAGTCGGGCATCGGAAAGGGCAGGGGCGGATATGTGCTGTTGTCGGTCAGCGCAGACAACAATGCAGTTTATGACCGCGAGTCCGGCAGTGTCAGGCCGTGCAGACCGGCATCTCTTGAACTGTCGGGCTGGAGCGACAATGAGGCCGAGCCCGACATGAAAATACACATGCTGTTTCAGACGCCGGTCCGCATTCAATCTGAACGCAGACTGGCTACAGAACTGCCTTTTGCTCTGCTTGTGCGCAATCTGCTGAGGCGCATCGGCTTGCTGTACCACTTTCATTGCGGCGGCAGCGAGCCTGCCTGGAACGTACAGGAAATGATTGCGGCTGCCGGCGCTGTTTCAGTACAGAGCGATAAACTGAAATGGCACGACTGGGAGCGCTACTCGTCGCGGCAGAAGACAGCCATGAAGCTGGGAGGTCTCATCGGCGATGTGACATATGCCGGCAAAATCAGACCTTTTTTGCCGCTGCTGAAAGCCGGGGAGATTCTCCATGCCGGCAAGGGGACCAGTTTCGGGCTCGGAAAGTATGTATTGCAGGAAGCAGAGATTTATGCTAAACAATAAGTGTTCCTTGACAAGTTCGGCGAATTTTTTTCCGGTTGCTCTGCGAGGTGGGGCAAAACTGCACATCCGTCCGTGTAAGCGCTTGGAAAACAAATTGATTTTCAGAGGGTGCTGAAAGACAGAAGACCTCATATAGAAGGGATTGCGACGCATCGTGCCATATTGGCCCCCCTCACAGTATACGAAAGACAGAAGACCTCATATAGCAGGGATTGCGACCTGGTAGATTGCACGGGAACCGTAACAGACTGAGAAAGACAGAAGACCTCATATAGAAGGGATTGCGACTTCAATATTTTGCGACCAACCGTAATTTCCCAACGGAAAGACAGAAGACCTCATATAGAAGGGATTGCGACGTAATAATTGGCAACCACCCTATCAGTTGTTTGCGAAAGACAGAAGACCTCATATAGAAGGGATTGCGACCCATGATTTTTGCGTAACTCTTCAATTGTTCCGAGAAAGACAGAAGACCTCATATAGAAGGGATTGCGACTTTGCGCGTAGTATACTGTTTGCTCAGTCGTAGGAAAGACAGAAGACCTCATATAGAAGGGATTGCGACAAAAATAGATAATGCTCGCTATGCAGTGCTGGCGAAAGACAGAAGACCTCATATAGAAGGGATTGCGACACCCGGAAAGAAAGGTAAATATGCCAGCCAGGAAGGAAAGACAGAAGACCTCATATAGAAGGGATTGCGACACCGACCCCCCTCGTAAATTTTTTTGCAACAACTCGGAAAGACAGAAGACCTCATATAGAAGGGATTGCGACAGATACCATCAACTGTTGCAGTAATCATTGTAAGAAAGACAGAAGACCTCATATAGAAGGGATTGCGACTGTAACCTCCTAATATTTATTTGTTAGCAGGCTGCTGAAAAACTCTTGATGCAAAATGCACTGCCAAAAACGACTCTCTCAGAGGCTCAAGAATCGAAAAACTCGGGTCAATCCATGTCAGAACATCCCCCGAAATTGACCCTGCTGAGCCGCAGAGGGACTTT
>DATIKF010000071.1:0-3807 GCA_035477855.1 Dissulfurispiraceae bacterium
CTGTTGGCCATCGACCATTTGCTTTAACGCTCTTAGTGTCGTGTCGTGGAACATCCACTCTGCGCCGATGCGGTAGGCAGGGTCAACGGAGTGCTCCATGTTCACAATGTTTGCATGGGTGATACTGGTTGCGCTGCCCGCCGTAGCTGCCACGCCTAATGTTGCGCCGGTTTGTACGCCCTGCGGCTGACCGGTGCCGGTGCCGAGCGTGAATTCCGTATTGGTGATCCGACCAAGGCGGGTGCCCATGATTCCCGCCAAGTGGGTTTCAATATTAAATGCGGAATCCTGCAACAGTTGAATCGACACCCTGATAATACGCGAGGTGTACATGTGCGCACCAAGCAACCTCTGGCCGTAGGTTGTGGCCAGGTCGGTAATCTGCGTATTCTCTGCTATCCGCATACCGGCGTTCGCCGTGTCGTCGGTGGTCGGAATAGGCAACAGTTGGCCGGATGCCGTTGCAAAGATGTTGGCGCGGGAATTGCGTATACCACCAAAAGCACGCATCGATGCGATGATCTGCTCGTAAAATCCCTGCGGCACTAAAAAGCCGCCAGCCGCGCCCGTGCCAACACCGAGTTGACGACCCTCGCCCGGAACGAACCGGGATTGCATGAGCGCCCTGTGCTCCGGGGTAAGTGAATCAGCGCCAGAACTTAGCCAGCACGTAAACGCCTTGCGGTACTCTTCTTCGGCCTTCTTTTGCGCGTCCTCGGGTTTTTCGCCTTCGCCAGGCTTGATTCCGGACATATCCCGGGCGGCCGCCTGCTCGTCCTTGATAAGGAGCAGTTTTTCATAACGCTCGATTTCTACGGTCATACGATTAATGTCCGCTTCCCGCTTGTCCCATTCCGTTTGTTCTTCCGCAGTCATCGCCCGCATTTCGGTCGCGGTTTTTACCAACAAGGCCTTTTGCTGCTCTGCGAGTTTGTAGCGATTCTGCTTAGATTCGATAAGATCCCAGATCACGTTTTATACCCCCATAATTTTATTTTCATTTCAAGGTGAGCCGCCAGCACCCGCTGTCGCTCTATCTCAACCGCGTCATCCTGCGCCCGCAGGGATGCAATATAAGAGTCATACACTTCTTGCGCAGACCGAATGTTGACGCTTGTCTGCGGATACGCCGGATAAGTAACGACACTAATGTCATATAGGTCCACCTCAAGCAATGTCCGGATGCTTTCCTTGAGGCTCTTGTCCGCCGGGTGCTCCCACTTGTCGGAAACGGTGTAAAAACCGAACGACATTTGGTTTAGGTCGTTTCGCCGCATTTTCGGGATAAGCCGTTGCACATCCGGATCAGACAAGTCCATGTCCGCCTCAAAACGCAGGCCGTTATCGTCCTCGCTCAAAAGCAGCGTCCCGGACTTAGTCCTAGCTAGCGGCAAGCCCTCGTGATTTATGAGCAGCCGGACATCCGCCGATTTAATCGTCTTGGTGAAGGCGCCGGGTTGAATTTTCTCACGGAAGCCGCCCAGGTTCTCCGATAGCCTGTTAAAGATTGCCGCATAGCCGCGCAGCTTTTTGACTTGGCCGCCGTCCTCGTCCAGCCGTAGTTCCATGACAGGAAATTCTCGATATTCAATTTTCATCTGTTATCCCCCCTTAGCCTGGCGTAATCATGCATCTGCAGCCTTGGTGGAGCGGCGGATGCGCCGTATCCCTATAGACTTTCATTTCACCCTCTTGTGATAGGAGGGTGTCGCCGTCGTGCACAAATCGGTTACCGATGCTGACAACCCTGCCATCAAGCGGCTGGCAATAGATGCACGTTTTTGAGCCTGTGTTGACCCACCTCAAGCGACTGGTCCCGGCCTCGATGAATACAGTCATGGCAACCGCATTGCCCGCCTGGATGGTTTCGTTCATCGCAACCTTGCCCGGCCTGCGCTCCTCCCACTCCGAGAGTCTGGTTTGGATCGCCTCAGCGATGTCAACCCTGTCCTCTATCGCTTTTTGCATAACGTGCCTCATCTGCCCGGCAGACGACGCGGCATACCTTAGCGCAAACGAGTCAACATATTTATCAACGAATTCAACCAGGTTTCTTGTCATGCCAGGCAATGCGCCGATTTCGTCAGCCGCCAGGACATGGACAGATTCGGCGTAACTGTGCGCTAGAGGTCTCATGATTTTGCTGATCCATTCCGGGGCATTGCGGTAAAAGTCCTCAAGCCACCGCTCGAATCGGTCAATGCTCCGCTCCTCAAGCGTCTTTAGTCCTGATTTGATGATGTCCGCCTTTTCCCGGCGAACTATGCGCTGACCAGCATCGATAAACGCCAAGTTGAACGCTTTGGCAAGCCTTACCCTGGCATATGCACCACTGTCTTCGGCCCTCGTTTCGATTGAGCGCGCTTGCCCTTGTGGTGTTGGTTCCGTCTGCGCCGAGGCAGCCACAGACACCATGGCTGCATTAACGAGATATATTTTTCCGGTGCCGCCTTCTTGCGGGTTCATGTTTTCAATCTCGCGCCACTCGTCGGCGTTGATGATTCCGTTTTGCCGCAGGGTAGATAACGCTTCGGCCCTGTTTTTGGAGTCGCCCCGCAAAAGCCCGTCAACTAAGTGCTCTGCAAAATATTCCTTGCGCTCCCGCGGGGAAAACAGTTTATAGTTGATTGCCTGTTCCCATCGCACCAGCCAAGGTCTAAGGGTATGCACAACAAACTCAATCGCCTGATGCTCGATGTTACTGAATGTTGCTTTATCGAGGTCCGCTATCATGTGCGGCGGGACGCGAAACAGGCGGGCTATTTCCGTTACCTCAAATTTTCTTGTTTCAAGAAACTGCGCCGAATCAGGATCAACACCGATCTTCTGATACTTCATGCCCTCCTCAAGCACCATCAACAAGTGTGACCGACCCAAGCCCTGGTAAGACTGGCTAAGCGATGATTTCAAATTTTCGTGCGCCTGGGGACCCAGCTTGCCGGGATGCTCTACCACGCCGCCAAGGTTTGTCCCTTGCCCGAAAAACCGTGCGCCGAACTCTTCGGCGGCCAGGCCTAGCCCGATGGCCTCCTTTGCCAGCCGGATAGGACTATAGCCCTGCAGCCCGTCAAAGCCAAAACCTGGGACATGCAACACATCTAAGGGGCTAAGCGTTCGCTGCTCTCCGGTGGGCAGCGTTACCCGGTAGACTATCTCGCCGTTTACGCGCACAGGACAGGTTTTGTCCGGCAGGAGCGGCCAGAGCTCGGTCGCCCACCCGTCTTCGCGCACGATATAGGCATAGCCGTTGCCCCATCCCACGGCATGGCCCTGTACAGTTTCGCGCAGTGTCATTGCGGTCATTTCCGGGTTAGCCATGTCGTGCAGGACGGGATAAGTCGGATGGCCAGTCGCCCTTTCTTTGCCGCCACCCGGCAGACGGCGATACACCAATAGCGGCAACGATGCGGGGGTTTCCGATAAGATCCGGATACAAGCAAAAACCGCTATGTTTTGCATGGCGGTTTTTTCGTTGACGCTGACACCCGACTTGCCGGGGCTTATGCCAAATATTTTTAATATCTCCTGGCTCGAAATCGGGACGGTTGGATTTTCAATCGTCCGCTTGCCCCGTAAGCGCGACAACATGCCCAAGGTAACACCTCCTACACGGTGAGAATCCCGCGTTGCTCATATACAGATACTTTGTCTTTGTGCAGCATCGCTCTGGCCATGGCGTTAATCATGGCCACCAAGCCATCAATCCGCTCAGTGCCCCTGCCCTTAACCGGGCGGATGTTTTCATTTTCGTCCATCTTCACCTGCACGTTGCCTACGTTCCAGCGCAGGACAGGATGGCCGCTATGG
>DATIKF010000072.1:0-10791 GCA_035477855.1 Dissulfurispiraceae bacterium
CCGAAAGGAGATGCTGATAGTGGAAACCATCTGTAAGATTCGATATACGTGCCAGAGGGACGGCAAGCCGATCCGTCAGATAGTCTGCGAGTTTCACCTGTCCCGCAACACCGTCAAGAAGGTTCTTCGCGGTGATGTCACAGCGTCTGTTCGTGAGCGCCGGACGGCCATATGCATCCTGAGTTTAGGGGATGACACTGGCACCGGGAAGACACATCCGGCTATAGCCATCGGCCGCCAAGTGATCAAGAACGGCAAAAGAGGGTGCTACTTCAACATCGTCGACCTGGTGAACCAGCTCGAACAAGAGAAGCCGGCCGGTCGGGGAGGAAAGCCGGGCAATGACGAATGCACTGTATAATCATCATTCTTGACCACTTTAGTATCATATTCCTGCCCCGGTCGTTTATAATTTCACATGGGATATGTTGATGGATTCCCATGACTACGGTAGCTGAAAAGAAAGTGAATGCATGAAATTTGATGAACTGGTTATCCCCGAGGCGGTCCGCGAAGGAATCAGAGCCGCAGGATTTACCGAATGCACGCCGGTGCAGGCCCTGACATTGCCGGAAGCGCTTCAGGGAAAAGATATTGCAGCACAGGCCCAGACCGGCACCGGCAAGACTGCGGCGTTCCTGATAGCGATCTTTTCCCGCATGCTGACCATGCCGCATTCCGGTAGCGTCCAGTCGCCTCGTGTTCTTGTGGTTGCGCCGACCCGCGAGCTCGTTGTTCAGATTTATGAAGAGGCGAAGGTTCTGAGCGGCTCTGCCGGATTCAGAATTGTTCCGGTATACGGCGGAATCGACTATAACAAGCAGCGCAATGACCTTTCGCACGGCGTTGACATGCTGGTCGGCACGCCCGGCCGTCTTATCGATTATCTCAAGCAGAAAGTTTACAGCCTCAGAAAGACGGAGTTTCTTGTTATCGATGAGGCTGATCGCATGTTCGACATGGGGTTTATCAGCGACCTCAGATTTCTCCTCAAGCGCATGGCTCCCTATAGTCAGCGCCAGTCGATGCTTTTCTCCGCTACGCTCTCGCATCGGGTTATGGAGCTTGCGCACGAATACATGAATATGCCTGAGCGTTATGAGGTTAGCCCGGAACGGGTGACGGTTGAATGTGTACAGCAGCTCATCTACCACGTCGGCAAGGAGGAAAAGTTCGGACTGTTGCTTGGTCTGATACGACGGGAGCCGAACGGCCGCTATCTTGTTTTCTGCAATATGAAGATTACGGCTGAACGCCTGCATCGCAGACTGGAGGTGAACAGCATCAGGGCTGAGGCGATTACGGGCGATGTCCCTCAGAAAAAGCGGCTGCAGGTTCTCGCGGAGTTCAAGGACGGCGCGTTTCCGGTTCTTATCGCTTCCGATGTCGCGAGCCGGGGAATACATATCGACGATGTCACGCATGTCATCAATTACGACCTCCCGCAGGACCCTCAGGATTATGTACACCGCATCGGCAGAACCGGCCGGGCTGGCGCGGGAGGTGCGGCTATAACGCTTGCTTGTGAAGACTATATTTTGGCACTACCCGAGATAGAAGCATTTATCAAACAGAAAATTCCGGTTGCGCTCATTACCGACGAATTGATCGTGACCGATTATAAAAGAGCGCCTCGCGGTCCGCGCTCAAAACCCCTGCATCCCCAGAAACGCAGTCCTGCGCGGGAAGAGCGTTCCGGGCGGAGACAGTATCAGTCGAAAACGGCTTTCCCGACTCCGGCTTCACCTGCTGAAGGCGAGGCGGACATGGCGGAGAAAAAAAGAAGACGCAGGCGGAAGAGGCCGGGCAACGGGCCGTCGGCACCGCAAAACTAGCCGAATGAAGAGCAACAGCATCCTTGTCACCTGTCCGAAGGTGCTTCCGCCGTATCTGAAACAGGAAATCGCATCCCTTGGTTTTTCCGTTGTTGCCGAGTCCATTGCCGGCGTTGAGACAAAAGGGTCTCTTGCAGACACCATGATGCTGAATCTTTCGCTCCGGACGGCTCACCGGGTTCTCTACCATCTCGCGACCTTTCCTGTTCACGATGCGAATGAACTCTATGCTGCCGTATCGGAGATTGAATGGGAGCAGTACCTTGATACGCGTCAGTACCTTTCGGTTCATTCGTCGGTAGATAACCCGACGATAGCCAACCCTTTATTTGCGAATGTGAAGTGCAAGGACGCGATTGTCGACCGGATGCGAAACGTGACCGGCGAACGCCCGAATTCAGGTGCGGAGATGAGCGGCGCGGTTGTTTTCCTTTACTGGAAGGGGGATGAATGCAGCTTGTACCTCGATACGTCCGGCGAACCGCTCGCAAAGCGCGAATACCGGCGGATTCCGATGAAGGCACCGATGCAGGAAACACTTGCCGCAGCAGTGATAATGGAGTCCGGCTGGTCGGGTGACGGCAATTTTGTAAATCCGATGTGCGGCAGCGGAACGCTCGCCATAGAAGCTGCGTTTATTGCCCTGAACCGCGCACCGGGTATCCTGCGCAGCAACTTCGGCTTTATGCATCTGAAAGGCTTTGTCAAAGATGATTGGGAAACATTGCGCAGCAGCGCAAGGGCTGGGACAAGGAAAAATATGAACGGCAAAATCATCGCTACAGACAACAATCCGGCCGCAGTGCAGGCTGCAAAGAGAAATGCCGCCACAGCTGGTGTTGAGCATCTTATTGAGTTTAGCGTCTGCGATTTTCGGGAGACTCCCGTGCCTGAAGGCGGCGGTGTAGTTATGATGAACCCGGAATACGGCGAGCGCCTCGGCAGAATGCAAGAGCTTGAATTTACCTACAAGGCAATGGGCGATTTTCTGAAACAGAATTGCAAGGGCTATACCGGCTATATATTTACCGGGAATCTCGATCTTGCAAAGAAGGTCGGTCTGAAGGCATCACGCCGCACGCCATTTTTTAACAGCAAGATAGAGTGCCGCCTGCTGAAATATGACCTCTACGAAGGCAGCAGACAGAAGTCTCCCGCAGAAAGAACCGATACAGAGCGCTGATTCTTCCTGTTGAATATCCAGTTTTACCGGATACCGTCGACTTTCTCACCACTCGTTTGTATTTTGACTCTTGATTTATAATTTTCCCCCGGGGAGATTGATTGATGGATATCGCAAAGCATATGAACCGGTTGAATACGCGTCAGCGCGAAGCGGTTTTGCAAACGGATGGCCCGCTGCTTGTCCTGGCAGGGGCCGGGTCCGGCAAAACACGGGTTATCACCACCCGCGTTGCGTATCTGCTCTCAAGGGGTATTCCGTCGGAAGCTGTGCTCGCGGTCACCTTTACCAATAAAGCAGCAAAAGAAATGCGGGAACGTGTGATGGGCATGTTGAAGGCGAATGGCTCCAAGCCGCCACTTATCTCCACGTTTCATTCGCTTTGCATGAACATTCTCAGGCGCGAGATCGACAAGCTCGGCTTCCGGAGGGATTTCACTCTCTACGATACGTCCGATCAGCATTCGCTCATCAGGAACCTTCTTTCGGAAATACGGCATGAGGACAAGAGCTTCAAGCCGGAAAGCATCCTTGAGCGCATCAGCTTGGCCAAAAACGACATGCCGCTGCCACGTTCAGCCAAAAAAGACGAACCGGACGATATCGAAGTTATCTCCGATGCCGTCTATCCGAAATACCGCGAGGCGATGAAAACGCTGAATGCCGTGGACTTCGACGACCTGCTGCTCCATACCCTGCAGCTTTTCAGGGAGCATCCTGACGTTCTTGAGAAGCATCAGGTGCGGTTCCGTTACATCATGGTGGACGAATACCAGGATACCAACCGCGTTCAGTATAGTCTTGTGAGCCTGTTGGCCGGAAAGCACAAGAACCTTTGCGTTGTCGGCGATGACGATCAGTCCATCTACGGCTGGCGTGGCGCCAATCTCGGCAATATCCTTGACTTCGAGCGCGACTTCCCGGGGACCGTCGTTGTTCGTCTTGAGCAGAATTACCGCTCGTTCGGCAACATACTTCAGGCTGCAAACGGTGTCATCAGGAACAACAAGAAACGCATGGAGAAGTCTCTCTGGACCAACCGGGGCAACGGACCCAAGGTGAGCATCTTCCATGCAGATGAAGCCGACGACGAAGCACAGTGGGTTGCCGACCGCATCGAGTTGCTGAAATTCGAACAAAGAATCGCCTACGACGACGTCGCAATTCTCTATCGAGCAAACCTTTTCTCACGGACGTTCGAAGAAGCACTTCGCAGAAAGCGCATTCCTTACACGGTTGTGGGCGGTACGAGCTATTTTGAGCACCGCGAAATTAAGGACCTCGCATCCTACCTGAAAATCTGTGCAAATCCTCGAGATGATCTGAGCCTGCTGCGGGTGGCGAATGTGCCGAAGCGCGGACTTGGACCGGCGGCGCTCGGTAAGCTGGACGCCTTCGCAAAAGAACAGCATCTATCGTTGCTGGATGCCTGCAGACGGGCGGATGAAGTTCCGGAGCTTGGAGACCGGGTGAAGGGGAATGCCTGTGGACTTGCGGAACTCATCGATCGCTATTCAGCTCTTTTTTCACAGCATAAGGATATGAGCGTTTTATTCAGGGATCTGATTGACGAGATTAACTACCGGGAATATCTCCACGATATTCATAAAAACCCGCAGGCGGTCATCAAGAGGATAGAGGGGTATGAGAATTTTATCTCTTCACTGGCCCACTATGAAAAGAAAGAACAATCGCCCAACCTGCATGGCTTTCTTGAGGCGCTGGCGCTGACCGACATGCTTGAGCAGAAAGAAGAGAAAAACACCTTCGGGGTTACGCTTATCTCGTTTCACTCTTCCAAGGGATTGGAGTTTCCGATTGTTTTCATCGTGGGAGCGGAAGAAGGCATTTTGCCTCATAAAAAGTCGGCAAGTGATGCTGAGGAAGAACGGCGGCTGTTTTATGTCGGCATTACCCGGGCAATGAAGGAACTCTTTATCACCCACGCCCGGTATCGGATGAAATACGGAAAAGCTGCTCCCTCAAGTCCGTCGCGGTTTTTGGAGGAACTGCCCCCGGAAGTGACGCAAAACGTCAGCCGACGTGCCGATGACGGTCCGGATGATTCTGAAAAAGCTGCGGTAGATTTTTTCTCGAATATTCAGAAGATGCTGGGGAAGTAACAAAAGTATATCTGGTGTTATTTAAAGATGGAAAAGCCTGCCGCGCCCATACAATCCTGCTCTCCGTGGTCGCGAAAACATCCTCAGGAGCCGGATCGATTCGTTCCAGCCGCTTTAAAAGACCCGCACTGTTTGACACCTGAATCGGGATGCCGGGACGGGCATTCAGTTCGAGCAGCAGCGGACCGCGGTCTTCATCAATGACAATGTCTGCGCCGATATAGCCAAGCCCCGTCATATCGCATGCGCGTGCCGCAATCATGAGAATACGATCCCAGAACGGCACCTGCATGCCGGCGATGAGATTGCCGGTGTCAGGATGATGCGCGACCGTATCGCTGCGATGCACGGCAGAGGCAAGCATGCCGCTTCCGAGGTCAATCCCGGCGCCGATTGCGCCCTGGTGCAGGTTCGCCTTTCGATCCGAAGCACTGGTCGGCAGTCGGACCATCGCCATCGCAGGAACTCCTCGCGCATGATGTATTCCGCATTCCGGCGATTCATGCCGATGACACCGGCATCATGAAGCCAGGATACCGATGTGCCCATCATGACGCTCTTTTCTGGGCGCGAAACCTGAGATATTCCGATAAATAACCGGTATCCAGTATAGCGGCCAAGCATAACCTGCAGGCCCGCAACAGCCAGGAGAGGTTCGGGAAAGACAAAAAACTGAAGCTGCAGCCACTCAAAATCCAGAATCAAGTACGCAACAGCGGCAACCGCAGTGCCGCCGGCTGCCGTGATGAGCGCCTGCCTCACACCGGAGTCTTCGATGAGCACATGAAAGCGTTCGATAGTCATGGTCAGAATGACAATGGTGAGCAGGCTGATTGCCGTATGCGAGGCCGGTGTTCCGGAATGCAAGCGCCATGAACACAGGCATGAAGATGCCGAACGTCGGGAATCCGACCACATTTCGCAGCAAATAAACGATCAGCACGCCGATGGGCACCAGCAACAGAAACGCCAGACGTAAAGCCTGCGCGTTCCTAAGCGACTACTCATGTAATCTCTCTTTGAACAGGAATCTCCTTGCATTTGAGCTTTCGTGCCTGATTTGCGTATCATACATCTTTGTTCAATCTCCCGGAGCAGGAACGAGAGTAAATGTCGCTTGCGTCGCTTGATGCCGAAAAGAAGAAGGTGTTGATGTTTGGGGGCAAAGGCGGTGTCGGAAAATCGACATCATCTTCAGCCACGGCACTGCATTACGCACTTTCCGGGAAGCGGACGCTTCTCATTTCGAGTGATCTTACCCCGTCGCTTTCCGATATTTTTGAAACGACGATCGGGCCGACCGAAACATCTATTCCCGGGGTGCCGAATTTGTCGGCGCTCGAAATCGGCCTTGATGAGGTCATGCGACGCTGGAAAGAGAAGTTTGGACCACAGATATATCAGGTTGCGTCTGCGGTTGTTGATATGCCCTATGACGATCTCATCGATTATGTCGCCATGTCGCCGGGGATTCAGGAAGAGTTCATGCTCGACTTTATTCTTGAGTATGTGCGGAGCGGACGATTCGAAATGGTTGTCTGGGATACTGCACCTGCCGGAGACACCCTCCGGCTTCTTAACTTGCCGAGTCGCTTTCTCAGGCATTTGCGTACTGCGCCGCGTTTCTATTTCAAGGCACAGGATATGCTCGGTGTTTCAAAGTCACCGTTTCTTGATTTGATCAATCAGTGGAGCGATCTTTCCGAAGAAGTCATGCGTTTTTTTACCGATCCGGCGCAGGTCGAGTTTGTTGTCGTTACTATTCCTGAGGCCCTTGGCGTATTTCAGAGCAGACGCGTTATCCATGAACTTGCGCAGCACGGACTGAAGGTTCGCCGTATTGTCGTAAACGGTGTGATTGAAACGAGCGATTCGGAGTTTCTGAACTGCCGGGAAAAAATGCAGCAACCATACATTCAGATGCTCCAGGATGAATTCGGGGCGGCAGCTCTTGCAAAGATGCCGCTTCTTTCCGGAGAAGTGAAGGGATTGACGATGTTGAAAGAGGTTGAGTCTATCTTGTTTCGGCCTTGCTGAATGATATGGGATTCTTCGATTTTCTGAAAAAAGGAACCGCTTTTGTCGGTATTGTCAGCAGGGGTGCCTGAAGCGGATGTTATCGGAGCCCTGCCGGACTTTACCCGGAAATTTCTCCACACTGTCCAGAACTTCTCCATTCAGTTTTATCGCGATATCCACAGCCATGACTCAAGCGGATTTCCCGCAGCGAAGGAAGTGTTTTTCTATCTGCTCTTCTTTGTCGTTGAGCACAGGATTCAGTGCGAACGGGCACCGAATGTTGCCGAGAGATTGCTCGAGCATATGAATATGCTGCTGACGGATGCCATGTCCGGAAATGGTAGCGCCTTTCACGCTGAAGCCTTTTGGAGCGTCTATCGCGAACGGGCTACTGCGTATGTATCAGAACATGAGTTTCCGCTGGTGAGGGAAAAGCTGCTTGACGTATTTACTGCTCAGTTGCTTGCAAGACTGCACGACTGGCCCAAACTTATAACTTATCATGGCGCCGCAGTAGCCGGTGAAGCCTTGGAGGAGCTTGATGGAGCATTTGACGGCTCGTAATAGTGCCGGTGAATGTGCCTGCGGAAAAACGATTGCAGGAAAAGGAGAATACGTGTGAAAAATGCTGAAAGCGGCAACAAGGTAAGGGTTCACTACACAGGCTCGCTTGATGACGGAGCAGTATTTGATTCATCCAGAGACCAGGACCCGCTTGAGTTTATACTCGGTTCGGGGCAGCTCATCAGGGATTTTGAGGACACCGTAATCGGAATGGCTGTTGGTGAATCAAAGACAGTTCACATCCCCGCTGAACGTGCGTATGGAGTTTACAACAAGGACCTTCTGATTGAGATTTCCCGGGAGAATTTTTCTCCGGACATGGAGATTCTCGAAGGAATCTCCCTCTGCATGCAGCGCAGCGACGACGGTCAATATCTTGCTGTTGTGGTGAAGAACGCAACCGATACAACGGTAACGGTTGATGCAAACCATCCGCCTGCGGGGATGGCGCTGACATTTAACATCGAGGTGGTGGAGATATCGTGAACGGAGAACGCACGCGGTGCGCCGAATCCTGACCAACTCTCTGCTGCGATGTATCATCTGCTATATGTTCTGCTGCCAGCCGTTATTTTTGTCCCCTTGATGGCTCTCGCGTATTGGCAGGGGCAGGACTTCGGACAAATCGGGTTGCATCTTATTTCTCTGACTGTAATTCTTTTTTTGATTCTGATTTGGTCCGTGCGGGCGAAAGCCGAATACAGGCGGGGGCTGAAGCTCAGAGCGGTATTCAGTGCGGCAGTGGTGTTATTTCTGCTGGCGCTCTTGTATCAACTGGTCCGGGCACCCCTTGGAGCCTTGTTTGCATCGGACAGTGCAATGCCCGGCATCTCGGAAACGATCAGAAAATAACCCAAGCGGGCGACGGTCTATTCTTCCATAACTCTTCCACGAAGCTGTTTCTTCAGTGCGGCCATGATTTTTGAGGTGCGGACTTGAGCCTTAACTTGTGCGGGCTCTTTGGTCGGTATGCGCTTTGGCGGTCGATAGTTCAACCTGGCCAGTCTCCGCCGGAGCCGCTCCAGGCAGAGCATTTTGTTTCTGTATTGGCTGCGCTCGTCCTGACAGGTGACAACAATGCCTGATGGACGATGCGTGAGCCGGACGGCGCTGCATGTCTTGTTGACATGCTGTCCGCCCTTGCCGCCTGCGCGATAGGTGTCGATATCGCACTCAGAGAGCAGTTTATCGTCTGATTCCGGAATTGATACTATAGCCATTTTCTCATCCTCAACAGAATCTATCCTACCACAATGGTTCCTTACTTTGGCTGCATGGAGCCATATCCGCAGCTTTTTTCATTTCGGTTTGTAAGTGGACTGTTCCGTCAGAGCGGCCTTCCCGTTCATGCAATGATCTGAAATGATGCAATAGGGGTGTGGTATTATATATCATTAATATTATTCCGCAAGGATATATTGTAAGTATCCGAAGATTACTCGAACGGGGGAAGGCGCTAATGGATGCGGTGCTCAGGAAGGTTCAGGAACTCGCGCTGCTGCACGACAAGATTGATCCGAAGCTTATCAAGGAAAAACAAATCAAGCTCGGGCTGAGAAATGAAGACGGCACGGGTGTATTTGTCGGGATTACCAGCAAGGGCCAGGTTATCGGCTATGAAAAGATTACTCACGGTGACGGCATTACTCATGTGAATCCGGTCCCGGGCAGGCTCTTGTATTGCGGCTATGACGTAGCTGATATTGTCCGCCAGAAGAAGCTTGAAAATCGCCTCGGCTTTGAGGAAACATCCTTTCTTCTGCTGACCGGTACGCTTCCGAACAAGCGAGACCTCAAGGCATTTTCTCAGCTTCTCGCCAGGCAGCGCCCGTTGCCGCCGGAAGTGAAGGATTTTATTCTTGCCCGCCCGAAGCATGTCGATATGATGGGATCTCTCCATACCATTGTTTCGTCGATGTATCTGTTCGATAAAAATTCGAATTCGACGAATCTCGCCGATGTGACGCGCCAGTGCATTGATCTGATTGCGAAGTTTCCTGTGATTATCGCATATAACTATCTTTCGACGGTTATAGAGAAGAGGGATCTGAAAAAACTGAAAGACCCGGATTCTGACTGGAGCACGGCTGAAGCATTTCTGACGCTGCTTCTCGGCAGAGAACCTGATCCTGAGATGATTGATCTTTTCGATACGATGCTTATCTTTCACGCAGAGCATGGCGGTGGAAATAATTCGACTTTTTCTACGCGATGCGTCTCTTCCTCAGGGGCCAATACCTATATGGCTATCTGTGCCGGGATCGGATCTCTTTCCGGGCATCTGCACGGCGGTGCCAACGAGGCGGTTATGCGCATGATGTCCGATATTAAGAAGAAGGTCAAGAACTGGGAAAGCAACGAGGAGCTTGCTGACTACCTTGAAGCGCTTCTCGATAAGAGGGCCGGAGACAAGTCAGGCAAGATATACGGCATCGGCCATGCGGTCTATACGGTTTCTGATCCCAGAGCGGTCTTTCTCGAAGAGACTGCCGGCGCACTCGCGGTCAAGACCGGGAGAGAGGCCGAATTTGAGCTCTTTAAGCGGGTTGCGAAGATCGCGCCGAAGCTGGTGAAAGAGAAGAAGGGCAAGACTGTCTGTGTCAATGTCGACTTCTATTCCGGTTTTGTGTATCAGTGCATGGGCATTCCGACAGAACTGTTTACCCCTATTTTTGCGATGGCGCGCGTTGCCGGGTGGTCGGCGCACAGAATCGAAGAGCTTGTGCAGGGCCGGATAATCAGACCTTCATTCTATACATCGCTGAAAGGCAAGAGGTCGTATATTCCGCTGTTCAATCGTGGTTAGTCCGTCTTTTCTATCGATTTTTCCGGGGAGTCCTTCTGACCCGACTTTCGCCAATAATCTTGTTTTCGAGCGCAAGCAATTGAAACTACGTCCCAAGTAGCCTTCTGTAACGACTACCTGGGAGCCTGTCGGACTTGAACTATTGATTTTGGCAAACAGTTCAGGTCCAACTCTCCTGCGATTGTTCTTTTTCCGGATTTGCTTGCTCTTAATCGTTGCTTTCAGCTCATTATTTGCCATGCCGTCGTTGTTGAGACAATA
>DATIKF010000073.1:0-2084 GCA_035477855.1 Dissulfurispiraceae bacterium
CCCGCCACAGAGCCAGCGATACGCATCCTGGCACTCGCACCGCCGTGCCAACTCCCGCGCGCTGCCCACCCCCTGCGTCGCCGCATACAGCCACAACGCCACCAGCAGCCGAACGTCCGTCGCCGACCGCCCGGCCTCGCCTTCACAGACCTTCAGCCCCGAGGCAAAACCCGACAGGTCCAGCCGCTCCACCACCTCCCACAGCACCCGCACGTGGTGTTCCGCCGGGATCGTCTCGTCCAGCGACACCGGCACCATCCGCATCTGCAGCCGGTCCGGCCGACGGAACCGCAGAGAACCAATCGGGGGACGTGTGTCGGAGGTGGTTTCCATCCCGCTGACCTGGGATTCCATGCCCGGTAGAATTCCTTGTGTCTTCATGTCCATAATTCTACCATCCGTGTCAAGACCGATTTTTTCACAGCCTCGGCGTCCCCAAAGGCCATGGAAGTACGCGAAAACCGGATGAGCAAAGAACAGGGACTGTCCCCCGGCCCTCCGTCTACGTATTCAGATGCTATCAGTAGTCTTTAAGCCCACGCAGCCACCCGGGCCAATCCTCGGGTTCTACCCCACCAGCCTTGGTCCAGCGCCCGTTCGTCTTGAAACTCGGATACCACCTCAGCACCCACAACTCCTTGAGGTCAATCCTGCGCGCCGACCAGTCAAGGAATAGACCATTCACATAGGTGTCATGGCGTTTCATGCAAAAGGGCATTCCCACAGTGATGCGAAGCCCATCTCTGGAGGGCGAAGAATTCCAGTTAGGATAAGCCCAGGGATATGAAGAATCGAGAAGGACGGGGATGCCGGACGCACCCTTGATTGCGAGAACATCCAGTGGATGCTCCATGGCGGAAATGCGGCGCTGAAACCCGTTGGGGACCTCCCGAAACAAACCGTGATTGAAGCCATAGCTGCCGCGAAAAGACGGGCTGGGGTACGTGATCTCCCAGGCGACGAACGTACCTCCGTTCGTTATCGTAACAGTCGTGAAATCGCCCCCAGACATGCTACCGCCTCCGGAAACCGTGTCCTCATTGACTTTCATAGCCATAGGGCAGCAGGCGATTCCCTGGGTTCGGCTGCTCCGTCCCACCTTGGGCTCGTTCACGTCTTCTTGTGGGGGCATGGCGCCTCGCAGAAGCCACACAGCACTGCTCGCTCGCACTGGAAAATGCCCTTCATTCTCCTGCGTATAGAGATTGAAGGTCGTTGCCCACTGTTTGAGGTGGGCGCGACAGACCACGGCGCGGGCCTGCCTTCGTGCGCGGCCTAACGCCGGTATCAGAATGGCCATCAAACCGGCGATGATGGCAATGACCACGAGCAACTCAATGAGGGTGAAGGCAAAGGGAGCCCAAGCTGCCGATCCACCGTTGACTCGTTGTCTCCCTCGACGGCGCATCGCTTTTCGCCTCTTTCTCCCAAAGACCTCTCCTGTTGCACGGGTTCCCAACGCCCACCCGCCGCTGGTTCAAGACTGCATCGTAGAAGGCATCATCAAAGCTGTTTGAATCCCAGCACCCCTTATTATACCCCCCCCCGCGAATCCATGCAAAAGAAAACTCCAAAAGAAGTGGAAAAAGGAGAGTTCGACGGTGCCGGTCGGATCGGGCAGCCTCTCGCGGGCCCCTGTCATGACGCGAGGGGTTTGTGGATAGTCAACTGGTCGGAATACACAAAATGGCGTAGAGACCCCCTCATTCCCTGTCTCGCCTGCGTTATCAGTATTGGAAAACAGGATTTTGACGGAACCTGGGTCCATTCGCTATACACCGATTATCCACAAAGGCCATTTGCGAGGTGCATAACTTGTGCAAACGAAAAAAAAACGCGCGTAAAGCCTGGAGAGTTCACAGTGTCAGACCTACACATTTGATTCGGCTGAAAAACCCAGGTTGTTGGAGAGTGGGTGTAGCTTTTCTGTGAGGCGTGCGGGGAGCTAGTGCTCCGTTACGCGTGATTTGATATAGAGTTTCCGGTCTCTTTGCCGATAGGATAGTTGTACCCAGGTAAGGAGACCTATCATGAAGAAGAAGTATACTGTCACCCTGATGGAAGAGGAACGGCGGATGCTGCAG
>DATIKF010000074.1:0-8734 GCA_035477855.1 Dissulfurispiraceae bacterium
TCCATTCCATATCCATTCCATATCCATTCCATATCCATTCCATATCCATTCCATATCCATTCCATATCCATTCCATATCCATAATCAGCAGCCTGATAGGCAGGGCATTGCGGGTCTTCCGTCATTCCTTTTATGACATCATCACAAAGGCATTTCTTTTGGTCGTAACCATACCGTTGCAACAGAGAGGGGTTATCGCATGTTAAAGAATCTGTCAATCAAGACAAGGCTGCTGGCAGGGTTTGGAGCTGTTCTGGTGCTCACGATTCTGATTGCAGCTGCTTCGATTGTATTTGTCCGCGGCATCGGCGGCGAGTTGGACCAGATTGTTCACGTCGACCTGCCGAATGTAAAAATGTTAGATGAAATTCAAGTCAACGTCAATGGCGTTGCCTATGCACTCAGAAACGCCATCATTTTTGATGATCCGCAGACAATGCAACAGGAGCTGGATCGCATTGCCGAAGCAAACAAGAAAATTGGCGATGCTATCGAGAAGCTCGAAATGAGCATCAAGAGCGATAAAGGCAGGCAGCTGCTGGGCGACATGAAAACCAAGCGGGCGGCATACCGGGAAGACTTGGCAAAAGTTATTCAGCTGATAAAGGACGGCAAAAAAAAGGAGGCGGGCCAGTCCCTGACAGCAAGCCTTCGCACCACGCAGGGCGCCTATTTTGCTTCACGCGATACTCTCATAAAATTTCATGCTCAGCTCATGGAAGAAGATTCGAAACAGGCCGCCTCGATGGTGCAGCAGGCCAAGTTTATTGTCATTGCCTTGCTGTTTTTAGCCATAGCCGTAGCCGTAGCCGTGACTCTCCTGATTGTCCGGAGCATAACAGGCCCGCTTGCTGAAGGAATATCCGTCGCAAACCGCCTTGCAGCAGGCGACCTCACCGCAACAGTGTCGGTGAAGTACAACGACGAGGTCGGCAAACTGATGACGGCCATGGATGTCATGGTAAAGAGCCTGCGCGAGCTTGTCGGAAAAATCAAGTCTGCAGCCGACAACCTGGCATCGGGAAGCACACAGCTGAGCGCCAGTGCCGAGGAGATTTCGCGCAGCATTCACGACCAGTCATCACGCTCCAGCCAGATTGCAACGGCAACCGAGGAGATGTCGCAGACCGTCATCGACGTGGCAAAAAACACCTCCGGCATCGCCGGGATTTCCACACAGACATACGGACAGGCCAAAGACGGCGAGGCGGTCGTCGGTCAGTCGGTCAGTGAGGTTCAGGCCATTGCCTCGACGGTCGCAGAATCGTCGGCGGTTATGCAGCGGCTCGGCAACAGTTCCAAGGAAATCGGCAACATTGTCGACGTTATTAACGACATCGCCGACCAGACCAACCTGCTGGCGCTGAATGCTGCAATCGAGGCAGCCCGGGCGGGAGAACAGGGCAGGGGCTTTGCCGTTGTGGCAGATGAGGTGCGGAAACTGGCCGAGCGCACGTCGCAGGCGACCTCTCAGATAGGCAAGATGATCCGCTCTATTCAGGCCGAGGTCGACAACGCCGTGGTTTCGATGAACAACGCCACCGCCAGGGTCGAGACAGGTGTGCAGTTCAGCAGGAAGGCGGGAGATTCGCTCGGCAATATCGTGCAGAGCGTCAGTTCGCTTCAGTCGATGGTGCAGCAGATTGCCTCGGCAACCGAGGAGATGTCGTCGGTCTCCGAGACCATCAGCTCCGACATCCAGAGCATAGCGGACGGATCAAAACAGATATCCGCTGGCGGCGGGCAGATCGCACAGTCATCATCGGATCTCGCCAGACTGGCGGCCGAACTGCAGAGCGTCGTCGGGCGGTTTAAAATATGAGCATCTGTCGCTGATATAGCCTGTCTGCCATGCGCATAAGCCTGAACATAAAATTTGCCTTCGCGGTAGCCGCGCTCTTCCTCATCTGCGCGGCTACCGCGTCGTGGTTTACGAGCAAGCAGATCGAGGAGGTGCTGATCGACCATCTGGAGCAGGCTCTGCGCTTCAAATCGAGGCAGACCGAGGCCATCATCGATCATAATCTTGAGGAACGCCGCTCTGCTCTTGTGCATAAGGCAACGCTCATTACCGGCGACCTCATCATCAGCCCCGAACGGGCGCAGCGTCTCCTTGATGAAAGCGCCGGGACAAAGACGCTCTTTGCCAAGGGGCTGTACCTCTTTGCCCGCGACGGCACGCTGATTGCCGAATCGCCGAAGGCGCCGGGACTGACGACAAGAAACTTCGCCTTTCGCGAGTATTTCAAAGAAACCGTCAGGCTCGGAGAACCGGTCATCTCTTCCCCCTTTATCTCCGCCCACCGCAACGGCAAGCCGGTCATCATGATGACGGCGCCGGTCTTCGGCGCGGACGGCGCGCTGATTGGGGTGCTCGGGGGAGCCACAGCTATAGACATGTTGGATATCCTCTTCGATGCCTCATTAGGGCACTACACGCTCATTGCCGGCGACGGAACAATCATCCTCCATGCGGATGCATCGCTCATCATGACGAAAATGGAACCATCGATCTTCAGCGCACTCAGCGCAAAAGCGGCGGCAGAGCAGAGCGTTGTCATGCAGCGGACGGACCAGATGGGGGTGGAAGTCATTTCGATGGCGCGCCGCCTGAAAACGACCGGCTGGATTCTGGCGATCAATGCCGACAAAGCAGACTTCTATAGACCGATTCGCCAGATGGAGGAAGCGTTTATCGTTATTCTCGTGACCGGCACCCCGATTGTCGTGCTGCTGATTATTGTGATATCGCGCATGCTTACCGCGCCTCTGCGCTTGCTGACCCGACAGGTGCAAAACATTCAGGATGCCGCGGATACTTCCCAGAGGGTAACGATCGCTTCCTGCGATGAGGTGGGGAGACTTGCCGACATTGTCAACTCCATGCTCGACACTGTCGCCGATTCACAGCGCATAATTCAGGAAAAAGAACGGTTATTTTCGACCTGGTACGACAGGTCGAAAGATGGAATATGTTTCTTCAATCACGAATGGCGGTCGCTGGATTGCAACGACGCCATGCTCAGCATGTTCGAGCTCGGCAGTCATGAAAACTCCGGCCTTGCCTCGCTTCTGCCGGATGCCGCAAAAGACATACAGGCGAAAATGCGCACAGACGGCTTTCTCAAAGACTATGAGGCGCATCTGACACGCCAGGACGGGAAGCAGGTAACGGTACTCTTTTCGTGCGAGGTTGTCAAGGACGACTCGGGGATTCCTATGGTCTATCTGGGGATCTTCCGCGATATTACCGAACAGGTGAAATTGATGCAGCAGCTCCGCCATTCGCAAAAAATGGAGACTGTCGGGCAATTGGCCGGAGGCGTCGCGCACGACTTCAACAACATACTGTGCGCCATGATCGGCTTCTGCTACCTCGCGAAAATGAAAACCGGCGAGGACCACCCCGCCCGCAGGTATCTTGACCATATAGCCGCACTGATGGAGCGCGGGGCGAACCTCACCAAAAGCCTGCTCGCATTCAGCAGAAAGCAGCTTCTCGCCGTCAGGCCGGAGCATATCAACGAAATAATCGAAGACATAAGCGAGTTTTTACGGCGCATTATCGGAACAGATATACAACTGGAGACCGCTCTTGCCGGTGAAGACCTTGTCGTCATGGCAGACCGGGGGCAGATTGAGCAGGTGCTGATGAATTTGGCGACAAACGCGCGCGACGCCATGCCCGACGGCGGCTCGCTGCGCATCGGCGTGGCGCGGTGCGAGATTGATAAGGACTTTGTGCACGCCCACGGCTACGGCGCTCACGGCACGTACGCGGCATTAACCGTGGAAGACTCGGGCGCCGGCATGGATGAAAAGACGATGGAGAAGATATTTGAACCCTTTTTCACCACAAAGGCCGAAGGGAAAGGGACCGGGCTCGGCATGGCAATCGCTTACGGCATAATCAAGCAGCACAAGGGCTTCATCAATGTTTACAGCGAAGTCGGCAAGGGAACCGTTTTCAGAATCTATCTGCCGGTCGCGCAGCAAAAGCGGCTGCCTGCGGAGCAAGATGCGGAACCCGCGCGTGTCGGCGGCACAGAGACGATACTGCTCGTCGAGGACGACGCAACGCTGCGGTCGGTGCTGCGGAGTGTTCTGTCGGAGTCCGGCTATCGGGTCATCGAGGCTGCTGACGGCAGTGAGGCGGCGGAACTCTTCCGTCGCCGGCAGAACGAAATAGACCTCGTGCTGATGGACGTCATTATGCCGGAGATGGGCGGCAAGGCTTCGTACAACGAAATCAGAATCATCAGGCCCGATGCGAAGGTGCTTTTCATCAGCGGCTACACGGCTGATCACCTGAGCGCAAAAAGCATTCTCCGGGAAGGATTGCATTTCGTCTCCAAGCCGGTGTCGCCGCAGGAACTTCTGCGAAAGATACGGGAAGTCCTGACTGCCGGGCAGATCACCCCCCCTGCCGACGGTCAGGGATTGTAGATGATTCCGCCGCGTTCCTGATAGAGCCTCAAAACCTCCTGCGCTTCTTCGGCCAATAGTCCCCGGACAATACGAATGCCACGGTCTTCGAGATAGTGATGGGAGGCAGGGAAAACGGGGCCTTCGTCAAAACCAATAGCAGCGGCGGCCTCACGAGGAGCACCCCAGACGATGCGCCGCACGCCGCTCCAGAGTATAGCCCCAAGACACATAGCGCATGGCTCGCACGAAGTAAACAGCACATGAGGCTGCATGCCGGCAGCACGCAGCGTGAAGGAACCGGCTTTCGTCTGCGCAAACATAAGCGCCATCACTTCGGCATGCAGTGTAGAGTTTCCAAGCCGCTCAACACTGTTGACCCCCACGCTCACCAACCGGCCGCTCCCTTCCTCAAACACCGCGGCGCCGAATGGTCCGCCGGTGCCCCGCAGCACATTCTCCCGCGCCAGTGCAATGGCAAGGCGCATGCGGTCTTCATCAATAGTGCAGGCGCCGGATGCCGCCGTGAACTCTTTTGCCCATGAGGGAAGGCTGATAGTTACAACGTCACCACCTGGAAAACGGGGAGAAACGGGAACGTCATTCTGCATCTCTGCGCTCCTTCGGCAATTATCCGCATTCGCCCGAGGAATGCATTGCCACGCTTTTTGCAACTATAGCATATTCCCGGCAAACACCGGTTGTATCATGAGGTATAATGAAGCATGGGAGCACAGCGCAACAGATCAGCACGGACAGCCATCTCTCTGCTTATCATTCTTGCCGCTGCCACAGCAGCAACAATCTTCAGTTCGCTTCTTACATACAGGAATGCGCTTTCATCTGCCGAAGATGCCCTGAGACTGCAGGCGCTCGGCATCGCAACCAGTCTTGAAGCGTCCCTGCGACGTTCGGATTTTGCGAAAGAAACCCTTCTGAGCGATATCATCAGCGAAGGCATCTGGGAAGGCATCGCTTTTCTGGCGCTGTATGACAGGGACGGTCGAATCGCTCTCCACTCGAACGCCCGGCTGGTTGGACGGAAGGTAGAAGATGCCCGTATCCAGGAGGCGTTTGCGCGGGGAACCCCGCAGCACTACTACCTTATGCTCGGCACTGATGAGCGTGGGTTCATACTTGATGCCCCTGTCCACCTGAGAGCCGCAGACTATCTGCTCCGGCTGGCACTCCATCCGTATCCGGCTGAGAACAGCATTCGTCAGGCGCGGGTTCAGCTCGGGATATCTGTCGGCATGGTTGTAGTGCTCTGGGGCATAGGCCTTATCCTCATGCGGGCGCAGCAGCGTGCGGAGAAGCTTCAGCGGACGATTGATGAACGGGAACGTTTTGCGGTGCTCGGTGAAATGGCGGCTGTGCTCGCGCATGAAATACGCAATCCTCTCGGCAGCATCAAGGGGTTTGCGCAGTATCTTGTCGAACAGCAGCAGAATAGCGGCAGTCCGGCAAGCCGGCAGCCGCTCGACATAATCGTTGCTGAAACGCGCCGTCTCGAAACGCTCACCGAAGACCTGCTGGTCTATGCCCGACCCGCCGGCGTCAAAATATCCAGGTTCGATCTGTGCGAACTCATAGAGACCTGCGTCGCTTCGCTTCCGAAGAGGCCGGCAATTGCATGCGATACTGACTGCGCATCTCCGCTGCTTATCACGTCTGATTCCGACAAGCTGCGCCAGATACTCTTCAATCTGCTCCAGAATGCGAGCGACGCCATTGAACTCGAGGGAACCGTCACCGTTGCAGCCGCTGCAGAGCGTGATAAAATTGTTTTAAGAGTGAGCGATACCGGCAGCGGAATGGATGCTGAAGCCTCACAGAAGGCATTCGACCCGTTCTATACCACAAAGACACGGGGGACCGGCCTCGGACTGGCGATTGTCGGTCGCCTTGTCGAAGTGCTCGGCGGGACGGTGAGCATTGAAACCGCCGCCGGAAAAGGGACAACGTTTACAATTTCGCTTCCGGCTTCACTGCCGGAGAAATAAGAGAGGATATGGAAAAAACGACCTGCCGGATTCTGATTGTAGACGATGAGCAGTCCTTCCTGCTGCTCATGTCGAACATCCTGATTGATGCGGGATATACGGTACAGGGGGCTTCATCGCCCGACGCGGCACTCCGCCTGCTCGACGGGTTCCGGCCGAATCTCATCATCACCGACCTCAAGATGCCCAAAATGGACGGCATCACCTTCATGGACAAGGCCAGGGAGATTCTCCCCGATGCCGATTTCATTATGGTGACAGCTTATGCTGCGGTTGATACCGCGATTGCGGCACTAAAAAAAGGAGCTCTCGAATATATTACCAAACCGCTCAAGGATCCCGAAGAATTGCGCATCGCGGTGGCGAAGATTGCGGAACGGCAAAGCCTGATCGCCGAAAACCGGCAGTTGCGCTCCGACCTCTTTGGCGCCCTGCCGCCGCTTGATGTCATATTTGCCGGAATGGAGCCAATCCTGCGCGACATCGAGGATGTTGCGCCGACTGATGCAACCGTCATCATGTACGGGGAGACCGGAACCGGCAAAAGCCTTATAGCGAAAGTGCTGCATCATCTGAGCGGCAGGCCCGGCATGTTCGTGGAGATTAATTGCGCGGCTATTCCAGAACAACTGCTTGAATCGGAACTGTTCGGGTTCGAAAAAGGCGCCTTTACCGGCGCCGCGCAGCAGAAAAAAGGGCGTTTCGAGATTGCCCATGAAGGGACCATTTTTCTTGACGAAATTGCAGAACTCGGGTCAGGGCTCCAGGCAAAACTGCTGAAAGTACTTCAGGACAAAACCTTTGAACGGCTGGGGTCGCTGATTTCGCTCCGGACGAACGCCCGTATCGTGGCGGCGACAAACCGTGATCTGAAAGAACTGTCTGCTGAAAAAAAGTTCCGGGAAGACCTTTATTACCGGCTCAGCGTCTTTCCGATCACCATCCCGCCGCTCCGCGACCGTTCGACCCGGATTCCGGCGATTGCGGATTACCTTGCGGGTTCCGTTGCGGCGCGCCTCGGCAAACCAGTGCGCCCTCTGCCGCAAAGTGCCTATCAGATGCTGGCTCAATACGATTGGCCCGGCAATATCCGCGAACTCGAAAATCTGATCGAACGAAGCATCATCATTAGCCGGGGGCCCGAACTTCTGATACCACTCCTTGCCGGAGCTGCCCAGACGGATCAACCGTTGCAGGCCGCCTGCGGAGATATGAAAAGCATGGAGCGGGGCGCCATCATCAACGCCCTGAAACAGACTTCCGGCAACCGCCGCAAGGCTGCGGAAATCCTCGGCATCTCTCTCCGCTCGCTTCAATACAAAATCAAGGATTATGCGATTGAGGACTGACATTTCTGTCAAAGCGGTGCGGGACAGGCAGAGGAACGCGGTTATTCGCCCGGAGACTGAAGGGTAACCAGCGCTTTCCGGTTGCCGAGCTGCCTTTTGTCGAGGAGCGAGCCGACCGGGCAGGTGGTAACGCATTCACCGCAGAAATCGCAGCGTTCCGCAAGCAGCGTAATCGTCCCGGCAGGCATCAGGCGTGTCTCGTCTTCACCCTCGGGCGTGCGCATCACCATAGCGTCGCGCTTGACGACATCGCGGCAGATGGTGATGCAGCGGCCACAGCGCACGCACTTGTTGACATCAACGATGATCGACTCATTGTCGTCCTGCACCGACAAGGCATCATACCGGGGGGCATCAGTAGGCGGGGTCACGCCCGATTTATAGGCCAATTCCTGCAGCACACAACGTCCCGCCTTTTCGCAGCACATGCAGTCGTTGGGATGATTGGCAAGAATCAGCTCCAGCGTCGCCCGCCTGAGCCGAACCAGTTCGTCGCTCTCCGTGGCGATCTCCATTCCCTCAAGCGCCGGTGTGGAGCATGATGCTGCCGGCATGGCATATCCTTTTATCTGGACGATGCAGAGTCTGCAGGATCCCTGTGGAATAAGCCGCCTGTCGTTACAGAGCGTCGGGACATAAATATCGGCAGCACGGCAGACATCCAGAATCGTCTGTCCCTCAAGGCACTCCAGAGCCCGGCCGTTTACGAAAATATTGGTGGTCTTTTTTTCGGCAGTATCGTTCATAACTCTTTCCGGAACTGGCTTTTATAGTAATGGACGGCTTTTGAGCGAGTCAAATCAGTCATGCCATCCCGACTCCCGCCGCCGTTCATTGCCCGTCCGTCCTCCAACGATCCCCTTCTTCCTTCTTCCTTCTTCCTTCTTCCTTCTTCCTTCTTCCTTCTTCCTTCTTCCTTCTTCCTTCTTCCTTCTTCCTTCTTCCTTCTTCCTTTTG
>DATIKF010000075.1:0-3740 GCA_035477855.1 Dissulfurispiraceae bacterium
TTTCAGCAGTTCCCCAAATATGGTATAACACGTATGCATAGCCTGTGCCTCCTTGTCAGATTTGGGTTTGCTCGCCCTTTATAATCTAACATTCACGGCTTCAGGCTATGCGCTTCTCTTTTTTTACCGGACACTACTGGAAGAAGATAATATCCGGGGAAAGCAGGGACTTGAAGGCTTGGAACAACAACCATCTTCGCGCTTGTTCGGGAGTTTATACACAGACTCTATTTACACACCTATTGACATGACCTCCGGATTCGCTGGTCGGCTTTAGCGGAATGCGCACGCGGACTGAATGCTTTTGGATCCACGATTGACAGCAGGTTTCATTTAAAAAATAGTATGCTTGATAAGGAGATAAACAATGGAAACTTTAATAGGTAAGCACTGGCATCACTTGCCGGCAGATGAAGCAATTGACCTCCTGGAGAGCAATCAGGGGAAAGGGCTGGATCTGTTCGAGGTCGACAATCGTCAGAAAGAATTCGGTCCCAATGTTATAACCGGGAAAAAGGGAAAAGGCCCCCTGTTGCGCTTCCTGCTACAGTTCCATCAGCCCCTGATCTACATTCTGATTGTGGCTGCTACAGTTACGGCCTTTCTTCAGGAATTGGTTGATGCTGGCGTTATCTTCGGAGTCGTGCTGGTCAATGCGTTCATAGGATTTATCCAGGAGGCGAAGGCGGTCAAAGCCATAGAAGCTTTGGCTAGGACAATGATAACTGAGGCAACGGTACTGCGGGCGGGCGAGAAACAACGCATCTCTTCGGCAGAAGTGGTTCCGGGTGACATCGTCCTTCTGCAGTCCGGCGACAAAGTGCCAGCAGATATGCGTCTGTTTCAGACACGGGATCTTCAAATAGATGAATCCGCTCTGACCGGCGAGTCGGTTCCCGTTCATAAAAAGTCGGATATCCTTGATCACGATACAGGCCTGGCTGACCGGCAGAACATGGCGTATGCATCGGCGCTGGTCACCTACGGCCAGGGTGTCGGCATTGTCGTTGCCATTGGCGACAAGACAGAAGTGGGACGTATCTCTGAACTTATCTCGTCAACAGAGTCATTGGAGACCCCGTTGACCCGAAAGATTGCTCACTTCAGCCATATATTGCTCTATGCGATCCTGGCCCTTGCGGCGCTCACTTTTATCGTAGGACTCATACGGGGAGAACCCGCCTATGATATGTTTATGGCGGCTGTAGCCCTGTCAGTAGCCGCTATCCCTGAGGGCCTGCCTGCAGCGGTGACCATTACACTGGCTATCGGTGTTGCGCGGATGGCGCGCAGACGGGCCATCATCCGAAAGCTCACGGCAGTGGAGACCCTTGGCAGCACAACGGCCATCTGCTCCGATAAGACCGGCACGCTGACCGAGAACCAAATGACTGTGCAGGAGATAGTGGCCGGCGGCGAGCAGTTTGAGGTAAGCGGTGCAGGCTATACGCCTTCAGGCCGGATTCTCAAACAAGGTGTCGCGGTTGATGCCTCGGTATCCCCGGTGCTGATGGAATGTCTGAAAGCTGGCCTGCTGTGCAACGACAGCCTGCTGCTGGAGAAAGAGGGGCGCTGGGCTGTACAGGGTGATCCTACCGAAGGAGCGTTGCTGGTTTCTGCGGTCAAGGCAGGACTGGACATGGCCACAGCGCGAATAGAATTGCCTCGTGTTGATGCAATCCCTTTCGAGTCGCAGCACCAGTACATGGCCACCCTGCATTCCAGAGGAACGGACAAGCCCGGCATCGTTTATGTCAAGGGATCTGTGGAAGCCATCGCGGAAAGATGTGTCTCATCCCTTGACGCAGAAGGACGGCTTGCTGAACTGGATGCCGAACGGATACACAGGGCAGTGGAGGAGATGGCAGCCAAGGGATTACGGGTCATTGCTTTTGCAAAACGAGAAATCAAACAAGGGACAAACGAATTAAATCACCCTGACGTGGCTGCCGGCATGACCTTCCTTGGTCTCCAAGGAATGATGGATCCGCCCCGGCAGGAGGCAATCCTCGCAGTTCAGCAATGCCACACAGCGGGCATTCGCGTCAAGATGATAACCGGCGACCACGCGCTGACAGCTTCCTCGATAGCTCAACAGGTCGGTCTTCACAATCCATTCAACGTCGTCAGTGGAAAAGCCATGATGGAAGTTTCCGACAGGGAACTGATTGATATTGCCGACCGGACAACTGTGTTTGCCAGGGTGACTCCAGAGCAAAAACTCCGTCTGGTTGAGGCCATGCAGGCCAAGGGTCACGTTGTGGCCATGACCGGAGACGGGGTTAATGATGCTCCGGCCCTGAAAAGGGCAGACATCGGCGTGGCCATGGGCATTATAGGAACCGACGTGGCTAAAGAGGCTGCCGATATGGTGCTGACGGACGACAACTTCGCCTCCATAGAAGCCGCCGTAGAGGAAGGGCGAGGCATCTTCGACAATCTCACCAAGTTCATTGTCTGGACACTGCCCACCAACCTCGGGGAGGGACTGGTTATTCTCGCTGCGATATTCGCGGGTGTAACGCTACCCATACTGCCCGTGCAGATCCTCTGGATCAACATGTCAACCGCGTTGCTGCTGGGGCTCATGCTCGCCTTCGAGCCCAAGGAGCCGGGGATAATGACGCGGCCGCCGCGCGACCCCAAGGCGCCTATACTCACCAGGGTACTTGTCTGGCGACTCTTCATTGTCGGGCTGCTGTTGCTCGCAGGGGCATTCGGCCTTTTCGAGTGGGAGCTGAGGAGAGGAACGGCTGTTGCAGAGGCTCGCACGGTAGCGGTAAATCTATTCGTTCTTGTACAACTATTCTATCTCTTCAATTGTCGCTCGATGACGCAGTCCATGTTCCGTGTGGGCTTTTTCTCCAACCCCATGCTGTTCGGCGGCGTTGCGATCATGTTGCTCCTCCAGCTGATGTTCACCTATCTGCCGGCCATGAACCTTATGTTTCAAAGCGCGCCCATCAGTTTAGATGCCTGGGGACGAATACTGGCGGTATCCGTGATTGCTTTTTTTGTGGTTGGTATTGAAAAGTGGCTGCGCAGGAGGAGCGTGGAGAGAAGGACTGTTCATCAAACATAAACCGGTTAAAAGCGAGGTTAGACAGATGATTAAAAGATACTTCTTGGCTTAGGCGGCACGCCGTATACGAGTGTTGCGATTCAGCGTGCGGTAGAACTTGCCAAAGGGGTTGAGGCCGAAATAGCGGGCGTTACCGTAATTGATGCCTGCTCCCCAAATCTCTCAGGCTGCGAGCAGTTCTTTATAGAATTGTCTCTCATAGGCAGCTGGTGACAGGTAGCCAAGCTGAGCCTGTTTGCGCTGCCGGTTGTAAAGCACCTCGATATAACTGCGTATTCCGATGAAGCCGAACAGTGATTCTTGTCGAAGCCGAACACTTTCAGCATAGCGACGCTGGCGCAGTATCTTACGACTGGTTTTCGGCATCAGTCAACTTCGACCGTTTTTTCCTGAGGGAATCTCCTTTCAGATTGATCTTGTGCGCAACGTGGACGATTCTGTCCAGGATGACGAAATCCAAGGCAGGCAAAAACAATCTCCGGCACATAGGGCTGGCGCTGGCGGTGGATCGTGATTGCGGAATGCCGCTGTTTTTCAGGCTCTATCCTGCCAATGAGCACGATAGCACGGTTATCAAGGGGTTCGTAGATGCGCTGTTTGAGCAGATACGTTCCTGCACAAGCGACAAGAAGGCGGTCACCCTGGTCTTTGACAAAGG
>DATIKF010000076.1:0-8724 GCA_035477855.1 Dissulfurispiraceae bacterium
AAAGTCCCTCTGCGGCTCAGCAGGGTCAATTTCGGGGGATGTTCTGACATGGATTGACCCGAGTTTTTCGATTCTTGAGCCTCTGAGAGAGTCGTTTTTGGCAGTGCATTTTGCATCAAGAGTTTTTCAGCAGCCTGATAGTTCGTTCATGTAGACAGCAGAACGAGTAGTTGACGGAATGGGTGAACCATCATCGATCTCTCCAAGCTTGTAGTGCTTGATCGCATAGTAAAGCCATCGCATGTCTATCTTGCCTTTCGGCACAACATAATACGCTGTATCGATGACAAAGAACGGGTCGAACGAATAATGAACGCCTCTATAGGCACCTTTACGACCAAGAATGATACCTGGTCCAGTTACGAGAGCTTCTGAGGTCCATCCAATTGGACCGTTTGAGCCAAAAACGCGGTATTTTCCACTATCCTCGTTATAGCCGCGTAAAGCCTTCCCATACTCAAGCGCGATTTCTTCGCCCCATGTCGATATTCGCCACTTCCCCATTAGCTCATTGCCTCGCATCCTCTGAACAAAGCCCGAAATATTGCCGTGCTTCTCTTTTAAAGTCGCTGCGTTCAGAATGGCTCGAAGCTAAGTTTTTAAGCCTTCGCCCATCCGATGCCCAGTTGCCCACAGATGATTTTTGATGTCTGTAAGCCCTAAATCTTGCATGAATGAACTCAATCATATTATTAAAAATGATTTGGTGAACCCCCTCTATAGGCAACTGCCCCCGCTTATCTCCAACCGCAATAAGTCGGCAAGTTACAATAGTATTATTAAACATGCCTTTTTGATAAAGCGCTTTTGCAGCCGAATCAATCTCCATGGGAGAAAGGCAGCCAATGGACTTCAAAACACGATGAATATTTTGATCATCAGGTCTAGTCCATGGCCCATTAAGAGCACAGGTACTGCTCTTCACTTCGGCGATGATCACATTACAAAAAGCCCTGCATTCTGAAACACATGGGTCATCAGCCATCGGATTTATGAGATTTTCTGCACGATGCGCAAAGCGAACAGCCAGTATATCTGCATCAGTACGCTGATTTCTTCCTGTGTCAGGGTGGACAATGAAGTTTTCAATTGTAAGAAAACCATTGAGACGAAAATACCAGTAAGCAAGTCGCTCAGGACTACTCTGTTCAGAGTTAGCCAATATAGCCAATTTCCTTCACCCTGGTTATGTCGTCATAACCGGTTTCATACCCAAGCACCACCACACGGGCATCCGGCGGGTATGTCTGAAGTGCGGTAATCAGTTCACTGACGGTCACGGCATCGACTCCTTTTCCAGTTCCGCTTCAATCTCCTCAATACTGGGCAGACTGCCCTTCAGTTCATCCGGCAGCGAACGGGTAAGCCGGGTTTCCCATTCTGCTACGGTAATTGGCCGTTGTGCCTGCCAGGGCATATTCAACCAGCACCTTGTTTTTCTCTTTTGCCAGCAAAAGCCCGATGGTGGGTTTGTCGTCGGGGTGGGAGAGCAGCCGGTCAACGGCAGTCATATACATGCCGAGTTTGGCGCCGTCTCCGGGTTCGAATTTTCTGGCTTTCAGCTCGAGCACGACATAGCAGCGCAGTTTCAGATGATAAAAAAGCAGGTCGAGATAGAAATCTTCATTGCCAAGCTCCAGATGAACCTGCCTCCCTACAAAGGCAAACCCTTGCCCAAGCTCCAGCAGAAACTTCTGAATATGCTCCATAAGCCCCTGCTCAAGCTCTGCTTCGCGGCGCGGGGCGTCGGTGCCAAGGAAGTCGAACAGATATGGATCTTTGAAAATCTGCACCGCCATGTCGGAATCAAGCGGCGGCAGGGTGGCAGGAAAGTTGTTCTGAGCCTTGCCCTGTCGCTGATGTGCCTGCGCTTCTATCTGGAAGGCAAGGATATTGCGCGACCAGCCATATTCGAGAGCTTTGGCAGCATACCAAAGTCGTTCTTCCTCTGTGTTCAGCTTTTCGAGCAGGGCAATGTTGTGATACCAAGTTAATTGTGCAAGCGGTGCTTGCACAATTGCACGATCAGGCCATGCTGCGGCAAAGGCCCGCATATATTTGAGATTTCGGGGAGAAAAGCCTTTCATGTCCGGGAATGCTTCGCGCAGGTCGCTTGCGAGCCTGTCGATGATTCTTGCGCCCCAACCTTGTGTTTCCTGCTTTGCGAGCACGCGCTGTCCGATGTCCCAGTAGCGCAGCACCATTGCGCTGTTGCTTGCCAGCACAACGCGCAGGCGCTCAAGGCGGATGCTCTGCTTTAACTCAGCCAGCCACTCGGCGTAGTCAGGCGGCAGCTCTGCCACAGTGGGCGCAACAGGAAACATGACGGTTCCGTCCACCTTGCCCCGCTGTTTGCGAGCCGGTTTTGCAGCAGGGCTGCTTATGACCGGAACCTTCTTCTTACCCGCCATATCCAAGCTCCTTCAGATTAGCCGCAATGGCGGCATCAAGCCGCGCTGCTTCTGCCTGCTGCTCACGCAGGGTTGCGGTGAGCCGCTTCATCTTCTCTTCAAACGGCTCGCCGTCGTCCTCTACTGCCTCGGCGCCTACATACCGGCCCGGAGTGAGCACGTAGCCATGCTTGCGAATGTCTTCCAGCTTTGCAGCCTTGCAGAACGCCGGGCATGTCTTCATAGGCAGCAGCACCCTTATCGCCACGCCACGCATGGTACGTTCCTGCGATTCTGGCGATGTCTTCATCGGTCAGTTCACGATTGACACGGGTGGCCATGGTGCCGAGTTTGCGGGCATCGATGAAGAGGGTTTCGCCGCGACGATCCCTGAAGCGCCCGTTCTTTCTATCGCGGGCAAGGAACCAGAGGCAGACGGGTATCTGCGTGGAATAGAAGAGTTGGCCGGGCAGTGCGACCATGCAATCGACCAGATCGGCCTCGATAATGTTTTTGCGGATTTCGCCTTCACCCGATTGATTGGACGACATGGAGCCATTGGCAAGGACGAACCCCGCTATGCCGGTAGGGGCAAGGTGGTAGATGAAGTGCTGCACCCACGCATAGTTGGCGTTGGCTGCCGGTGGGGTGCCGTAGGCCCAACGTTTGTCATCTTTCAGCAGTTCGCCGCGCCAGTCGCTGTCGTTGAACGGCGGATTGGCGAGGACATAGTCTGCCTTGAGGTCGGGATGAGCATGGTTGTGGAACGTGTCGCCGTGGGCGATCTGTGCGTCGATGCCGCGTATGGCAAGGTTCATCTTTGCGAGCCGCCAGGTGGTGTAGTTGGATTCCTGCCCGTAAATTGAAATGTCGCCAAGCTTGCCGCCGTGGGCCTCGATGAACCTTTCGCTGCTTACGAACATGCCGCCGGAACCGCAGGCCGGATCATAAACACGTCCTTTATAAGGAGCAAGCATTTCGACAAGCACACGGACTACGCTGGACGGGGTATAAAACTGGCCGCCGCTCTTGCCCTCGGCGCTTGCGAAGCGGGAAAGGAAGTATTCGTAGACTCGGCCCAGCGTGTCTTTTGCGCGATCTGCCGGGCTGCCCATGGCAATGTCGCTCACGAGGTTGATGATCTGACCGAGGCGCTGCTTATCAAGGCCGGGGCGGGCGAAGTCTTTGGGGAGCACGCCTTTAAGGCTCGGGTTGTCGCGCTCAATGGCGGTCATGGCATCGTCCACCAGTTTGCCGATGGTGGGCTGGGGGGCGTTTGCCTTCAGGTACGACCAGCGAGCCTCTTTGGGCACCCAGAAGATGCTGAATGCTCGGTATTCGTCGGGGTCCTCAGGGTCGGCCCCTTGTGCAAGCAGGGCTTCAAGCTCGGCATGCTTGGCTTCAAACGCATCGGAAATATACCTCAGAAAGATGAGACCGAGCACTACATGCTTGTACTCGGCGGCATCCATATTGTTACGCAATGCATCTGCCGCAGCCCACAGCTGGGCCTCAAAGCCTACCGTTGCGGCGGATCCGTTGCTTTTTGATTTTGCCTTTGCCAATAGTCCCCCAAACAGCACCCTTAATGAATATGTATGCGGCAGATTGAGAAGATTGTACCATGCCTGCAGGCGAGTCTGTATAGACAGCAAGGCCGCAGTGTCAGGTTATGGTAAAATATTCATAGTGCAAAGGAGGGAATAAAAATGCGAAGAGTCATTTACTTCTTACTGACCAACATCGCCGTTCTGATGGTCTTAAGTGCGGCGATGAGAGTTCTTGGAGTAGAGCCTTATCTTACAGCATATGGGCTTAACTACCAGTCTTTGCTCATATTTGCTCTCGTATTCGGCATGGGCGGCTCCTTTATCAGCCTTGCCTTATCCAAATGGACCGCAAAGAGGGTTTCCGGAGCGCAGGTCATAAAAGACCCCGCAAATGAGACCGAAAGGTGGCTTGTAAGAACGGTATCAGAACTTGCAGTAAAGTCGAATATAGGCATGCCGGAGGTCGCCATTTTCCCCTCGGATGACATGAATGCCTTTGCAACGGGCATGAGCAGGAACAAGTCCCTGGTTGCCGTATCATCTGGACTGCTCAGGAAGATGGACCGGGAAAAGGTGCGGGCGGTTCTCGCCCATGAGGTGGCCCACGCAGCCAACGGCGATATGATTACCCTGGCGCTGATTCAGGGCGTGGTGAACACGTTTGTGCTCTTTCTGTCCCGCGTAGTAGGACATACGGTTGACAAGGTTATATTTAAGACCGAAAGGGGACACGGCCCTGCTTTCTGGATTACCGCGATTTTAGCAGAGATAGTCCTTGCCATTTTAGCCTCAATAATCGTCTTTTACTTCTCGAGAAAGCGGGAATTCAAGGCTGACAGCGGCGCCGCGGATTTGGTCGGCAAGAAGCCCATGATAGGCGCCCTTGAAGCCTTGAAGGCCTCCGTAAGCCAGCCTCATTTGCCTGACAAGCTTGCCGCTTTCGGGATATCCGGGACGAAACGAAGTGGATTGAAAGCGCTCTTTGCAACGCATCCTGCCCTCGATGACAGGATTGCGACGCTCGAAATGTCTGCGTATCCCGAGTACAAATAAGGCTCTTCAGGGCATTGGCCGCCGCCGGACACTTTACGCGCGATGGAATAAACTGCCCTGTACGCCTGTCATGCCGGATGAAATAAATGACACCCCTGAGCTGTGCAGCTCAGGGGTGTCATTTTCTGTGTCAATCTGTTTCTTCTTGCCTGCCAGGCGACAAACCGCCCGCCGCTAAATGTCGATGTTTCTGACTTCGAGCGCGTGTTCGGTGATGAAGTTCTTGCGCGGTTCTACCTGGTCGCCCATGAGAATCGTAAAGATTTCATCAGCGCTCACCGCATCTTCTACGCGCACCTGAAGCAGTGTCCGCTTTTCTGCGTCCATGGTCGTCTCCCAGAGCTGCTGCGGGTTCATCTCTCCGAGCCCTTTGTAGCGCTGAATGGTGAGCCCTTTTTTCGCAATTTCGTTCGCCAGCGTCAAAAGCTCCCGAATCGATTCGACCGACCGAACCTCTCCCTTGACATTCACCCGATACGGTTGCGCGCCAAGGGAGCCCGTTATTTCCCGATGAAGCCTTGCCGCCTCTTTGAACTCAGGCATTGAAAAGAAGTCGAATGACAGCCTGACCTTGTAGTTATGGCGAATCAATTCAACCTGATAGGTCTCATGCTCTTCGTCAAAAATAAGCTCTCCCGCCTTCAGGTTGGGCACCGCGACAGAGAGGCGGGCAACGAGCGCCTCGGTCTCTTCCCTGCTTTTGAGCACTGCCTTTTCGACATTCCACGCAAGCAGGCTTTCAATGACCAGAGTGTCTTTTCTTCTGCGCTCAAACCAGGAGAGTACACTCTCATAGGCTGAGACCTTTCGGAGACACTGCACCAGTTTCTTTTCGGCAATATCGCCGTCCGGCCCCGGAATGCTCATGTCATCGGCCGCAAGCTCAAACAGCATCTTGGTAAGCGCTGCTTCGTTCTGGACATATTTCTCGGTCTTGCCGCGCTTGACGCGAAAAAGCGGCGGCTGGGCAATATACAGATAGCCCTTCTCGATAAGTTCCGGCATCTGCCGGAAAAAGAAGGTCAGCAGGAGGGTGCGGATGTGTGCGCCGTCAACGTCCGCATCGGTCATGACTACAATCTTGTGATAGCGCGTCCGCGTGATATCAAAATCGCCGGCGCCGATGCCGGTGCCGAGCGCTGTTATTAACGTCTTGATTTCGTCAGAGGTGAGCATCTTGTCGAAGCGCGCCTTTTCGACATTCAGAATCTTGCCCCTGAGCGGCAGGATTGCCTGCGTGCGGCGGTCCCGTCCCTGTTTCGCAGAGCCTCCCGCGGAGTCGCCCTCAACAATGAAGAGCTCCGACAGCGCCGGATCCTTTTCTGCGCAGTCAGCAAGTTTGCCCGGCAGTCCGGTGTCTTCGAGAACACCCTTGCGGCGGGTCAGTTCGCGGGCTTTCCGCGCCGCTTCGCGGGCGCGGGCCGCCTGAATTGCCTTCTCGATAATCTTGCGGGCGGTTGAAGGATTCTCTTCATAGTACGTAGAGAGCACGTCGTTTGTGATCGACTCGACAATGCCTTTGACTTCACTGTTGCCGAGCTTCATCTTTGTCTGGCCCTCAAACTGCGGGTTCGGCAGTTTTACGCTGATGACCGCGGTAAGACCTTCGCGAATATCATCGCCTGAAATGCTCTCCTTGCCTTCCTTGATGATGCCCTTGGAGAGTGCATACGAGTTCGAGGTCCTGGTCAGCGCGGATTTGAAGCCGATTAAGTGGGTGCCGCCTTCACGGGTATTGATATTGTTGGCAAAGGTGAAGATGTTTTCTGCATAGCCGTCGTTGTACTGAAGCGCCATTTCGACCGAAATGCCGTCTTTTTCGCCGGTAACATAAATCGGCCTGGCATGTACCGGAGTCTTGTTTTTGTTCAGATGCTCAACAAACGAGCTGATTCCGCCCCTGTAAAGAAACTCCTTGCTTTCACCGGTTCGCTCATCGGCAATGGTAATCTTCAGTCCGCTGTTCAAAAACGCAAGTTCGCGCAGGCGCTGTGAAAGCACGTCGCCTATGAACTCGGTAGTCTCGAATATCTCTGCGTCCGGCTTGAAGACGATCTTTGTACCGTTGCCTTTTGTCTTGCCGACAAGATTCAGCGCCGTAGCCGGCCTGCCGCGCTCAAACCGCTGCTGATAGACGTGGCCCTCGCGCCGGATCTCCATTTCAAGCCATTCGCTCAGCGCATTTACGACCGATACTCCGACGCCATGCAGCCCGCCTGAAACCTTGTAGGCGCTTGCCTCAAACTTGCCGCCGGCATGCAGCTCGGTCAGCACGATTTCAGCCGCCGTTCTCCCCTTCGGGTCGCCGGGGTGAGGCTCGGTCGGAATTCCGCGTCCGTTGTCCACAACCGTACAGCTCCCGTCGTGATGGAGCGTAACGTCAATTGCCGAACAGAAACCGGCGAGCGACTCGTCCACGCTGTTGTCGACAACTTCATACACCAGGTGATGCAGTCCGTCGATACCGGTGGAGCCGATATACATGGCCGGACGCACGCGCACTGCTTCAAGCCCCTTGAGAATCTTTATATCTTCTACGCCATAGGCGCCGTTTGAATGTTCAAGCTGATCTGTCTTTTCTTCCATTGCTCTCCTTCAAAAACAAAAAAGTAAACAGGAACGGCATGCTGTGCCTGCTTCCGTTTCTATACTGCTTCCTTTTCTACAGCCGCATGGGCATGATGACGCACTTGTAGTCGTCAGTGCCTTCTTCCGTCATCAGCACCGGGCTGAGAGGCTCGTTCAGTTTCATTATAACGACGCCGCTGCCCATCGCGCCGAGCGCGTCAAGAAGGTAGCGCGCATTAAATGCAAGCGACATGGCATCGCCGGTGTATGTCATCGGGATTTCGTCCTTCGCCTCACCGACATCAGGATTCGAAGCGGATATAATCATAGTGCCGGTGTCGAAATCCGCCTTTACCGCACTGCTCCGCTCCTTGCTCATAATCGAAACGCGGCGCAGCGCCTTCATCAGCGCTTCTTTTTCTACCGTCGCTATTTTTGTATTTCCCGTCGGCAGCACCTGCTCGTAATTCGGATAGGTGCCTTCAATGAGTCTGGTAAGAAACTCTATCTCTCCAAGCGAAAAGAGCAGGTGGCTTTTCCCCATTATGACTTTGACAGGCGCTGCTCCGTCTGCCAGAAAACGGCGGAGCTCACTGACCGACTTTCTTGAAACGATCAGTTTCTTTTCTTCCTTCATCGAGACCGGAATCGCCTTCAGGGAAAGCGCAAGTCTGTGCCCGTCGGTTCCGACGACACAGAGGCCGCCCGACGGCTGCAGATGAAAGAGCAGGCCATTCAGGACATAGCGGGTATCGGACTCGCCTGCTGCATAGAGCGTTTTTTCTACAATCTCCCGGAGAAGAGCCGCGTCAATCTGAATCTCTTCTGTATCTCCGGCAGCAGCAATCGAGGGCCAGACCGGAAATTCGTCTTCTGAGAGACAAGCTATGCGAAACACGCTTTTGCCGCCCTTCACCTTTATCCACTGCTTTTCGGTCGACTCAAGACTCATCTCCCCGTCCATCTCACGGACAATTTCGAACAGCTTCTTGGCAGGAATACAGGCCTTGCCCTCCTCAAGCACCTCAAGATCAAGAGGCTCTTTGAGAGCAGTCTCAAGGTCCGTTGCGGTAATGAATGAGCCGCCCTTCTCCGCCGTCAGCAAAAAATGGTTGAGAATCGGCATCGTGTTCTTTTTTTCGACAATGTTCTGAATGTCGGAG
>DATIKF010000077.1:0-1545 GCA_035477855.1 Dissulfurispiraceae bacterium
TGGTCACGACAAGGTGGACAGCGAATCCTCAACTTCCGCTGCTACGTCAAATCCGGATTGTGGAAGGAATTCTGGGATACCTACAGTCGGCTTCGCCGCTGTGCGTAACCCGGTACGTAAAATGAAACCTGCACCCGAAATTATCCCGTTCTCAGTCAAAGGTGCGATGACCACCGGGACATCGTCAGAGCATTAGATGAAGTCTTAGCAACTTCACATAAGTTTTGTTTTTCACAGTGACCTTGTGTCGTGCCACGGAGGCTGGACCAATTACGTTGCTCATCTTGAGTCTATGTAGGGGTCCTGGAAAGCGTGTTAGCCGCCACCTTTTGTCGTCACTAGTGGAGAACTCGAACATGGCGAGTTTCATTTCTGTACTACCGAAATCTCTATATCGGGCAATAATCTTGTACTCAGTTCCCGATCTGTTGCTCTTCTCCACACGGTGCACAGAGAGGCTCTCATTGAGTGCCAAGGCTGCGATGCGGCCAACTTGCCACGGAGTAAACCTCCCGAAGAACGCCAGTGGGTCTTTTGTGACTGCGTCTTTTAACTCACTCCAATACGCGACGCATAAATCTTCGGGGGCCTTCAACTCCTTAAGGGCTCTTACCTGGTCGGGTGGTACTATTCTGCCGGACTCTGTTACCTCCGCCATTCTTAGCGACCGTCCCAGTTCGCTCTGCGTATCAAGACATACTCTGTCGTATAGAGCCGGTGCACTCTCCCTAAACTCCGAATACAGCTGCGTCTTGTATTCCGCCAGTGTGCCATACAGCGTATCATAAGCACCTCGGGCCAAATCGCTATTTCTTGGCAACGTAAGTACCCAATCCTTCCACGATGTTAGCACCCAATCCTTCGGCCGCAGCACTTTTCGTACATCAATCTGATTCTGCTCGTTGTATCTCACACCCACCGCGAAGAGCACCTCACTTTGCCGATTGTTTACGTCTGCTACATCGAGAATGGTCAGGTGAGAATAGACTATCACATCTGTAGCTTCCCACTCTACTTCCCGATCGGCCTGCTTGGTCTCCGCGCCACGGATCACGATGACGTTCTTCCATGTGTGTGTTCCGACGAGGTCGTTCACACCAAGGTACATGACCGAGACAGTCTCTCCCTCTGTCGGGTGCGTGCCAACGGAGCCCGGAAATGTAGCTTTGACCCACAACTTGAAGCCCAAGCCGGTTTTCAGAATTGGCTGAAGCTCGTGTTGTTTTATCCCACGGAGTGCTTGAATACGCATAGAACTATGCTGATCTGGCTCCATAGCAAACCGACGAAGCCATCTGATACCTGCGTGTTCTTCTGGTGAGGAGTACTTATCGCGAACGTGTTCCGCAATCGCGAATATTTGCGTGGGTTCTATGCCGCCCCAATGTGTCGTCTTTACTGCTAATGTAGTGTTTGATAAATAGTTGCAATTATATGATTTATATTGCGTCTTCCTTGGTAACAGGAAAGGATGGACGCAATGCGTGTAGCTGCGACGATCACGATTACGGACGAACAGCGTGTGACCCTGCAACGGTGGGCTCG
>DATIKF010000078.1:0-2403 GCA_035477855.1 Dissulfurispiraceae bacterium
CAATACAGTTCACTTAACAATCCGGATGGCTGCACAGAAATCGACCCGGATGGTCCTGGCGCGGATCTGAGGGCGAATCGGGTAGCCGCTCATTTTGCGTTTAACGCCTCTTGGACACACACGATTTGGATTCCTGACCGCCCGTTCATCCAAAATCTCCTGCAGCGTAGCCATGTGAAATATCTCAAGCTCCCGAGGGGGGAATTGCCGCGAAACGCGGCAACCGGCGGCGAATGACACGCACAGCGTGAATGAAAGATAATTCGTCAGGATCCTCACGTGCTTCCAGGGCTGCTTCGTGCATAAGTCCACGGATCGCGAAGTGAGCCAGCAACAGCCCGTAGAATTCCTGGCGGACCAAATCCGGTGTTTTGCTGCGAAGGACAACTTTCGCTCCGCGCAGATGTGTTTTCAGCTCATCCAGAGCGGTCTGTCGGGTGAAGGACTGGCGCGGTGCCGTAAAGGTCCGTTTCCAGCCCCTCCCCATAGGAACTGCTCGTGAAGTTTTCCCTCAAGCAGCTCGCCCAGTGAGCTTCGTCAAAAGGGTTATGTGTCCTGTTGGCAGGCAGCCACTTTCACTTTCCCTTCCCGAGTCCGGGCAAAGGCTGGATTTTCCAGTCCCAGTAAAGTCCCAGAACTTCGTAGAGGTACTCATTACTCCATCGCTGCCAGCCCACCGTCGTCTTTCGTCGCCGCTTTCGCCGCGTCAACAAAGTTCGGACCTTCATCTCTACATAGTCCCGAACTTCGCTGAGTGCTCGACTGGCATTACCGACCCGAAAGTAGTTAACCCATCCGGTCAGTGTCGCGTTGATATGTTTCACCAAATCCTTCGCCGGAGTTGCTCCCCCGTGCGTGATGATGTCCCGAATCTTCGCTTTCACCGCCTTGCGGGCCTTCTTCTTTGGGGTCATAAGAATAATAGGCCGGTCGCCGTTTCGCATGCGTACTCGACGCAGATCAAACCCCAGGAATCCAAAAGCGTCCCCGTTCAGCGTATTCACCACCCTGGTTTTCTCAGGATTCAATTCCACCCCCAAAGGGGCGATCTGTTCCCTGAGCCGTTGCAGAGCGCGTTCCGCCCAGCCCCGTTTCGTATGATGCCCGCTGACGGTTATCACAATATCATCGGCGAACCGGTGATAATTGACCGCCTCATAATCCCCTTCTGCCGTTTTACGCCGGACCGCGTCGAAGTACCAGTCCACCTCGTTCAGATAGATGTTCGCCGCCAGCGGACTGAACGGACCCCCTTGCGGAACCCCGACCTTCCCGCCAACCTTGATAATCTGCTTCACGAGATGCATAACCCGTGGGTCTTGGACTCGTTTCGCGATTTTGTCCAGAAGCACCGAATGCCGAATCGTATCGAAATAGCGCGACAGATCAACATCGATGACCATGGACATGCGCCGCATCAGGCTGCGCCTGACCTCCGCCAGCGCCCTGTGGGGCGACCGTTTAGGCCGGAATCCGTGCGAGTTAGGACAGAAGTCCGCCTCGAAGATAGCTTCGAGGATCAGCTTCAGCGCCCCTTGCACCACGCGGTCGCGGATGCAGGGAATCTGAAGCACTCGGAATTTGCCATTACCCTTCGGGATCTCCACCCGGCGGTTCGGCATGGGTTGATACCTGCCTGTGATGAGGTCTTCCCGTATTGCCGCCAGAAATCTCAGCCGTCCCGCCAACTCGACAGTCGCAAAGCTTTGGCCGTCAATGCCGGCGGCACCGCCATTTCTTTTGGCAATCCGGTAGGCCTCCTCGAGAGTCTCGATCTTCGTAATGTGCGTGAAGAGACCCCAGAAACGATGTGTCGACTCAGACTTCGCCTTTCGATAAATCCTCCGTCTCAGTTCCTGCAGAATGATGGGTGCCTTTATCATCTCACCCCTGCCTCCCCTCCACGAATGGAATACTTACCGGTCCGGGCCCTTCCCTCCGGATGCGTTTTGCTGCACACCCATCATCAGTACTACGACCCGATCCGCCTCCCTGATGCCTATGCCTGCTTTTCCCCCTCACGGTTATGGCAGGCATCTACTCGACGAGATTTCTTCGCCGGGCACCGAGGGTTTCTCCAGTTTCCACACCATCCTTTACATCATGTCGCCGCTGATACCCCGCCGGTGAGAGTTGCCGTATCGGACTCATTTCGGCATACTCCTGCGGCTTTCGCGCGTTATCGACCGTCTCAGCCACCGGATTTTCGTGTAACGAGGCTACATCTGCGTTCACTGTACGTTGCAACCTGATGTATTGCTCATATTCCTTTCCGAGTATTTTGTCGGAGGGCTCCGCCGTCTTGCTTTCGCGCCACGGCGCCTCCCAAGCTACGAGGCCTGAGTCTTTTAGCCTCGGTCGGTCTTTCACCGACTGGATGATGTGTCCTTGTCTGGACACGCC
>DATIKF010000079.1:0-1923 GCA_035477855.1 Dissulfurispiraceae bacterium
CAACGACTTCGGTTATTGCGAATTCTGTGTCAAACGTGACAAAAAGCAAAGCAGATGTCATGCGCTGACTGTCATGTATGGCAAGACCGGCGAGTGCTTCGCCTTCTCTGATGACAAAGACTTCTGGCGCAAACATCAGGAGGCGGTTCAAAGATACACGCAGAGGTATACCTCAGGGGTAAAATACGGAGCGTTTGTTCAGGGACTCGGGAAAGGATACCAACCCAGAACGGCTCCCAACGAGCCCATTAAACCACCACCGCCAGGCTTTGGGGGAGTGAAACCGTCAACTACCCCGGAATAAATTCCATGTATCACCTAAAACGGCACTGTGATAACGTATAAGCCGCGGAAGATAGCGGCAAATGGTTTTGTATTACCGCGCAAATTAAACGCGCTGACGGGGCGCACAGGTGGCACAGCGTTGAAAATAACAATTAAGGTGGCGGTGGAACCATGAAGCAGCTCAGTATAGACGGTAAGCCGCGTGTTCCGACTGAAACCGAGATACGCAAGCAGGTAAGGGACTACCTGCGCTGGCGCGGCTGGACAGTGTTCCACCACATGGGCGGGCCACTTAGCCATAAAGGCTTATCTGACCTGCAGGCACTCAAGTCTGGCCGGTGTCTGTTTATCGAGATCAAACGTCCGGGCGGTAGGCAGAGCGAAGCGCAGTGCGGGTTCCATGCGCAGGTTGAAGCTGCGGGGTTTGAATACATATTGTGCCGCAGTGTGGATGATTTGCAAAAAAAGGGGATATGACATATGCCTGACATATGTTCCGGTATCTCGCCGAAGATGATAGACTGGCTGCTTTACAACCTGCCGAGCCTGCGCGTGCAGGTAGCGGAAACCGAGCCGCGGACCTCAACGTCGGTGGTTATATTCTCAGGCCGGAATATCCGGTTGCCGTCCAGTGCGGTGGAGAGTATCGCGATCAAGCGTGCGGCTGTTTCTGCAGTGCTGGACGTGGTGGAGCGTGGGATAAAATCCCTACATCCCGAGCAGCGCAGGGTCTACCGGATGAAATATAGAGCCGGAATGCGGGCATGGCAGGTTGCGTGTAAGTTGCATTGCGCTCCCCGGACTGTCAATCGCCGGGTTGATGAGATACGTGAAACCGTCACACGGGCGGTTATGGCTGTGCCGGGACAAGATATGCGGGAACTAAAAAAGTTTTTCTTCAAGGATTGATCGTCCCGGGAAAAACAGCACTGTAAAAACTGCGCAACATTTGGCGCGGTTGACTATGTGTCGAGTGCCGATTCTGTCGGGGTTTGCACAGTAAAAAGTTTTGTAAATTTGGCACAATTTTTGGGTGTTTTTCGGTTGCAAGTTTGTCCACATTTTGTTATGTTCTGATAGAGTAAATAAAGCTGTCCTCAAGGGGCGGCTTTTAATTTTATTATCGAGGGTTAGCGTATGCCAATCAGACCACAAAAGCCATGCTCGTATCCTGAGTGCACGGGATACGCGGTACAAGACACTGGCAGGTGCCATAAGCACCAGCGTCAATCATGGCGCGGACGCCGCGGCTTTGAAGGTTACAAGGGCGAATATCAAAAAGTGCGCAGGCAGGTATTGCGGGAAGAGCGGCAATGTGCGCTCTGTGGCGAGATTGCTGTGACGGTTGACCATATCCGCCCGGTATCGAGAGGCGGTGGTCATGAACGGAGCAACTTGCGGGCGTTGTGTAAGACCTGCCATGATGCACGCAGCAGAGCACAAGCGAAACGGTAGCGCGGCATGGGTGTCGGGTGCTGAATGGATCATGCAAGTTGTGTGCCAAGTTGGAGAAAATATTGGAGAATATTTGCCGAGGATACCGCCCAGGTGGTGCCGGAGCAAAAAAGGCAGATATTGCCAGAGGTGCTCCCGGGGGGATAGGGGTGGTCGAAAAGCTACAGCTCCCAAGCACGCGGG
>DATIKF010000080.1:0-1719 GCA_035477855.1 Dissulfurispiraceae bacterium
TCGTCGGAGGATTCCGGCGAACACGGTTCAAGGGCGCCCAGCGGACGGAATTACAGGGACTGTTTGTTGGAGCGGCATACAATCTGGTCAGAATATCCCGATTACTGACGTTGCAAGCGGCAACTCCATGAGGCCAATGCCCCTGCCTTCAGCATCTCCAACCCTGATGAGCTCATCAGGGGCGCAGAATCAGAGGGCAACTCTGCACATATTGCCCCAAAATCCATGGCCGGTTAGCTCACATGAGCCGGTTGTACGTAAAAATGCGAGTTTTTCAGCAACCTGCTAAAAAGCAACAGATCATTCTCGCCAAAAAGGATTTCGAGGAGAAAATGCACCTTTTTGAACGAAAGAGCAATAATCGGTTCGAACTTATGATTGTCTTTCTAAAAGAGGCCAACCAAGCCGAAAATATCGCTGTACAAGAAAATCCCGAACGAATTCGGGATTTTCTCAAAAAGATTGGTTTGAACTTCCGCATTGCCGACCGCACTTTTTTTTGGATTTCAAAAATGCCTCCAAAATTGCGGAAAAATACCATGCCGAGGCAACCAACCTTGTTTTTTCAAAATGTGATATTTGGCGGAGAGGGTGAGATTCGAACTCACGGTAGGGTCACCCCTACAACGGTTTTCAAGACCGCCGCTTTCAACCGCTCAGCCACCCCTCCGGCCGGTAGACGGATATGTTACCAGAGCATCTCGGAAAAAAACCAAAAAAATTATGATTTTCTTCAATACCGGCGAGTTTTTTACTTGTACTATAGCGATGATTGTTGTAAGGGGGAAATCAGTGGTGTCCCAGCGTTGAGTAGTCGATGCACCATAATAACTCGGTAATACTGAGAGAAAGCGCAATCTTGCCGTTGAACGACTTGAAATTATTTCGCAGGTCAAGCCATCTTCGCAAAGCAATGTGCGGAGGGTTGAACCATGTACACCGGCAAGATTGTTTTTTCTCAAGTAATGGAGCACCATGAGGTGGTCCAGCAAAATCGGACAGGCTGTCGTTTAGCTGATTAGGCAGACCTGAAGTACCCCTGATTATTCTGAATCAACCGACCCAAGCACCGAAGCAATCATATTAAACCAACCTCCTTGAAGAGCGACCAATAGAAAGGCCCGAAGCGGCGAGTTATGAGTTATGGTAGGCTCTTGCCGTCGCTTCGGGCCCAAGGAGGATTATATTGTTGCTGTTTTTCATGGGAAGGATCAAGGAGCTTTTCGAGCGGGGGCGGCCGTCATTGTAACCTCTTTCATCAAACGATGGAGGAGGTAAGAGGTGGACGAGGAGAAGCAGAAGCAAATAGCGGTGTTTCGGTTTGCTGTGATCTCCGGCTTTGTGGGTGGCAGGATGCTTGAGCGGGGCGAGACCGAGAAGCTGATGAAGGAGAAGTGCGCCAAGAGGTGGCAGATACCCGGCAGTGTAAGGACTCACGGCAGCGAATCGGAGAACAAGGAGTGGATATTGCGGGACAAGGCATCCGGGGGCAGGCTTGAGTCATTGTACCCGCGGAAGCGCTCCGACAAGGGCAAGCCGAGGGCGATAGAGCAGGACACGGCTATGGGCATCATATCTCTAACAGGCTGCTGAAAAACTCGCATTTTTACGCACAACCGGCTCAGTGAGCTAACCGACCATGGATTTGAGGGCAACATGTGCGGAGCTGCCGTCTGATTCTGGCCTCCTGATGAGCTCATCAGGGGTTGGGATGCTGCA
>DATIKF010000081.1:0-15793 GCA_035477855.1 Dissulfurispiraceae bacterium
CACGACTCTCTGAACGGTGGAAATATCCGTAATAGGGAGCCATATATTCTTCTATGCCCGGTAAAACGATCTCTGTTGTCATGCATAGAGGTTACCACATAAAACAGATTATATCAAGTCAAGTGTCGGAGTAGTATTAGCCACTCACGTTTTCTCCCGGGGAGCCTCGCGGAAGTTTCCGCTTCGACCTGGAAAATGCCCATCTCGTCAAGGTACAGATTCAGCATCATTTTAGAAAGCTTCGGCATAAGAAACCGGGACGACTGAACGCCGTCCCGGTTTGTGACGTCGACGAGATAGACCTTCGAACTGCTCACAGAAACGCCTGAAACATATGCCCCCGGGAAAGGTCACTACTTCTTTCGCGCACCCTCCCGCGCAATTGCAACCTTGCCGGTGCGGACGACTTCCTTGATGCCGAGCGGTTTCATCAATTCGGTAAATGCCTCAAGCTTGCTCTCGTTGCCGGTAATCTCAATGGTATAGGTGTTCTGGCTGGAGTCTATAATTCTCCCGCGAAATATTTCAGCGGTTCTAAGCACCTCTATACGGTTCTCTTTCTTGGGTGCTACCTTGATCAGCATCATTTCGCGCTCAACATGATCAAGTTCAGTCAGGTCGACAACTTTGATCACATCAATCAGCTTGTGCAGCTGCTTGGTAATCTGCTCGATAATCGCATCATCACCGAACGTTACGATGGTAATGGACGTAAACTGCGGATCCATGGTTGCGCCGGCCGTGATGCTTTCAATGTTATAGCCGCGCGCACTGAAGAGCGCCGCTACCCGGGAAAGAACACCAAACTTGTTTTCAACGAGAATGGAAATGGTATGTCGCATGGCGTCCCCCTATTTGACCGCTTTCAGGCGTTTTTCAGATTTTTTCTCTTTCTCCTCAAACAGCATGGTGTCAAGCGTGGCGCCGGCAGGGACCATCGGATAGACCTTTTCCTTCCAGTCGATGACAAAGTCCATCATGACTGTCTTTTTTACCTTGAACGCTTCCCTGAGGACAGGCTCAACCTCTGAAGGCTTCGTCGCGCGGAGTCCGATTGCTCCATACGCCTGGGCAAGGAGAACAAAATCAGGCACCGTATCAAGATTGGTCGATGAATAACGCTCATTGAAGAAGAGTTCCTGCCATTGGCGCACCATGCCGAGATAGCGGTTATTCAGAATGGCAACCTTCACCGGAAGCTTGTTGATCACCGCCGTCGCCAGCTCCTGAATATTCATCTGAATGCTTCCGTCGCCGGCAATATCGATCACAAGCTTGTCGGGATGCGCCAGCTGTGCTCCGATGGCAGCCGGAAAGCCGTATCCCATTGTCCCCAGCCCTCCCGACGAGAGCCAGCGGCGCGGTTTGTCATATTTAAAAAACTGGGCGGCCCACATCTGGTTCTGGCCGACTTCGGTAGCGATAATGGCGTCGCCTTTTGTGATTTCATAAATCTTCTCCACGACGAACTGCGGCTTGATGACATCGCTGCTTGCCGTATAGGTCATCGGATGCTCCCGATTCCACTCATCAATCTGCTTCAGCCAGGACTTGCTCACTTCTTCCCACTGCGACTGTTCGCGCTCCTTGAGCATCTTGTTCAGCTGTACGAGAACGCGCTTTACATCTCCGACGACCGGGACATCGACACGGACATTCTTGCGGATTGAGGTCGGGTCAATATCAATATGCACTATACGTGCATGCGGCGCAAAGCCTTCTATTTTGCCGGTCACGCGGTCATCGAAGCGCATGCCGATCGCAATGAGAAGGTCTGCATTCTGCACGCTGCGGTTTGCACAGAACGTTCCATGCATGCCGAGCATGCCGAGCGAAAGTTTGTGATAGCCAGGAAATGCGCCGAGACCCATAAGTGTTGTCGTGACCGGAATATTTGCATATTCGGCGAGTTCCCTGATTTCGTCAGCAGCGTCGGACATGATGCAGCCGCCGCCCGCAATAATAACCGGCTTCTTTGCACGAACTATTTCATCGACCGCCTTTTCGATTACCCAGCGGTTGCCTTCATATGTCGGGTTGTAGCTTCGGATGAAAACTTTTTCCGGCCACTCAAATTCTGTCTTTCCGACGGTCACATCCTTGGGAAGGTCAATCAGGACAGGGCCGGGACGCCCGGATGTTGCGATAAAAAAAGCTTCCCGCATAATGCGCGCGAGGTCTTTGATATCCTTGACGAGAAAATTATACTTTGTGCACGAACGGGTGATGCCGACAATATCTGCTTCCTGGAACGCATCGTTTCCGATCATGCCGGTCGGCACCTGACCGGTCATCACAACCAGCGGGATTGAGTCCATATGGGCGGTCGCCAGCCCTGTAACCGTATTTGTGGCACCCGGTCCGGAGGTGACCAGGACGACTCCCGGTTTGCCGGAAGCTCTGGCATAGCCATCAGCTGCATGCACGGCTCCCTGCTCGTGACGCGTCAGGATAACCTGCAGATCCTTTTCATCGTACAGCCTGTCAAACAGATTCAGAACAACACCGCCCGGATATCCGAATACATGTTTGACGCCTTCGCGCTTGAGACATTCGATAATGATTTCTGCGCCTGTCATCTTCATTGCAACTCTCCCATAATGTCGAATTTCATTGATATACCAAGCACTAAGGAAATAAACACTGGTTTATAATTTATCATACTCATGCCGTCTTTTTCCAGCAATGAAAGGCATTCATGCATACCTTTCACACGACGCGACGTATGAATATCTCTAAAATGCTATAATGAGCACAATATGCAGATTACAGCAAGGAGTTAGAGCAGATGACGAGAAACGACACGTATTATTCGGATATTTTCAGCAGCCTCGCCGACGCCGTCTTTGTCATTGATTCCAGCACTACAATTATTGACGTCAACGACGGAGCGCTTGCCGACGTTTTCGGCTATGCTGTGTCGGAGGTCATCGGGCAGAGCTGCCGGTTGCTCTTCGCTGACGATGAATCGTTCAGGCTTGCATACAGGGAGGCTTTTTTGACGGGAGATCGTCCGCGCGGAAAATTCTTCGAAGGCAGTTTCCGCAGGAAAAGCGGAGAAGTGTTTACCGGCGAACTCCGGACCTGTCCTCTTGCAGCGGGGGGCGGTGAAATAGTAGCAATGGTCAGAGATATTTCGGACCGAAAACGGGTCGAAGAACAATTACTGAAAGGGGCACTGCATGATTCACTCACCGGGCTGCCGGGCAAAGGCCTCTTCCGGGATCGTGTGCACCGCATGTTTGTGCGTGCCCGCAGGAGGCACGGGCATGCCTTTGCGGTTGTCTTCATGGATCTTGATCATTTCAAGCTCGTCAACGATACCCACGGACATGTCACGGGAGATCAGATGCTCATCGCCACGGCACGACGCATAGAATCTTTTTTGCGTCCCGGCGACACCGTCGCACGTTTCGGCGGCGATGAGTTCGCACTTGTGCTTGATGATATCGACGCAGTAAGCGGAGCGCTGAATGCCGTGGAGCGCATTATCGAAGAGCTTGCAAAACCTGTTCGGGTTAACGGACTGGATATTATGGTTACTGCCAGTGCCGGCATTTCTGCGAATCTGCACCACTACGAAAATCCTGACGACCTGATTCGTGATGCGGATATGGCAATGTATCGTGCAAAGGCGCATGGCCGCAATCGGTGCGAAATTTTCGATGAAACCATGCGCGCACGCGCGATGACGAGAAGCGCCCTTGAAAAAGATATGCGTAAGGCTCTGGACCGCAACGAATTTGTCCTGCACTACCATCCGATCGTCGGACTTGATACCATGAAGATTGTCGGGGTCGAGGCGCTGATTCGCTGGCAACATCCGGAGCGCGGCCTGATTCCGGCAAAGGACTTCATTGCGGTTGCAGAAGAAACCGGGCTCATCATTCCCATCGGCGAATGGATTCTGAAGCGCGTCATTATGCAGCAAAAGCAATGGGCTTGCCGGATGCACATTGCCATCAACATCTCACCCTGGCAGTTTGAGAATCGCGCTTTTTTTGAAACGTTTACCCGCATGCTCCGCGATGAGCAGGCGGACACGAATTTTCTCCGTATCGATATTACGGAAATGACGATAATGAAGGACCTCGACTACACTATCAGGGTGCTGAACGGGTTGACGGCTCTCGGAATCGAAATTCTCATCGACGATTTCGGCACAGGCTATTCTTCGCTCGGATCTCTCAAAAACCTGCCGATATCCTGCCTTAAAATAGACAGAAGTTTCATCAAGGAAATACCCGACAACAGCAACGATGCGAAAGTGGTCAAGGCTGCAATCACCCTTGCGCACTGCCTGAACCTGAAAGTGAGCGCAGAAGGCGTCGAAGACATTGCGCAGCTTGAATATCTGAAGACGTTTGAGTGTGATCTGGCACAGGGCTATTACTTCAGCAAACCCATGAGCGCCGCAGAAATCACCAATCTGCTGCGCACAACGCCCCATGCGTTTCTGCAGGACTGATTACAGCAGCCCTTCATTGTAGCGCTTGACCGAGAGTCTGAGCGTTCGAAGCTCCTTGGCGTCATGACCGCAAAAGAGCATTGCAAAAATTGAATTATTAGTCAGCAGCGGATCAAGGTCATCAGGAATGGTTTCGTCTTTTACCAATGCGTCCCATGCGACGGTGCCCCGTACCGGGGAAAATTCCGTCAAACAGATTCGCACACCAAGAGACCTCACAAGATTTACTCCTTCATCCACTTCTGCCGGCGACTGCCCTGGCAGACCATGCATGAGATAAACGCCCACGCGGGAGGGAGGAAATCCGGCTCGCAACAGGGCTGCGACCGCTCGCTCAAGATCATCGGTGAAGACCTTTCCTACTGTCTCTTCCTGACGGACCGCATCTGCGGTTTCGAGACCCAACCGAATCGTCGCAAATCCTGCGGCATGCATGAGCGCCGCAAGTTCTTCATCCAGAAAACGCGCATGCAAGCCGTTCGGTGTATGGAAGCGCGCTGAAATTCCCCGGGCAATTATCATTCTCAGCAACGGTTTCATCAGCCCCCTGGCATTTGACAGCAGTGCATCATCATAAAACGCGAAATCAGAGACACCTGCACCGGCCAATAAGGTAACTTCATCAGCAACATCCTCCGGACTTCGCTGCATCCAGCGTGGTGACAGCAGTGAAGAAGCACAGTAGGTGCAGCAATACGGGCAGCCTGTTGAAGCAAGGATGGGGGCAGCGCGCGAACCATGAACGGCCTGCTTCCCCGCCGAAGGAGTGCTTCGCGACCTGTGCTTCAACCGAAAACCGAAGGTTCCGAGAAGATGGAGAAAACCGTTGTCAATGCGTCCCGCATAAACTGCATCCACGCCGCTCACCGCTGCGGCATGTTCTTGATACAGAGAGGCGTAAACTCCGCAGAGAATAATCGGGACATCTCCGAGCATCTCCCTTACCAGCGATACCGCGTGCTGAACCCCCGGATACCAGTACGACATCATCGACCCGACACAGACAATGTCTGCATGGCCGAACGAACGTATTTCTCTCGCTACATCATCCGGTGATTTGCCGTAACGGCGGTATTGCCTGGGCACATGAGACAAGACCGGAGGCTTCGGAACCGGCGTGCTCAGATAGTGACCCGCGGAAAAGCGTTCCGGCGTGTATGCATCGGTGCAATCAATAACATGAACATCTGCATGAAATTGAGAAAGATACTGCATCACCTTTATCATGCCGAGCGGTTTCGCCCACATGTTGTATGCGGCAAAATCATAGATCCACGGATTGATCAGAAGAATGCGCAGTTTCATCGCTGTTTGTCAGTGGTGTACGTATAGAGCTATAGTACACGATTGGAGGGCATGATGAGTTACTACGAATTCATATTTGATGTTGTTCCTGAAGCTGCCGAAGCGCTGACACAGCTTCTTTCGGACAGAGGATGTCTTGGAGTCTACGAGCGCGAACATCGCCTGTTCTCCTACTTTCCGGATTCCATGGGCATCGAATCTATCAGGAAGATGGCTGCTGAATCCTCACTGGCCATCATGAGTTCCGGGCTTCAGTCTGATCTGCGGTATTCATACACCTATCTTTCTGAGCGCGACTGGAACGAGACCTGGAAAAAGAAATTTCAGCCGATTGATGTCGGCGATACGCTAACTGTCATCCCCCCATGGGAGACAGCGCCGGAGGGACGAATCCCCATTATCATAGATCCCGGCATGGCATTCGGCACAGGGCATCATGAGACGACCCGCTTCTGCCTTGCCGCGATTGAAATGCTCTCCGGCAGGACACCTCAAGGCAGGTTTTGCGATATCGGAACCGGCACCGGAATACTCGCTATTGCCGCCCGAAAACTCGGCTTTGCCGACGCGACGGGAGTTGATATCGACCCGCTCGCTGTTGATGCCGCCCGGCGCAATGTTCGTCTGAATGAACTTGATAATGTGATGATTTATGAAGGAAGCGTCGAAAAGACGTCCGGTCCGTTTGATTTGATAGCGGCAAACCTGCTGTCGGAAATATTGAAAGCGCTCGCGCCGGAGATTGTTGTCCGCATGAAGCCGGAGAGCCTCGCGCTCCTTTCCGGTATCATGATCGGCCAGGAAGATGAGATTATCGAAGTCTTTTCAGCGCTCGGCGCGACGGTCGAAGAGAAACTGATCGATGGTCGCTGGATTTCGCTTGTGATCAGACGTTAAATCTGAAATTGATGATGTCCCCGTCCCTGACTTCGTATGTCTTGCCTTCCAGTCGGTAGTGCCCTTTGTCGCGGGCGGCTGCGGTGCTGCCTGCCGCCATAAAGTCGTCGTAACCGACCACCTCGGCCCGGATGAAGCCGCGCTCGATGTCCGAATGAATCTTGCCTGCTGCCTGCTGCGCTGCAAGCCCTTTTCTGATCGTCCATGCACGCACTTCATCCTCGCCTGTGGTCAGAAATGAGATGAACCCAAGCAGTTCGTAGCTCACATGGATGAGCTTGTTCAGCGCCGGTTCCGTAATGCCGAGATCTTCAAAAAACGCCCCCGCTTCGTCTGCCGCCATCTGCGCAATATCCATCTCGACCTTGCCGCAGAGAGTCACCACGCGCGTCGTATTCGCCGAACCCCTGTCTGCAAAATAGCCTTCCGCGCGCGACTGTAGCTGCACCGCCGCCCCGGTGTTCAACATGCCCTCGGCAATATTCAGAACAACCACTTCAGGTTTCATCGAAACAAACTGCATGTGGCGCATGGTTTTCATCTCTTCGTCGGTAAACTCTACGTTTCTGAGCGGAATCTCCTTTTCGAGCGACTCCCGGCACTTCTCAAGCAGCTTTTTCTCTTCCTCGCCGGGCTTCTTGCCTTTTTTCGCTGCTTCAGCAATCCGCTCAAGCCGTTTTTCGACAAACTCGAGATCGCCGAACATCAGCTCAAGCTCAAGCGTCTCAAGGTCGCGCATCGCATCGACCGACTGCATCGGATGCATAACCGTATCGTCCTGAAATGCACGCACGACATGGACAATCGCATCCACGTCCTTAATCAGATCAAAGACCTTCCGGTTCTGGGCAGCATCGCCTTTCGTAAGTCCGAGATAGTCAACATATTCAACCGTTGCATACGTTGTTTTCTTTGGTGTGTAGACCGCAGCAAGGGAGTCGACGCGGCTGTCGGGCACCTTGACAACGCCGTAGCCCGGCTCTCCCGCTACCGAAGCGTACAATGTGGTCTCTATGTTCTGTCCTGTCAGAGCGTTAAAAATCGTGGTCTTGCCGGAGTTCGACAGACCGATGATGCCTAATTTCACACTGCCTCCTAATAAATGACTATTTTCTTGTCGCGGGCGTGATTTCTGATAATGACCATCGCGCTGTGCAGGCGCTGAATGCGGATGTTTCTCCGGCGGATAGGATCAGCCTTCCCATAGGGAAAAGGCTCGGATCTCACCTCCATCAGGCGACGATCAATGGCCTTGAACAGTTTGACCACCTCATCTCCCTGAAAGTGCTTCAGGAATATCGGATTGACCGAGACCATCCCCTCCGCAACATCAGCTGCTATTGCCTTATAGTTCCTGAGTTCCGCCATCAGAGGGTTTCTTTCTGAAAAAAGGGACTATCCAGATGCCGAGCTCATACAGCAGAATCATCGGTACAGCCATCAGCATCTGGTTGAACATATCTGGCGTCGGCGTCAGAAACGCCGCGACAACAAATGAAAGTACGTGCGCAAATTTTCTGTTTTTTGCGAGCGTCTCCGGCTTTACCAGTCCAAGCTTGACCAGGAAAATCATTATTAGCGGCAACTCAAAGACAATGCCGAACGCCAGGATGAACTTCAGTGAAAAATCGACAAACTGACCGACCGAGAGCATCGGAGTCAGAAAGTCCCCGACGTTGTATGTCAGAAGAAATTCAAGCGCAAACGGCAGCACCAGGATGAAACAGAAGGCGGCACCGAACAGAAACAGCAGCGTTGCCACACATACAAAAGGGACAACGTACTTTCTTTCGTTCTGATGCAGTCCCGGTCTTATGAAGCTCCAGAGCTGGTAAAACAGCATCGGCATTGATAGGAAAAGGGCTGCGACAAAGGAAACTTTCATGCTCATCCAGAACGCCTCTGCAGGAGCGAGAAATACGAGTTTCAGACCGTGCAGCTTCTCCTGCGGCGTAAATCTCACGAACATGTCCTGGGAAACAATCCCGAAAATCTTCTGTGAGAAGTCCAGATGCAGCTTAATCGGCAACGCAAAATCCAGGCGGTACTTCATCGGGAACATGACAAACCTGAAGAGGTCTTCGGCAAAAGAAAACGTTACGAAGAAAATGCCGAGAATAAAGATGAGCGAGAAAAGAATGCGTTTCCTGAGTTCCTTAAGGTGTTGAGTGAGCGGCTGCTTCTCATCAGACATTCCCTGTTCCCCTGCGCCGTTCGTTCATAAGTTTCAGAACCCGCTGTTTTTCAGCAAGCCGGGCTTCTTCAGCATCCGGGTTCAGTTCAATTTTCTTATCCTGCACTGGGCACTGCGCTTCGCTGACCGCAGTTTCCGCGGGCGCGGGTCTTTTCGTATCGCTGGCAAACAGATCATTTGAACTGAACAGCTGATTCTTCAGTTCAAGCGGGTCCTTGATGTCTTTCAGTTCATCCTTGACCTTGTTCACTTCAGTATCAAGCTCATCTTTTGCGCCGCGCAGGGCACGCTGCAGATCACCTATTCCCTTGCCGAGCACCCGGCCGACCTCCGGCAGCTTGTCCGGTCCGAAAACAACAAGAGCAACGATGAATATGACAATGAGTTCCTGAATGCCGAGATCAAACATGATTTTCATTATAGCATAGTGACCAATATCCCAAAGAACACGATTGAAGGGCTTTTCACCGGAAAGAAACACGGCAAGTGCAGATATCATCATGATTTTAAAGCATTATTTATTGTATCACTGGAATTTACGAAAAATTAACGCTGCTTTTACTTCTTTTTTACGTCATAGAGCGATAGAATTGCATCAGGTATGGAGATAAAGGAGGTGAGCGTTAACAAAGTTGAATGCCGTTCTGTTCCGCGTATAAACACTATGAAGGGAGGTGTCTGAATGAAGCAATTGAAAACATGGGGGCTGCTCATTATGTTCGTCGTTGCGGTAACCCTGATCGGCAGTGCTGCGATGGCAAAGAAAGAGACCGGCCCGGCGCCAAAGGCAGTCAAGGCAGAGGACTGTTTCCAGTGCCATGATGAAATCAGACAGTTTGCGACAAAAGGAAAACATGCTAAATTGAGCTGCACAACCTGCCACGAAATGCTTGATAAACACCTGCAGGACCCTGGCAAAAAACCGGTAACCAAGATGGACCATGCAACATGCGATAAATGCCATAAGGAACAGTATGAGTCGTTCGTCGCGGTGAACCACGAATCAAAGGCCAAGGTGGAGAAATCGAGCTTCAAGAGCAGATCGCCGCTTTTCGACAAGCTGATGGCTCCGCATGGGTTTACTAAGGAGCATGGGGAACCGCGCAGTCATGTCTTTATGCTTGTCGACCAGCTCATCGTCGACCGCGCTTTTGGCGGCCGCTTCCAGCTGAAAGACTGGACAAAGATCAGCGATGCGAAAAGCATCGAGAAGTCCGCCTGGAGCGTTCTGATCGACAAGGAACCGAAGACATCGGATCAGAAGATATTCATCCCGCAGACTGCAATGGCTGCAAACCCGGTGTGCTACCAGTGCAAGACCGCCGACATGATTCTTGACTGGAAGTACATGGGGGATAAAGACCCACGCGCAAAGTGGGACAGAACCTCAAAGGTCGTTGATTTCGCCAGAGCAATGCACCATCCTGCCAACTGTTTTACCTGTCATGATCCTCACTCGACGCAGCCCCGGGTAGTGCGTGATGCGCTGATTGATGCTGTCGTTGATCGCGGCGAAGGAACCTATCCGTACGACAAGGAAAAATCCAAAAAAATCACGATGCAAAAGGTGACGTTCCGTGACTTCCGGGCCATCGGCATCCTGAACAAGAAGGATTCCAACCTGATGTGCGCGCAGTGCCACGTCGAATACAACTGCAATCCGGGACACAATCCGGCGACGGGCGAGGCCATCGGCATGGCTGACCGCCGCACAAACCTTATTCAGTGGGTCAACGTCTTTGATTACAACAAGGCCATGACCGAAAAGTACCAGTTCAAGGATTTCAAGCATGCTGTTACCGGTGCATCCCTGAACAAGCTTCAGCATCCTGAAGTAGAAACATTCTGGATGTCGAAGCATGAGCGTGCGGGCGTGGAGTGCAAGGACTGCCACATGCCGAAGGTGAAAAAAGGAGCCAGGTCCTATACCTGGCATGGGCAGAAGAGCTCGCGCTACATGCTGAAAGATACCTGTACGAAGTGCCATATGGGATGGACAGAAAAAGACGCAGAGTATCAGGTTGAAGCGATTCAGAACTATACCAAAGGCAAAATGACCAAGGCTGAATTCTGGCTCGGTCAACTTATCGACACGTTCGCAGAGGCCAAAAAGGCGGGAGTATCGGAAGATGTTCTCAAGGAAGTCCGCAAGATTCACGACCAGGCGCATATCTACTGGGAGTGGTGGACTGCGGAGAACTCCGATGGATTCCATAACCCCGATGCGGCCCGCGAGTCGCTGACGCGCTCCATCGATCTTTCACAGAAGGGCATCAAGATGCTGAACGATGCCATGGCTCCAAAGAAAACCGCAGCAAAGTAGCCAATCGGGGCGGTGCTGTTGCACCGCCCCACCCTGAAATGAGGTGGAAAATGATTCTTTCCAGAAAGCTCGCAATTCTTTTGATTCTCTTTCTTGTCTGCATCCCGCTGCTTGCAAGCGCGGGCCCGAAAAAGAAACACCAGGCGGTTTCCGAAGAACAGGAATGCGCCGACTGTCATACGAAACAGCATGAAGCCTGGCAGAGCGGCAAGCACGGCCCGATGGGGGTGCAGTGTGTCGTCTGCCATGGTTCGCTCGACAAAACCTTCTTTGTCCAGCCGCCTGTGGAGCGATGCAACGGCTGCCATGCCGACAAGGTGGCGGATGTGACAAAAAAGAGATCGTCAAAAATTTCCTGCGCATCATGCCATGAAAAACACACGCTTGCTGCCAAATCGAAGACACCGTTTCACAAAAAAGGAGGCAACTAATGGAGCTTTCGAGACGCCAGCTCTTGAAATTTTCGGCTGCTTTGGCGGCTGCATCCGCCATCGGGCTTGAACTGCCGGTTCCGGAAAAGGCTCAGGCTGCTGCGGGTGCAGATAAATGGGTAAAAGGCGTTTGCCGTTACTGCGGCGCGGGATGCGGCGTATACGTCGGTGTGACCAAGGGGAAAGTGGTCGCGGTCAAGGGCGACAAGGACAACTGGAACAAAGGCTATGTATGTCTGAAAGGTCTCCTGTTGCCGCCGATTCTCTATGCCGATGATCGACTGAAATATCCGATGCTCCGAAAGGGAGACAAATTTGAGCGAATCCCCTGGAAAGAAGCTATGGATCTGATGGTTGCAAAATTCGCCGAAGCATATAAAATGAACCCTCACTCGATTGCGTACTATGGTTCAGGCCAGTCCTACACCGAAGAATCCTATTTCATAGGCAAACTCTTCAAGGCAGGCCTTGGAACGAACAACACCGATGGCAACCCGCGCCTCTGCATGGCTTCAGCAGCAGTCGGGTATGTTTCATCGTTCGGCAAGGATGAGCCGATGGGCTCGTATGATGACTTCTACCATGCGGACTGTTATTTCATCATCGGGTCGAATTTGCCGGAAGCGCACCCTGTTCTCTACCGCATTCTGCGTGAACAGAAAGACAAGCGCAAGGATGTGAAAATCATTGTCGCAGATCCGCGCAAGACCGAACTCGGACGCAAGGCAGACCTGTTCATGAGCTTTACGCCCGGCACCGATCTCGCCATTCTCAATGCCATGGCGCATGTCATTGTCAAGGAAGGGCTTTATAACAAGGACTTTGTCGGCAAACACACGGTCTTTAAAAAAGTTGTTGCCCCCGGGCCGCCCCCGAAAATCGAAAGAACAACATGGGATGAATATGTGCAATTTATAGAACAATTCACACCGGAGATGGCAGAAAAAACTTCCGGTTGCCCAAAGGAGAGCATCATCACGGCTGCGCGCTGGTTTGCACAATCCAAAGCAACGATGAGCATGTGGTGCATGGGCCTGAACCAGCGTATCCGGGGTGTCTGGGCGAACAACCTTGTCCACAACCTGCATCTGCTCACCGGACAGATCTGCCGTCCGGGAGCCACTCCTTTCTCGCTCACCGGCCAGCCGAATGCATGCGGCGGCGTTCGCGACGGCGGTCTTCTTGCTCACTTGCTCCCGTATGGCCGGCTTATCGTCAACGACAAGGATCGTGAAGATATGGAAAAGTTCTGGGGCGTGCCGAAAGGCCGCATCCAGCCAAAACCAGGCCTCACCGCTGTCGAGATGTTCCAGGCTTTCGGCAAAAACGATGTGAAGGCCATGTGGATTGTCTGCACCAACCCCGGACAGAGCCTCCCGAATGTCGGCGAGTATCGCAAAGGAATGGTCGGCAAGGATACGTTTCTCGTGGTATCCGAAGCGTATCATCCGTCAAAGACCTCTGAACTTGCAGACCTCGTGCTGCCTGCTGCGCTCTGGGTCGAAAAGGAAGGCGTCTACGGCCAGTCGGAGCGGCGGTATCAGCTGCTTGAAAAGTGCATAGAGCCGCCGGGAGAGGCGCGCCCCGACTTCGAAGTTATGACCGAGTTCGGACGCAGGCTTCTGGCTGCTACAGGACGAGGCGACGAGGCGAAGAATCTCATTCCGTACAAAAAAACCCCGGAAATCTGGGACGAGATTCGTCAGGCGTCGGAAGGAACAGCGTATGACTTTATGGGCATGACCCGCGACCGCATAAAGAAAGCACACGGCCTTCTGTGGCCCATGCCGACCACCACGCATCCGGGCACTCTCCGCCGCTATACTGCAAAATATGGCGATCCGCTCGTGAAAAAGTTCGACCCAGCGGCTTCGGATGTCTCGTTCTACGGCAACAAACCTGACGGCAACAAGGCGGTTATCTGGCTCCGTCCGGCTGCCGGGCCCGCTGAGCCTGCCGACAAGGACTATCCGCTTGTGCTGACAACCGGACGCCAGATCGAGCATTGGCACACCGGCACCATGACAGCCAAGGTTCCTGAACTGCGGCGTGCTGCCCCGTATGGATTCCTTGAGATCAATCCGGTTGATGCAAAGACAATCGGCGTCAAGAACAAGGACAAGGTCAAGGTGACCTCCCGTCGCGGTTCACTGGTGCTCGAAGCGCGCGTACTGGACGTGCCCCGGCCCGGGCTGGTGTATGCATCTTTCCACGATCCGGAAAAGCTTATCAACCTCCTGACGAACGACGCGTTTGATGCCCTGTCAAAGCAGCCTGAGTACAAAATCTGCGCGGTAAAAGTTCAGAAGGCTTAATGATCGTCACGAGCGTGGTAATAGACATTCAACCCGGCATGAGCGGGGCTGTGCTGAGCAGCCTCGCTCTCATGGAAAAAGCAAGCGTCTACGGATTCAAGGACGACAAGATTATTGTCGTCCTTGAATCCGCCACCTCTGATGAACTTGAGAAGCTGGCCGCCGCTTTGCATGCCATGGAGTTTGTGACAGGCGTAAATCCGGTTTTCTCGGCGAATGCGTAAACGCTTTCTCCGCCCTCCGGGCACCCGCGATGAGCGCCACTTCCAGGCAAGCTGCATTCGCTGCAACAAGTGCCTCGTCATCTGCCCGTACCGATCAATCAGAACCGGTACGCTTTTTGACGGTTTCACGAACATGGGGACGCCGATTATCGATCCCCGCAAAGTGCCGTGTTACCTCTGCATGAAATGCCCGCCTGTCTGTCCGTCGGGAGCACTCGACACGAAGCTGACCGATAAAAAAGACGTCCGCATGGGAATTGCGCTGATTGACAAAAAGACCTGTTACGCCTGGCAGGACACGCTCTGCCGAAGCTGCTACGAGATATGTCCCCTGTTCGACGAAGCGATTACGATGGACAATAAACTCCGCCCTGTCGTTCATGAAAAGAAATGCGTCGGCTGCGGAATCTGCGAGAATGTCTGTCCTGCAAACCCCACGGCTGTCTTTGTGAAGCTGAAGGGGGAAAAGTGAAACTGCAACGTGCGCGGCGTTGTGTACAGGGTGCGTTTCTCGGTCTGCTTGTGGCCATCCCCTTCCTCAATGAGCGGGAAATTTCATTCATTACCGGAACGCTCTACTCCATGTCGTTCGGTCCAATTGATGTAACCGATCCGCTCAGCGGCCTGCAGGTGATGATGCTCACCATGAGCGCGACACAGACGCTGATTATTTCGATACTCATTCCGGTTGCGTTCACCTTTGTCTTTGGCCGCAGAACCTATTTTCCGAACTCTTCGATCTGCTTGCAGCAAAGCTCGCTTCAGGACGTGCTGTTCATCTCCACCCTGCTTCGTATCCCCGCTGGACCGTGCTCGCACTCGTCTTAATCGGCAGCATGGCCGTCGGCTTCCCGCTGGCAAGCCTGATATCAGCTCCCGGCATCATATCGCTGCAGATAAGCACAGCGGTGTTCGAAAGTACCGTCGGCCTTGAAGCGGGAATCATCGGCCTTATTCTCATCGGTGAATTTTTTATTCTTCGCCGGTTCTGGTGCAATTACGTCTGTGCCGTAGGCACTACGCTCGGCTTCTTCCGCTGTTCAAAAACGCTCAAGGTGGTTTTCAGCGAATATGCAGACCGGAAATGCATTCAATGCGGCTCATGCAGCCGTGCGTGCCAGCTTGACCTTGAGCCGATGACAGGAAACATTTACCCAATGTGCCATAACTGCGGCGAATGCATCGCTGCTTGTGAGAAGTCTACAAAGCACAAAAATCCACTGCAGTTTGAGTTCTGAAATTCCTTCAGAAAAGCTCCTCCCCTGACAGACCGGCGATCACTTCTTCAGCAGTAAATCCTTAATCCGCTCATCCGCCCGCGAATCCACCAGAAAACTCAAGATCGACTGCTCATGATAGCCGGATGCATCAATGGAGTGTTTTTTTGCATAGCGCTGATATCGTTCTACCCAATAAGCATAGAACGATACACGGTTTGCCGGCACAAGACTGTTTTCTTCAAGATAGCGCTGAAATTCCGGCAATATCGGCTCATCGTTTTGCCCACCGGCATATATACCCATAAAAGACCTCTCTTGCTTTTTGTTTAATAATATCACAACATAACCAGCTCTGCATCCACAATGTCAGCATTTTAGCTTTGTTTTTATACGGAAACTTTATCAAGAACGGCCAG
>DATIKF010000082.1:0-1534 GCA_035477855.1 Dissulfurispiraceae bacterium
GCTTCCTACACAAACCGCCCGAGGCGGCGTTGCCCCCTCAGGCCGTCTGGATCAATCCGCCCAAGGAGGCCCCAAAAACAACGGATTGATTAGAGCTTAATTGTGAAAAGGAACTGTCTCATTCAACTTGACAACTTCCGCATTGTCGTTGACCATAACGATAACGCCCCCGCTACGCAGTATCCGCGCAAGCTCCCGGATAACAAACGCCATTTCCAGGAAGTAGTTCCTCACCATGTTGGGGATATTACTGTTGTTCAGTTTGCCTTCAGAGCCATATGTATCGAGAATGCCAAGCGCCTCATGCAAAGCGGCCTGGTGTTCGAAGACACGCATGATCGTATCGAACGCGTTCTGTTCGTCGCGAGAACCGTAGAAGGTCCGGAGTTGTTCACGCTTGGTTCTGTTCTCTACCGTACAGGAGAGAAGACTCTGGCGGAAAGCCTTGACATCTGCCTCGCTGGCACCAAGATAAACCAGTTCGAGAGCATAAGTCCGCGTGTAATCGTACCGGTTGCAGTAGGGCGGCGACGTGATGACCATATCGATAGAACCGTCCGGTAGATCGGGCAAGATGTTGAGACACGACCCATGCCTCAGATCGAGATACCCATGCTCATGGCGCTCTGTGTCAAAGAGGACGGCCGATTCGGTATTCTTGTGCCCGATGTCGTTAGAGATCTGGTGCAACTTCTGACGAATGGCGGAATTGAAATCCAGGATCAGTCCTTTGTCGAACTTCGCAGTAACTCGCTCTTTGTTCGCGCGATAGTCCCATCTGAGATACTGCCCATCCTTGCGCGTATAGCTGACCGATTCCAGCACCGACAGGCCAGCCAACTCCAAGAGGGTTCGTACCCTGCTGTTTTTTACACGCGAGCAGTAAGCACGATACCCTGCAATCGCACGCTCTGTTTGCTCAGGGAATGCACCTTTCGTGATGGAGACGTGCTTGAGTCTCCACTGCTCCTCGCAAAAATCCTCCCAAGCGATCTCCTCCACCTTATCCACTTCTCGCTGGAGATCACGCGCACGGACCTGCTCAGCAGCTATACGTGCTTCCACCGCGAAGAAACCCACTGGAAGCAACTCAATGCCGATCGTATCCCAACCTAGTCTCCTCGCTGCGAAAAGAGCTGCCCCTGTGCCGGCGAACGGGTCTAACAAGATCCCAGGAGTCGAAGCCAACTTCCGAATCACATACTCAATGAATTGGGCAGAAAAACCCTCTTTGTACTTAAGCCATCTATAATAGGGCAGGTTCCGGTTTGCCTGGAAGCTCACGAGCGTACGATCCAATTGCCCATTTGTTACGAGCCTGTCCTGGAACCGATAGTAGAGCTCCTCCCGTGCTGTCTGCGGAGTCTTCACATTGGAAACCGCAAGCGTCATAAAAGCGGCTCATCCGGTTTTTGCGTACTTTTCATGGTGGGTTACGCTACGAGTTCGTAGCGGGTTTCGTGCAGAGCGTAGATCTTGAGTTTGAAGAATTCCGTGTCTCTGAAACCGTAGGCTTTGCGTTGCAGGACGCGGA
>DATIKF010000083.1:0-11879 GCA_035477855.1 Dissulfurispiraceae bacterium
CGATCAATAAGATGTCGCCTCAGAATCACTACCTTGTCCTCTGCACTGTAATTGTGCCTCTGCTTTCTCATGGACTTCCCTCCGTTCAGATATGTTTATCTTTCCCGGTACAAAAGTCCAATTCCCGATGAACCAAAACAACTTGACTATACTGCCGCATGAGCGGGCAGCCTGATGCTGAGCAGCTTCCCACTTAAGAATCGCTTGCTCCTGTCCAAACGACCTGAGCCACCTCATACACTACTGCTCTTGACGGCTTATGTTTGCTCCCGGTATCCTTCTTCATGGTCGTGTCTCCTTTCGTCTTTTGTTGATTGCAAGCTCAACTTTGAAAGGGCACACCGCCTGATTCAATTTACACACCTTTTGAGGATACCTCTTTTTGTCACTCTCGCTCGCCTGCCTGTGCGTGGCCGAACGCAGACAGGTCGGGAGTCTTTCCGCCAATTCCGCACCGAAAGGATTCCGGACATCCTTGACAGGATAAGCGCCGGAATGACAAAAAAAGCACCAAAGCAAAGAGTTGCGTAGCAGCCTGTTTACTCATGACGATTTTGGGTTATATCTCACGCCTGCATACAGATGCTTTTCATCAAGAGAACCACGTCGAACTATTCTGAGCCCAGTGCAGTTCGCAAGAATAGCCCATAGGGTTTTCTTCCTTCCTTACCCCCATGATATAATTCCTCAAGGCGTTTCCTCATGAATACCATCGAAAAACTCAAAGTCCTCTCCGCTGATTCTCAGTACGATCTGGCCTGTGCCTGCGGCACAAGCGATGCGGACCGCAGAAAGCGCGGACTCGACGGCAAATGGCTCTACCCGGTTGCCATGCCGCAAGGCGGGCACTCCATCCTCCTGAAGACGCTACTTTCCAACACCTGTTCGAACGACTGCAAATACTGCCCGCTGCGGGCCGAAACGAATGTGCGGCGCTGCACGCTCCAGCCTGAAGAGGTTGCACGCATTTTTCTGGAATATGTCCGCAAGAGAAAGGTCTTCGGTCTTTTCCTGAGTTCCGGCGTCATCGGCAACCCCGACTACACGATGGACCGTATTAATACCGTCGCCCGCCTGCTGCGCTGCAAACACAAATACAGGGGTTACATTCACCTGAAGATTATTCCGGGTGTCTCCGATGCGGCGATTGAGGACTCCATCTCACTTGCAAGTGCGGTGTCGCTGAATATCGAGACACCCGGCAAGCGCCATTTCGAGGCGCTCTCTGACAAGAAAGATTACGACAACGACATTATCCGCCCGATCAACCTGATGGCAAAGCTTACCGGCAGGGGCATGAAGCACTCGCGAGTAAAATGTACGACGCAATACATCGTGGGCGCATCGGATGAGACGGACAGTGAGATCATGTCGTCGATGTCCGATCTGTACAATCAAAAGCACTTTCAGCGGGTCTACTTCTCGGCATACCAGAAGGGACTCGGCCACCCGGACATCCCGGGGGAGCAGCAGTTTCTGACCACACCGGGGGAGCGTTTCATACGGGAGCATCGACTGTATCAGGTCGATTTTCTGATGCGGCGCTATGGTTTCAATGCCGAGGAGGTTCCGCTCGATGCGAAGGGCAATCTGAGCCTGGAGAAAGACCCGAAAGAGCTCTGGGCAGATATGCATCCCGAGGTTTTTCCGGTCAGGATCAATAGTGCTGATCGGGAGATGCTGCTGCGGGTTCCGGGCATCGGGCCTGATACGGTGAAGCGGATTCTTGAACTGCGGAGCAAAGGCAGAATCAGCAAACCGGAGGAGATTGGAGTCAGAGGGAAGCGGCTCGAAAAGATCAAAATCCACGTCGTATTTGAATAATCCCGCAAGCCTCGCGTATTCCTCACCGATTACGCTTTTTCCCGCAAACGCCTCCCTATACCGCAAGCCCGCCGCACTCTGTTTTGAATTCCCCTTGAAAGGATTCCGCGTTTACCGACAAGCACTGCTCCCGTCTTTGCCCTCGTTATTGCCGTGTAGAATATCTCCTGCGTCAGAATCTCCACGTCCTGTTCAGGAAGAATCAGTGCGATGCTTCTGTATTCCGATCCCTGGCTTCTGTGAACAGATACCGCGTATGCCAGTGATATGCTTCCGCGCAGAGCCTCTGCCGGATATGCGACGTACACACCGCCGCGCCGGAACACCGCCATCAGGCGGAGGATGCCTTTTCGCGGCGAGACTCGCAGAACGATACCATGGTCACCGTTAAAAAGGTTTTTTGTGTAGTCGTTTCGCTCAATGAGAACCGGCTCGCCCGGAGCAAATTCGGCCGGACGGTCGAATCCTTCCCGTTCAAGCGCCTTGATGTGGAAAAGGCGGTTCACCGCCTCCGTTCCGGTGGTGTACACATTCGTTGCACACAGCATGCGGAAGCCTTCAAAATGGTCAAACAGACGGTCCAGATCCTGAAGGTCCTGACCCCGGAACCCCTCCCTGCCATAATAATAGCGTTTACTAATCAGCTTCTGGAAGTCAGACAGTCCGAGCACCATGGATGAATACCACCGGCTGCAAAAATCACTGAGTACATTTTCCGAACCCGATGTGTCCAGAAACTCAGCTCCCGCAAAAACACAATCTTCTGCCGATGAGCGATTCAGCACGAGCGGCAATGCCGGATTCCAGATTTCGTTCACTGCACCACGCCGTATCGCGTCTGAAAGCAGGTAAATCTTCCCTCCTTCAGGATCGTCTTCCCGCATGCGGAAGTTTTTGGTAAGGCGAACAATGCCGATTGCAAACCCTGTGGGGCTGTCTTTCTCGAACTGCATCAGCTCTCCCAGCACCGCACCGGCATCCACCGAAGGCAACTGGTCGGCATCTCCCAGAAGAATCAGCAGGGCGTCGTCGGGAAGGGCGCTCATCAGCCGTTCCATGAGATAGAGATCGATCATGGATGCCTCATCCACAATCACGACACGCCCCGGCAATCTGTTGCTTTCATTCTGAATGAACAGGTCCCGGCCGGGTGAGTAGCGCAACAGGCGGTGAATGGTTGTGGCTTCGGGCATACCTGCCGGTCCGGCGCCTGATGCCTCTGCCTGCATCCCTGTCAGGAGCGATCCGGTCAGCCGATTTGCCGCTTTGCCGGTCGGCGCGGTCAGAATTACATCATGCAGACCCACGCCAAGCCTCATCAGAACCTTCAGTATCGACACGACAATCGAGGTTTTCCCGGTTCCGGGGCCGCCGGAGATAATCGAGACCGGACGCGTCAGCCCAACAGTCACGGCATGTTTTTGTTCATCGGTCAGCCGGAGAGGCTGTCCGTCAGTCTCTTTCAGGAAAAAAGCAACCTTTTCCCGGGGAAAAACGCCGGTGCTGCGTTGGCTCAGCATCCGCAACCGGCCACAAAAACTGAGCTCAAGCTGAAGCATTCTCTGAAGATACACTCCTCCGCCATCAACAATGAGCGGCTTGAACTCGCCGGCAGTGCCGATGACAGCTGACGCCCTGCCGTCTTCTGTCATCTTCCCAAGCGCGTGTAAAAGCGCTCTGTGCTCTTCCGCCATATCGGCATCTCCGTTGCTGAGCAGTGCGAGCGCCGAATCAGCCAGATTCGCTGCGTCACCCGCAAGGGGAAGAAGCGTGCTCCCTTGCCGCACGGCTATGAGTGTGCAGATTGCCAGGAGCGTGAGGGCCTTTTTATCCTCAGGAACGAGCGACGAGGCAAAAGATGCGATTTCAGCGGCAAGCTGAATCGTCTCTTCTTTCATAGTAAAACCCTTCATTCCGTTCCGAAGGCGTTCAATGAACTGTTCGAAGTCTGCACGATTCGGATCGATTCCCTTCAGGCCTTCAAACGCCAGACGGGCTGCCCCGCATGCAGATAAACGCTGCAAATGAATCATGAATCCACCTCTTCAAATACCAGGCCGGCAATGAGCTTCTCCTCAAATGCCAGCATTTCTTGCCACGAAGAACGCGTCACTACCTGCCCGCTGCCCTGCGTATCCGCCGGATTCATCCCGCGGACAAAGCAATACACAACTGATCCGATGCGCTCATTGTATTCTGATTCGGTGTGCACCCTGAGCATTTTGCAGAGCGCTATCAGATAAAGCCCGGCCTGCAGCGAATAATTGGTGTCATAGTGCTCACGCAGTGCCGCTGCTGAATAGTCCGGCAGGACGTCGGTCTTCCAGTCAAGCAGATGCAGTTTCCCGCCGTGTTCAAAAACCATATCGATAAAGCCCTTCACGAACCCCCGCTCTATCCGGATATCGGCCCACTGCGCGGAAGTGAGTCGCGGGAAATGCTTCTCCGGGTAAGGATAGAGGAATTCGAGTTCACGAGCTGACCGCTGAACTGCCGCGAGTCGGGGCAGTTCGGTTCCGTCTGCCAGGACAATCCTGCTCATGAGAGCGTTATAGGCCAGCGACAAAAGATATTCGGCATGCGCCTGCTCAACGCCCTCACGTCCTGAAGCCTGAAGCGCCAGAGTACGGATTGTTTCCGTTTCAGCCCACTGCGAGAACCCGGCACGGGCAGGAAGACTGTCGAATCGTATCGACTCCATGACGCAGTGCAACGCCTTGCCGAACCGCGGGCCGCCCGGCAGGGTATCCTGCACGCCGGCCTTTCCGCCTTCGGCAACGCGGTCGTCAAAAATGCTCTCTTCGTCTCCCGCCGGGGCGGAATAACCTCCCTGAGTCTTTTTCATCCGGGAATATGAGGTGACTTCGAATCCGGCATGCCGCCCGCGCACCGAATCGAAACGCTCCGTCTCATCCGGCAGGTCCAGAAGCTGGGGGGGCGGCGACCACTGTTTCATGATTTCATGTACATTCTGAACGCTGCCTGCAACAGACGCGGCACCGAAGGGGGGACTTACAAAGACAAAGCCGCCGCGCTTCACCGACGCTTCATCAGCCGCAATGGCCGCAAGCCGGTCATTCATGAGTTTGTACATGCCCGCCTTTGCTGTAAATTTTTCAGGAGAGACAAACGGCAGATAGAGCCGTGCCTTTGCACGGGTCGCAGCTACATACAGGAGCCGCCTGTCTTCGTCCCGGCTCTCTTTTTGAGCACGCTGTTTCTGCTCCTCCCATCCGCCGAGATGGAGAACCGCCTTGCCTTCCGCATCATGATACAGGTGAAAATCATCCACCGGCCCTGCGCTGTACCCGCCGTAGACAAAGACCACCGCAGCCTCAAGACCCTTGCTCTTGTGCATGGTCATTATCTGGACAGCCTCCTTGTCGGTCTCAAGCCGCTGTACGGTTCCGTCTTCCCTGGCCGGAGTCCTCGCTCCGCGGATAAAGTCGGCAAGCATCTGCGTCAGATCGGCAAGCTCTTTTCCGCCGCCGCTTGCCTCCTCCAGCAGCATTTCCAGAATATGCAGATAGTCGGTCAGCCCCCGTCCGGAGTCCTCAAAGAAGATGACCCGCCGCACAAGACCGCTCTCGTTGATCAGTCGGGAAAAGAGTTCCGCAAAGACGCGCCGGCGTGCAAGAGCATGCCAGTCAAGAAGCCGCTTTACCAGTGGCTCGGTCTCGGGAAGGCTCCTGCATTCAGACAGGCGATCGAGGGGAACGCCGAAGAACGGCGTCATCCAGGCGCGCAGTCGCCGCGATTCATCGAAGGGGTTTTCAACAGCGAGCAGCAGGTCCCGGATATGCTCAGCCTGAGGCGTCTGAAAGAGGCCGTCAAGCTTGTAAAAAGCAAATGGAAGGCCGGCCTCCCGCAAAAACTCCGCAGCCCGCCGTCCCTCGGACTCTTTTCTCGTGAGAATGAAAATATCGCCCGGCTTCAGTGCTCTTCTCTCCCCTCCGGATTTATCGCACAATCCGATACCGCCCTTCAGGAGAACAGCGATCTCTGCGGCAACGGCGCGACCGAGATCGTTCAGGTAGTACTCTGCTGAAACGGACTTTCTGTCATTGTCGATTTCCCAGATCACGACCGGAGCACTGTCCGCACCTCTTCCGTCAACGGCCCGGAATTCAGGCTTTCCGCACGCCAGCGGTTCGTCATAAGTGATATCTCCCCGGAAGAAGGGCTCCTCAATATCCTGCCGGAAAAGCTCGTTATACGCGCCGACCAGCCGGGCGGTGGAGCGATAGTTGTTGACCAGGGGAACGGGTGCATGATGCATGCAGATGGCCTCGCGCGCAGCCAAGTAGGTAAAGACGTCCGCTCCCCTGAATCCATAGATAGCCTGCTTGGGATCACCGACAAGATAGAGGATGTTCTGACTCCCGCTCTCCAGAAAAATCCGCTCGAATATTTTCCACTGCCGCTCGTCGGTATCCTGCGATTCATCGATCAGTGCAAACCGGTACCGGGAGCGAAGTGCAGCTATCAATGCCCCGGCCTGCCGCCCGCTGAGCGCCTCCAGCAAATGAGCAATCATGTCGTCGTAGTCATACAGCCCGGCGGCCCGCTTGTCCTTTTCAAGCCGCTCCTGCACCAGCGGCAGAAAGAGCTTCACCACCATGCCCTTGAGTGGGATGAAATGCCGCTTTAAGGAGGCGAGTGCATCGAGGTATCCCCTGATTTCCCGACCCCACGGTGCGCCAGGTAAAAGTTTCTCCTCGACATATTGAATCCATTCGGGGTCGATGCCCTCAATCACGTCTGTCAGCCGGAAATCCGCGTCAATACCCTGCAGTGCACTACCGAATGCGACCGACCGCTTGACCAGCGCTCCGCTTGTGGAAGGAGGAATCTTTTGAGCTTTCAGCGCGGCTTTCAGCCGCTCTCCGAAACCATCAGCTTGAACAACACCGGCAAGAGTTTTCAATGCGTCCTTCAGCGCCGTCTCGTCGAAACGCGGCAGCACAATTCGTTTTCGCGCATGGCAGGAATACAGCACCTCCGTGAGTTCGTCGATGGAATGGCCGTTTTTCAGCCAGGCATCCAGATAGCATGCATACTCATCCCGGCAACTGATGTCGGTCCTGAGCACGTTCATGAATGCGTCATGGAATGCGCTCTCCCCGTCCACAAGCGACTGCTCGAACAGCCTGCCGCTACTGAATGCATGCTCATTCACGACACGCTGAAAGAAGCTGTGGATGGTATGGATGGGCGCCATGTCGAAACTGAACAGCGCCCGCTCGAGATGGACCTTTTCCTGCGGCCCGATTGCCCAGCATTGCCGCTCCGGCTTTCCCGGGCAGCCGCCTGAAACCAGGACTTTTTCGATCATGCTTCTGACCCGGCTGCGCAGTTCGCCGGCAGCGCGCTCCGTATAGGTCAGAACTAGAATGTTGTCGATATTTACCTTTTGCGTCAGGAGCAGTTCGACAAACAGATGCTCTATCGTGTAGGTCTTGCCGGTACCGGCCGATGCCTCGATAACCGTATGACGGTCTTTCGGGATGGCTTCCAGAATATCGGGGCGCTCGTAATAAATCGTGCCGCTCATCGATTATTCTCCTGCTGCCCCTCTGCAATGCATGCAAAGAGAAGCCCGAGGCGACGCTCCGCCAGAATCTCCGCATCTTTTGGCGGATCATAATCCTTCGCACGCACCGGACCGAACGAGCAGCCGTTGCTCTGCCACGTATTGTCGCGCACTCTGGCGACGATGTCCTCAAGGCTGCTGCCACCTTTGTTCTGAAACTTCCAGTCCATGATCGCGTCCAGAGGCAGCAGATAATCGTGCGCATGCCCTGTTATGTCCTGCACTATTTTTTCAAGGAACTGCCTGCATTCATCCGTGCCGGGAATGCTGAAAACTGTTTTCTTTATCCCGTCGGTGCAGAGCACATGTACGGTAAAATAGCCGCCCGCAATCTTGCCGAGCAGCGACAGGCAGACGCAATCGAGGAACGGCTGGAGCAGGTGTGTGTATTTGAATGATTTTATACTCTTCGGACGGCAGACAAATGCGTGGTACAGATCCTTAGACAAAAGACCGCTTCTGCCGGACAACTCTGCCCGCATGCCTGACATGAGATCCAGCAGCACAGTCGGCATCGCCACGCTTGCCCCGCCGCTTTCCTGCCCTTTGCCGAAACGCGCCTGAATGAGTGCGCCCGGGCTTTCAGCGTCCGCCGCCAGATGCGCACGCCACGCCTGAATTGCCTCAAGATGCCTGCGCATTTCGGCCTGCTTGAAAAATCCGGTCGGCGTCCGCCCCTTCATTTCGCTGAGACGCACCCGCTCTCCGTACAGAGCAGGAACAGTCCCGTCGAAGTCTCCCGAACGGACGGCACTGTTCCAAGCCTCCGCAAACACATCGCGCTGTATGAGCAGCGACTCCAGATAAGGCGTCTCAAACGATTCCTCGTTGCGGACAATGGGATCGTCGAAATCCTCTTCCCGCAGACCAAGCTGAAACGAAGCCCACCCCTGCAACGGGCACTCGAGAAACTTTCTGATCGTGCGGAGCGGTATCCTCCCGTCATTGTCTCGTTCACACTGGGCCGGCTTCGCTGAATCAGCAATTCCCAAAAGCGTCCGCACCTGCTGCGGAAGCTTTTTTTCGACCAGCGTCCTTTCAGGGATTCGCCCTCTGCCGGCCGACCGTAATGACGCGCTGAGCGCAGCAGCGGCAGCTTCTTTCTGCGCGTCGGGAGAGAAGTTGGGCATTGGGGGGGGGGCGCCGGCATCACCGTACAACGAGGGAAAATAGAGCGTGTCAAAGCGCCGGAGCGGGTGTTCGCTGACAATGCGCTTCAAGCCTTCCGTTCCGACATACCCGCGCTCAAGCATGAACTGCATCTCCTTCACGACGGAGGACGGTTCAATCATTTCCCCGGTCTGGCCGTCCCGGGATACATAAGACAGATACAACCGGTCGCGCGTTGAAATGAGCGTCTCCAGAAACATGTACTGATCCCGCTCTCTGGCTGTCACATCTCCCGGCATTCTGCGCGCGCAGCGCAGGTCGAGCGGATTGCGCATATCGCGCGCAGGGAACCTGCCCTCCCCCATGCCGAGAACAAAAACCACCCGAAACGGGATAGGGCGCATCGGCAGAAATGACGAGACGGACACCCCGCGCGCCAGATACTGCCCCTGCATGCCGGTCAGGACGGCAAGCCCTGCGCGGACAAACTCCCGCACTATGCGGTAGGAAACCCGCGTTTCGTCTGTCTGGTGCTGCCGCAGTGAAGCGACCACTTTCAGGCATTGCGCAAGCGCATGCTCATCGTCTTCAGCGGCGGTTCCGACATAGGCGGAAATATAACACTGAAGAAACGTTGCCCAATCGGAAAATGTCATTCGCTGTTCCAGGGCAAACCGTGCGTCCGCAAAAAGTGATTTCAGGAGAGCTATGGCGAGACCGGCATTCGGCAGACTGTCCATCCTGAACTCTTCAGGCAGGTACTCCTCACCGAGCGAAGCATCGAAGAATGTCCTGCTGTCGCCGCTTCTGATCCCGCTCATAAAAGCCCCGAGCGCAAGCCTTCGCATCCCCTGCTCCCAATTGTAGATATCTTTTTCAATATACGTTCCGGCATGAGCCTCATGATTCTGCCCGTGAAAAATCCCGGTTTTTTCCGCCCATGCGATCCACTCGTCGGCGTCAGCTTCCGGGAAGCGGGCCGCGACAGACGGGTGGGTAATGAGCCGAAGCACGTCTTCCCGCAGAAATGAACTCAGGGGCAGCCCCAGCAGGAGCTGCACTGCTTCTGCGACCCGCGCGTCTTTTGCAAGGGCAGTATCGCTTATGGAGTGAGGTATGGCATGGATTTCCTGAAAGACCGATGCGATATGGGCCCGATACGTGTCGTACTCTGCGCTGTCCGCGATGATGACCGCGATATCATGAAAGCGGAGCGGCCGGCTGTCAGTGCGCTCTGTTTCGTCATCGCGCATGATCAACGCCCAGATTTCGTTGGCAACCACTTCAACTTCGCGCTGAATCCCCGGGCAGGCAAGAATACGAATGCTCTCATCGGTGCTGACATCAAACCCCTCAGGCGGTTGAACGCGCTCCTCTTCACGGAGCAGTATATCCCGCTGAAGCAAACGAAGAAGCGTAGGGCCGCACTCAAGAGGGTCGGCAAAGTCTTCCGTGAAGTTACAGTCGGTTACAGAGTTCAGGATATGGATATGCTCTCTGCCGGGTCGCCCCCAGAGCCGTAATGCCGGAGTTTCGTCCGCATCGTCCAGATGGAAAGGATCTTCGCTCGCCTCAAGCTCTTCTTCCTTCAGTTTCCTGCTCCGCCGGATTCTTTTTGCCTTCTCGCGCAGCTCCTCCGACCTTGAGCGGACATCCTCCCAGAACTCCCGGCACGGATTCAGCGCATAAACATGCACATCATGCGCAAGCACTATCCGGGAAAGTATTCGCAAGTACGTGCGCGACATATAGGAAAAGCCGAAGAGATGCAGTTCGCTCGGCAATACAAGGGTTCGCCCGGACAACTGATCAAGCGCCGCGGGATAGGTCATGTAAGACCTGCCGTCCGGGGCAGCGGCGCACGCAAGGCTCCCGCCGGCACCGAACAACATCGCCCATAGCGAACGCTGCCAGCGTTCGCTCGAAAAAAAAGGCTCCTTTGCAGTAACGAAATTGCCCTGTTGCCATTTCTGAAGCATGGTCTCGCGCGACAGGAAATACTCCTCAAACACCCGGGAAAGTTCCGCCGCCAGCTGATACGTCCGCAGGTCACGCTCATCCTGGCTTTCAGCCGCCCGGATGTAGGCGGCAACTTCATCAGGGAACCGTCCTGTTTCGTCCTGTTCCATTCCGCGCTGGAAAAGTGAAATGAGTGCGCTGTGGATAACATCCCGCGTTATGATGACGCCTGCCCTGCCGTTATCCGTCAGGACAGACTGGAGAAACTCTTCCAGGTAAAGAAAGGAGATGTTTGCAGCTATGCCGGTTGTGCGGGCGATCTCAAAAGAAAGCCATGTCTTCAGGTTCCGGTTGGGGATAACGACCGACGGTGAAGAAAAAAGCAGATCCGGACCGCCCGCGGACAGCGCCGGACTGTTTTTCACCAAAGCATGCACCAGCATCCCGAGATCGTTTGAATACGTCAGCCTCAGCATCGTTGGTTTTATTATGCCTGAAGATGTGCCCCAAAGAGTGTCACAGGTCTGCTTTATCGGGAAACAGAAGGTGATGAGCCGGATGAAGGAAAAAAGAAAAGGACCGCATTTCCGCGCCCCGCTTGAGTTTGGCTATTTTGCAGCATACAAAGCAGCAGACAGCAACGGATTTTGGAATAACCCCAAAATTATCATTAGAATCGGTCCAAAACGCTCAAAGCCTGGCAGGACGTGCAACAGAGCGGATTTATTCGGCGAAGTAGTCGCTTACATGGAGGTAAGTGCCGGGCGAATACCTCGGAGGACGGCTGGATGCCGTCCGAGAATGAGCGGCGTTGCACGTCCTGTCGGGCTAATGACAATTCCCGGTTGAATTTTCTCCTCAAGTTGACCCTTTGAAATCGCATTGGCAGCCTCTGTTAGCTGCAGCACCGGCTGGATAACCGTTTTTCTAATACTGGCACTGATGGCATAGGCGACAATCCCCAGAAAAACTGTGCCACTTGTAATTAGATGTTGGTCGTGATACAACACTCTGAGCGAGGAGGCAGACATGAAGAAGACGCGGTACACAGAGAGAGGTGGTCCAGCAAAATCGGACAGGGTGTAAAGTGGAGGGGAGCTGCTCTAAACTACAAGGGGATAGAGAGGAGCAGCGAACATGGGAAAGAGGACGAGACGGAATCACGGGGCGGCATTCAAGGCTAAAGTAGCATTAGAGGCAGTCAAGGGGGAGCAGACGATCAGTGAACTGGCAGCTCGGTTTCAGGTACATCCGAATGTCATCGGGCAGTGGAAGAAAGAGCTAATCGAGCGCGCGGGTGAAATCTTCAGCAAGGACAACAAGGAAGATGCCGTGCCTGAGGTAAAAGAACTTCACGCCAAGATAGGGCAGTTGACCATGGAGAATGATTTTT